>JBGAGP010000011.1:0-57983 GCA_044226685.1 Dongiaceae bacterium
GCAGGGCCAGGAGCACGATCCCGATCGCGAAGGTCGCCAGCAGCGCCGTGCCATCGCCCAGCACCGCCCGGGCCGGCAGCCACAGCCAGCTGTCGGCGGATGGCGCATGGGTCAGCACCATGGCGGATTGCAGGAAGACCTGCGGCGACAGGGTGCCGATGGACAGGATCGCCACCGCCTGGATGCCGATGATGAAGGCCGAGCCGACGATGGCCGAGGCGATCTGCGCCGCCAGCCGCGTGCGGCGCGGCCCCATGGTGTCGAACAGGAACGCGGCCAGCAGCAGCGACAGGCCGGTCGCCGCCAGCCCGCCGGCGCCGGCGACGCCGAAGCCGAGCGCCCAGCGCGCCCCGCCCATCACCATCAGCACGTCGAGCACGGGTGCGGCCACGATCAGCGCCATGCCGGTGGTCGAGATGGCGATGGCGGCGACGCGCAGGCCGAACAGGCGATCGAGCGGCACCGGCGACGACTTGAACAGGTCGAGATCGCCGCGGCTGTAGAACAGGCGCGTTACCTGTTCCAGTGCCTGCGACAGCATGAGGAAGAAGCTCAGCACCAGGCTGCCGGTGATGGCGACCAGGACGCTGGGCCCGGACTCGACGGTGGCCCCGGCGTGTCGGGCGACGATGGAATAGGCCACCAGGTGCAGGAACGCCATGATGGCGAGGAAGATCAGGATCACGCTGCGCATCCGCCAGCGCCCGCCCGCCGTCATCAGGTAGTGCATGTCGCGCCAGGCGAGGTTGCCTTCGTGGCGCGCCAGCCAGAACAACGAGCCCGGCCCCAGCGTCCTGGCCGCGGTCACCGCGCCGCTTCCCCGGTTTCGGACGCCGTCGTCTGGACTCCGGAATCCTGCTCGTCGACCAAGGCGAGAAAGACGTCCTCCAGGCTGCTGTCGCCGCGCCTGCCGTTGCCGCTGGTGCGGTGGCGCAGTTCCTCCAGCGAACCCTCGGCGATCAGTTTTCCGCGCGAGATGACGCCGATGCGCTCCGCCATGCGCTCGGCCACTTCCAGGATATGCGTCGTCATGATCACGGTGCAGCCCTTGCGCACGCGGGCCAGCAGCGCGTCCTTCACCAGGCGCGCGGCGCGGGCGTCCAACCCGGTCAGCGGCTCGTCGAGGATGATCAGCTTCGGGTCGTGCACCAGCGCCCCGGCCAGCGCCACCTTCTGGCGCATGCCCTTGGAGAAGCCGTCGCAGCGCTCATGGGCGACCGGGCCGAGTTCCAGCCATTGCACCAGTTCGCGCGCGTTCCGCTCGGCCACCGCCGGCTCGACATCCCACAGCCCGGCGACGAAGGAGAGGTATTCCATCGGCGAGAGCTTGTCGTAGATCATCGGCTCGTCGCTGACCCAGGCGGTAATGCGCTTGGCGGCAATGGGGTCGGCCAGCGCGTCGATGCCCCAGATCGCGACGCTGCCGCTGTCCGGCCGCAGCAGGCCGGACACGATGCGCAGCGTGGTGGTCTTGCCGGCGCCGTTGGGGCCGAGCAGGGCATAGAATTCGCCTTGCCGGACGGTGAGGTCGAGGTGGTCGACGGCGGGGCGCTGGAAGCTCTTGGTCAGGTCGCGCACGGCCAGCGCCGGGGCACCGCTGGAAAGCGGCGCCGCCATGCCGGCGTCGCGAAGCTGCGGTTGTGGATGGCCCATGGAATGCGGCGCCTGTGGACTGGATGCGTCCGCAGATCAAAGCCGGACTCGATGAACGGGTGGTTAACGCACTGGAAAGGCGGGTTTATCGGAAAATTGCGCCGATCCTGCCGCCGCCGCCGGATGAGGCCCGGTGGCGGCGGGAATCGAGCCGGGCTAGGCCAGGTCGAACAACAGGAACTCGCTGGGCTCCAGCCCGGCGACGGTGACGCGATCGGTGTCCTCGAGCTTCAGGCCGTCGCCGCTCTTGAGCTCCGTGCCGTTCACGTCGATCCGGCCGCCGACCACCTGGACCCAGGCGCCGCGGCAGGGTTCCAGCGCATGGACCACGGTCGCGCCGGCATCGAGCAGGCTGGCATAGATCGCCGCGTCCTGGTTGATGCCGAGCGCGCCGTCGCGTCCGCCCGGGGCGACGATGAGGCGCAGCTGGTTGCGCTTCTGCGCGTCGTCGAATTTTGCCTGGCGATAGGCGGCCGGCAGGCCCTGTTCGGTCGGCAGGATCCAGATCTGCAGGAAGCGCACCGGCGCGCGGTCGGAGTCATTGAACTCGCTGTGCCGCACGCCGGTGCCGGCCGACATCGCCTGCACGTCGCCGCGCTTGACCACGCCTTCGCCGCCGGTGGTGTCGCGGTGCGCCAGGGCGCCCTGCACGACGTAGGAGATGATCTCCATGTCGCGGTGGCCATGGGTTGGGAAGCCGGCACCCGGCGCCACAGTGTCGTCGTTGATGACGCGCAGGCTGCGGAAGCCCATATGCGCCGGATCGTAGTAATGCGCGAAGGAGAAGGAATGGCGGCTGTCGAGCCAATCCAGGGTCTCGCGGCCGCGTGCTTCCGATGGGCGATGCATGATGGACATGGTGATGCTCCTTTCGTGGGATCGCCCGAAGGGCGATCCCGCATTCACGATGATCAGATCTCGCGGCCGATCAGGCGATCGACCGAGTATTTGCCGCCGCCGCGGATGACGAAGCCCAGGGCGAGCAGGCCCCAAAGCAGCGGGTATTCCAGTCCGCCGTCATTCCAGAACAGGCCGTTGGCCGAGTGCTGCAGCACCGCGACGGCAAGGAAGCCGGCGATGAAGCCGGCGGCGACGCGGGTCAGCAGGCCGGCGGCGAGCGCGAGGCCGCCGACGAATTCGATCAGCCCGACCACCAGCGCCATCGAGGCCGGGTAGCCGATGCTCGCGAAGAACTGGCCGGTGCCTTCCAGCCCATAGCCGCCGAACCAGCCGAACAGCTTCTGCGCGCCATGCGGCACCAGCAGCAGGCCGGTGGCGAGGCGCAGGACAGGTTCCACCAGCGGCGCCAGGGTGCGCTGCGCCGGGGCAAGAAGGGGGATGATCGGCTTCGCGGTCGCGTGGGTCAGGTCGGTCATGTCGTTTCTCCAGGACGGGATGGCGGGGCCAGCCCCTCGCCTGACCGAGATGTAGCGAGCCGGCTGTTGCGCAACAATTCTCTGCCTAAGAACAATACTGTTGCGATGGTTGCGACAATGGGCGCGAGAATTGTGAAGATGTCCTGGATCGGCGCCGCCTAGCCCATCACACCGCCCAGCAGCCGCAGCCGAGGGCGCCCCAGAAGCCGGCTTCGTCGGCGGTTGGCACGCTGGCCGTCCAGGCCCGGGCGTGGTCGTGGCCGTGTAGGTTGCAGCCATGGGCGCAACCACATGACGCGGCGGCCACACGCTGCACGGCGCGGTCCTGGTAGCCGCCGAACCGCTTCACCGGCGACCAATCGGGAGCGGGCGGCGGCAGAGCGGGGGCGAGAGTCGAGAAATCGCCGGCGCCGTGGACGATCCTGCCGCCGAGCAGCGTCAGCACCGAAGAGAGATGCGCGATCTCGTCTTCCGGCACGTTGAAATAGTCGGCGGAGAGCACCGCGAGGTCGGCGAGCTGGCCGACGGCGATGCGGCCCTTCTTGCCCTGCTCGTCAGAGAACCAGGTGTTGGCCTCCGTCCACAGTCGCAAGGCCGTCGCGCGGTCGAGCCGATTCTGCGCCGGGTAGAGCCGCGTGCCGCCGACCGTCTTGCCGGTGACCAGCCATGACAGCGAGACCCAGGGGTTGTAGCTGGCGACGCGCGTGGCGTCGGTGCCGGCGCCGACCGGAACGCCGGCCGCCAGCATGCGCTTGATCGGCGGCGTCGCTTCGGCAGCCTTGGCGCCGTAGCGTTCGATGAAGTATTCGCCCTGATAGGCCATGCGGTGCTGCACGGCGATGCCGCCACCGAGTGCAGCGATGCGGTCGATGTTGCGGTCGGTGATCGTTTCGGCGTGGTCGAAGAACCAGTGCAGGCCGTCGAACGGAATGTCCCTGTTGACCCGCTCGAAGACGTCGAGGGCGCGACCGATGCTTTCGTCATAGGTCGCATGCAGGCGCCACGGAAAGCGTTTCTCGGCCAGGACGCGCACCACGCGCTCCAGCTCGCCCTCCATGCCTTGCGGCAGTTCCGGGCGCGGCTCGCGGAAATCCTCGAAGTCGGCGGCGGAGAACACCAGCATCTCGCCGGCGCCGTTGACGCGGTAGAGATCGTCGCCCTGGCCGGCCTGCACCATGCCGGTCCACCTGGTAAAATCCTCGAGTTCCTGCCCGCCCTTCTGGGTGAACAGGTTGTAGGCGATGCGCAGGGTCAACTCGCCGTCCGCATGCAGCTTCTCGATGATGGCGTAGTCGTCGGGATAGTTCTGGAAGCCGCCGCCGGCATCGATCACGCCGGTGACGCCGAGGCGGTTCAGCTCGCGCATGAAATGGCGCGTGGAGTTGAGCTGGATCTCCGGCGGCAGCTTCGGCCCCTTGGCGAGGGTCGCGTAGAGGATGAGGGCATTTGGTTTCGCCAGCAGCAGGCCGGTCGGCTCGCCCGACGCGTCGCGCTGGATCTCCCCGCCCGGCGGGTTCGGCGTGTCCTTCGTATAGCCGGCGGCCCTGAGCGCGGCGCGGTTCAGCAGCGCGCGGTCGTAGAGGTGCAGGATGAAGACGGGGGTGTCGGGCGCCGCCGCGTTCAATTCGTCGAGGGTGGGCAGGCGCTTCTCGGCGAACTGGTGCTCGGTGAAGCCGCCGACCACGCGCACCCATTGCGGCGGCGGGGTGATTTCCGCCTGGCGCTTCAGCATGGCCATCGCATCGGCCAGGCTCGGCACGCCGTCCCAGCGCAGCTCCATGTTGTAGTTGAGCCCGCCGCGGATGACGTGCAGGTGGCTGTCGATCAATCCCGGGATCGCGCGCCGGCCGCCGAGGTCGAGCACCTTCGTTTGCGGTCCCTTGCTTGCCAGGATCGCCGCCGCATCGCCGACGGCGCTGAACCTGCCGCCGGCGATCGCCACCGCCTGCGGGTCGGGTTGCGCCGGGTCAAGGGTGGCAAAGCGGCCGTTGGTCAGGATCAAATCGGGATGCATCGTCGATTTCCCTCAGCTGTGTTGGCGGGTGCCGCTGCTAGGCGGCGTCGGTCGGCTTTTTCGCGGATGCGCCGACCGGAAGCTCTCCAAGGACGTGCGGCGCGCACTCCTTCTTGAGCCAGCCGACGGTGATCGGCTCCGCGCTCAGCAGCTTCTTGGCCAGCGGCACGATCTGCTCGCCGGCCAGGATCCCCAGCAGCCCGACCAGGGCGATCACCGGCGGGGCCGGCGATCGCACGTTGAGGGCGCTGTAGATGACGCCGATGAGAAGACCGGCGCCGAGCGACAGAAGATAGGGCTTCATGACAGCGAACTCCCACATCCGGCCGGGTGGCTAGGCTTTCACCGGGGCCAGCGCTTCGTGCCTGGTCGCGGTGCGCTGCTGTGCCTTGTGCACCATGGTGTAGGCATAGTCGACGCCCATGCCATAGGCGCCAGAATGCTCGCGCACGATGTCCATGACCGCGTCGTAGGTATCGCGCCGCGCCCAGTCGCGCTGCCACTCCAGCAGCACCTGCTGCCAGGTCATCGGCACGGCGCCGGCCTGCACCATGCGCTGCATGGCGTAGTCGTGGGCTTCCTTCGAGGTGCCGCCGGAGGCGTCGGCGACCATGTAGATCTCGTAGCCGCCTTCCAGCATGGCGCAGAGCGCGAAGGTGGTATTACAGACTTCGGTCCACAAGCCGGAGACGATCACCTTCTTGCGGCCATTGGCGGCCAGCGCGTCGCGCACCTTGCGGTCGTCCCAGGAATTCATCGAGGTGCGCTCCAGCACCTTCTTGTCCGGGAACACGTCCAGCAGTTCGGGATAGGTGAAGCCCGAGAAGCTCTCGGTCTCGACGGTCGTGATGGTGGTCGGGATGTCGAACACCTTGGCCGCCTTGGCCAGCGCAACGGTGTTGTTCTTCAGCACCTGCCGGTCGATCGACTGAACGCCGAAAGCCATCTGCGGCTGCTGGTCGATGAAGATGATCTGCGAGTTTTGCGGGGTCAGCACTTCGAGCTTCGGGTTGGACATGGATGCCTCCTGGTTGTCTGGGTTGCGGGGGTCGGTTCGTCGTTGAGCAGGACCTTATGCTTGACCGAATTGAGCAACAATCTATGATATTGAAAATATATAGTCGCAAATGGTGCAACAATGGATCGCCTTGCTACCATGGAGGCCTTCGTCCGCGTCGCGGACAACAAATCCTTCTCCGAAGCCGCGCGGCGGCTGCGCAGTTCCAAGTCCCTGGTCAGTCGCCAGGTGGCGGCGCTCGAAGCCGAACTCGGCGTCCGCCTGTTCCATCGCACCACCCGCTCGCTCACCCTGACCGAGGAAGGCCGCGGCTACTACGCACAGGTCACGCGCATCCTGGCCGATATCGATGAAGCCAATATGTCGGTCAGTCAGGCGCAGGCGGCGCCGCGCGGCAAGCTGAAACTGAGCGCGCCGATGAGCTTCGGCATCCTGCACCTGGCGCCTGCCCTGCCGGATTTCTTCGCGTGCTGCCCGGAGGTGCAGATCGACCTCAGTCTCAACGACCGCTATGTCGACGTGGTGGACGAAGGCTTCGACCTCGCCATCCGCATCGGCCGGCTTGCCGATTCCAGCCTGGTCGCGCGCAAGCTGGCGACGCTGCGCATGATTCTCTGTGCCAGCGCCGCGTATCTCGACCGGCACGGCACGCCGCGCGTGCCGGACGATCTGCGCGATCATCAATGCCTGTGCTACAGCACCAACGCCCTGGCGCCGGAATGGCGCTTCGTGGCGCCGGACGGCACGCCGCTCAACGTCCAGATCGACGGCAGGCTGCACGCCAACAACGGCGACGTGCTGCGCATCGCCGCCTTGCGCGGGCAGGGCATCGTCTATCTGCCGAGCTTCATCGTCGGCGCCGACCTGCAGGCCGGCACCCTGGTCTCGCTGCTGCCGGAGTACATCCCGGCCGATGCCGGCATCCATGCGGTCTATCCGCATTCCCGGCATCTCTCGGCCAAGGTGCGGGTCTTCATTGATTTTCTGGCCGAGCGCTTCGGCCCGCTGCCGCATTGGGACCTGCTCAGCTGAGCGCTCCAACTACCTGAGGTAGTATCGGCGTGATATGGAGCAAACGGCAGTTGTCGTGTCGACCGCCGGGCATTAGCCTGCTAGCGTCGGCTTGGGGAAGCGGCCTGCCGCTCGGCTGAACGGGGCAGAATGAAAATCGACGAGGCCAATGCGGCCGTCGCGGCGATGCGGCGGCTCTGGGACGCAGCGGCAATGCAAGCGGGGGACGGCGCCGGCGCCTTGCCGCCGCAAAGCCGCTTCGACGCCTTCGCGCTGCGGCCATGGCTGCCGAACGTCATCCTCCTCGAAGTGCACCGCGGTCCGAAGCGGTTCTTCTATCGCCTGACCGGTTCGCATGTCGACGAGATGTACGGACAGAATTTCACCGGCCGCTGGCTCGAGGATCTGCGCATCTCCGGGTCGGAAGGCTACTGGGAAAAGAACTACGCGCGCGTCGCCGCGGAGCGCCGGCCGCTCACCGGCATGGTCGCGCATGTCGACATGTCGCGCAACCAGGTGATGTGCAGCTGGATCATGCTGCCGCTGCGCCCCGATCTGCCGGCGCACGGTCCCGGTCCGATGGACCTGGTGATCCTCGCCGGGATCATGTTCTACGCGCCGTAAGGCTGTGGTCAGCGTCCGGGCGGCGCGGATCCAAGTGCGGCGCCGCGCGAGCCAGGTCAGCCGCGGGCATGCGGCGCGGGCGATTTGACGCAGGTCGCGTAAGCGGCGCGGCCGCATGCATCGCTTGCCCTGCTGTGCGTTCGGGATCACAATCCATCCACCGACGACAATGGCCAGGAGCGCACGACGCCGCCAGATGACCGTCATCGGCCTTCCATCCAGACATGGGGCGGAGGATTGCATGCTGAACATTCCCCTGGAGAAGCTCGCCTACATCATCGAGAAGGCGCGTGAATTCGACGTCGAGGTCGCCCCGGTCAACGAGCATGCGGGCGCCAACCTCGCCGACGAGGACATGGGTGACATCCTGGAGGATACGCGCAGCAATCCGAGCTACGAGGAACTTGTCGGCGCGATCGAATCCCTCAACGACGACGAGCTCGAGGAACTGGTGGCGCTGACCTGGCTTGGGCGCGGCGACTATTCCAAGAATGAGTGGAAGCAGGCCCTGGCGGCCGCGCGGCAGCGCCACAACAAGCGGGAGGCGGACTATCTCGCCGGCACGCCGCTTCTTGCCGACTATCTCGAGGACGCGGTGGACCAGCTCGGCTATGCGCTCGAGGACATGGAATCCAACCGCATGTGAGCCGATCGCATGTGAGGAGAGCGGGTTCGCCGCATGACTTTGCGCTACGCCGATCGCGCCGAGGCCGGGCGGCTGCTGGCACGCTCTTTGCTGCGGCATCGCGGCCAGCCTTGCGTCATCTACGCCCTGCCGCGCGGCGGCGTTCCCGTCGCCGTCGAGGTCGCGCGGGCGCTCCACGCGCCGCTCGACCTCATGCTGGTGCGCAAGATCGGTGTGCCCTACCAGCCGGAACTGGCGATGGGCGCGGTGGCAGATGGCGCGCCGCCGGTGGTCGTGCTCAACGACGACATCGTGGCGGCGGTGATGCCGAGCGAGGCCGCGATCGCCGCGGCTGTGGAGCGGGAAAGCGCCGAGATCGCCCGCCGTCGCGCGCTCTATCTCGGCGGCCGGCCGCCGCTTTCCGCCGCCGGCCGCGTCGCCATCGTCGTCGATGACGGGCTGGCGACCGGCGCCACGGCGCGGGCGGCGCTCCGCGCGCTGAAGCGGCAGAAGCCTATGCGCCTCGTCCTCGCCATCCCCGTGGCGCCGGCGGAGACGGTGGCGGCGTTGAAGCCGGACGCGGACGAGATCGTCTGCCCGCAGGTGCTCGAGGACTTCATCGCCGTCGGCGCCTATTATCGCAATTTCCGCCAGGTCGAGGATGCCGATGTGGCGCGGCTGCTGGCGGAGGCGCGGGCCGCGCAGGTGAAAGACGATGCGTAGGCCGGCACCTTAGAATGTCCGTGGCATCGCGGCGCAGTGGATTTGGCCGGCCGGCGGCACCACATGACAAACAGGAGCAGTCCCGACGCGCGCGCGTCACATTCGAGCCAGCGAGGTGAATCATGCAGGTTCCGATCCAGATCTCCTTCAGCAACATGGATGCCTCCGACGCCGTGCGGGCGCGGATCGAAGAGCTGGCGGCGAAACTCGATCGCTTTCATGATCGCATCGTCAGTTGCCGGGTAGTGGTGCGCGCGCCGAACCGTCGCGCGCACAAGGGCAAGCTCTACCACGTCAGCATCGACGTGAACGTGCCGGGCCGCGAGATCGTCATCAACCGCGAGGCGCCGCAGCATCAGGCGCACCAGGATGTCTATGTCGCGATCCGCGACGCCTTCGAGGCGCTGACACGCCAGCTCGAGAATACCGCGCGGCAGCGCCGCGGCGACGTGAAAAGTCACGAGGCCGAGCCGAGCGGTGAAGTGGTGAAGCTGTTCCCGCAGGAAGGCTACGGCTTCCTCGAGGACAAGACGGTGGGCGAGATCTATTTCCACGCCAACAGCGTCCCGAATGAGGGGTTCAAGAAGCTGAAGCTCGGCGCCATCGTCCGCTATCAGGCGGAACCGGGCGAGAAGGGGCTGCAGGCGACGGTGGTGAAACCGGTCGGCTGAGGGCGAAAGACTCCCGGCGCAGAGCGCCGGCTCAGTCCTGGACGACGTAGACCTTGCCTGAATCGCCGGGCTTCCCGGCATCGCCGGCCTTGCCGGCGGCGCCGCTGTCGCCCTTCGGCCCCGGTTCGAAACGCGACTGCTGCTCGCAGCCCTTCTTGCCGCCCGCGCCGCCCATGCCGCCTTCGCCGGGCTGCCCGGGCCGGCCGGGCATGCCGCCAGCGCCGCCGGAAACCGAGGCGAAGATGCGGCCGCTGTCGATCGCCGCCTGCAGCGCCGGCACGAAGGCGACATTGCCGCCGGTGCCGCCCGGACCACCGGGGCCGCCCTGGCCGCCGCCGCCGCCGGCCTGGCCCTTCTCGCCGTTGCCGCCGGTGGTGGTCGGCGTGCACACCAGCAGCGACTGCATCCAGGGCTGCGTCTGCGCCTGGCCCTCGGTCGGCTGCTCCGCCAGCACCTTCGCGTCGCGCAGCACCTTCAGATAGCCGGACATGGATTGCGCGATCACCGGATCGTCGACCCGCGCCGGGCTGGTCTCGGGCAGGATCGAGCCGAGGCAGGTGCTGACCGAGCAGCTCGAAGCCTCGCAGCTGCATTGGGTGTCGCCGCCCGGTCCGCCGGCAAGGCCGGGCCCGCCCGGGCCGCCATTGCCGCCGGCGCCACCATCCATGCCGTCATTGAGAATGATGAGCCGGCCGGAGCCTTCGATCGAGGTGGCGCGGATCAGCACCGTGCCGGCGGGAATGCCGGGATAGCCCGGCCCGCCGTCGCCGCCATTCTGGCCCGGTTCGCCCGGTGCGCCGTCGGTCGCGAGGTCGGGCAGGCTGCCTTTCGGGAAGGCCTGGATGATGGTGTCGGCATTCACGCGGATGCGGCCGGCATGGATCTCCAGGTTGCGGCCCCACAGGATGAAGGTGCCGCCGTTGAACACCAGCACGTCGTCGGTCGGGTCGAGCTCGATGCGGATGCCTTGGTCGTCGCCCAGGTTGAAGACCTGGTCGAACGGCACCACGGTCTGCGCCGAGGCCGCGTGGGACGCGACCAGCACGACCAGGAAGGCCGCCAATTGCAGCAGGAAGGAGCGCAACAGGAACTTCATTCGTTTTCGTCCTTGGCCGCGGTGCCGTCGCGCCCCGGCGCCCCCGTCGGTCCGGGGCTGGCGCCGAAATGGCGGCTGCCCGGTGTGCCGTCGGCGCCGGCAGCGCAAGGCGACGATGCCGGTGCGCCGGCGCCGCCGAGGCCCGGATTGCCGGGCTCGCCCGGATCGCCGCCGGAGCCGGGCTCGCCGGCCGCGGTGCTGAAGGCGAAACGGCCGGCCTCGATCAAGCCAGCCAGGGCGTCCGAATAGATCAGGATGCCGCCATTGCCGCCGCGGCCGCCGGGACCACCCTGGCCGCCGATGGCGCCCCAGCCGCCGTCGCCGCCGGCCTGCATCGGCTCGGTGCCGCATTTTCCCGCCTTGCCGTCGGCGCCCTTGCCGCCATCGCCACCCTGGCCGCCTTCCTGGCCCTTGCCGCCATCCTGGCCGTCGAGATTGACGAGCAGCCGGCCCTTGCCGGCGATCTCGCCGATCCTGAGCACGACCTTGCCCGCGGCGCTGCCATTGTCGCCGGCGGCGCCGGGCGTTCCCGTCGCGCCATCGGCGCCCGCGGCGCCGGGCTCGGCGCCATCCGCGCCTGCCGCGGCCTGGGGCGGGCGCCCCGGACGCGGCAGGCGGGTGACCAGTCCGAAGGACTTGATGCGCGTATCGGCGTCGATGCGCGCGTGGCGGGCGACGACGATCAGGTTGCGATTGTCGAGCGCCAGCTCGCCGCCGTTGAACACCAGGATCTCGGTGTCGGGATCGGCTTCGACGACGATGGTGTTGCCGGTGCGGCTCTTCACCAGGTCGAGGAAATAGACTTCGCGCAGATTGTCCTCCGCCCCCGCCGGCCGGGCGAAGGCGAGGGGAAGCAGCGCCAGCGAGAGGAGGAGCGAGCGTCTCATTGCAGCCGCGTCCCGATCTTGATGAAGGAGATTTCGATCTCGTCGATCACCGGCGGCTTGCTCCAGGCACTGGGCTGCGGCAGCTGCACATAGGCGTAGTACGGCGCATCGATGGGGAAGGCGGTGGCCAGCACGTCGGCATAGGGCTTGTCCGGCGAAACCGCGTCGACCCACGACTTGGCGACGCCTTTCGGCAGGCTGATGGTCTGCACATAGCCGGTGATGCCGTCGGCGTCGTTCGCCTCGCCCAAGGCGGTGTCGACCACGCGGCGGCATTCGCCGTCGATCTGCACGTTGCCCCAGCGCGGATGCTCGATGCGCAGGTTGACCGTGCCGGCGAGGTCCCCCTCGTCGCGGAAGCGCACCTTGGTCACCGCGGCGCCGAGCAGCAGCTGCACGCCCTCGCTGGTGCTGGGCGGCGTGATCTGGATCGGGATCAGGATGGGCCGCGCGGCGAAGCCGGCGCCGTCGCGGCCCAGCTGTACCTGCGCCGCGATCGCGCGGTTGATCGCGTTGAGGAACTGCCGGCGCAGATAGGCGGCCTCCAGGTCGCGCCCGGAATCGTCGACATAGGAGGCGCGGAACAGCTCGACCACCGGCACGGCGGGTTTCTTCGCCGCGAATTCCGCCAGCTGCTTCGCGCGGCGCTCGGCGAAGGCGCGGTAATAGGCGGCGAATTGCGCGCGGCTGTCGGCCAGCGCCTGGTCCATCACGTCGGGGTCGAACAGCGCGGCGCGGCGGCGGTCGAAGCGCGCGCCGGTCACCGCGTCGTCGGCAAAGTGCTGCACGTCATCGGCCAGGTCCGGCCATTCGCCGGTCACATAGTAGAAGCCCTTGCGCAGTTGCGTCGCCTGCCGCGCAATGTCGGCCAGCAGCATGCCGCGCATGGTCGCGTCGATCATCGCCTGGCGCTGCACCGCCTCGACCGCCGGCAGCGATTTGAGCCCGGCGATGTCGGCACGGATCGCGCCGAGCTCACCGAGATCGGCATCGAGGGCAGAGAGCCGCGCCAAATCCGCCTGGATCGCCGAGGCGAGCGCAGCGCCGCCGGCGGCGAGGCCCTCGGCCTGGGCGATGATCGCGAAGCGCTTCTCGTTCTTCTCCGGGCCGAGCAGGTCGAAGCTGTCGAGCCGCAGCTTCAGCTCCGCCGGGCCGAACTTCACCAGATCGGCGAGCCGCTGGCCGGACTCCTGTACCGCGCGCATCGCCGTGGCGTGGGCGGCAATCTCGTCCGCATTGCGCTGCTTGCCGGTCAGGTCGCCGATGACGGCGGCGAAATGCGCCTCCGCCGCGGTCCACGTGGTGGTGAGGTCGCCGAGCGCCGCCGCATAGGCGGCGTAGCGATCGGAGACGTCGGCGAGGCTGGCGGGAACGTCCATCGGCCAGGAGCCGTCCTTGGCGCCGTAGTAGAAACCGGGGCCGGTGGCGACGATCCTGCTGTTGCCGAGCGCGGCCGGGGCCGCGCTCAGGAATCCGAAGCTGACCGGGACCGGCACGCTGGACAGGCTGCCGACCGCGCCGCCATAGGATTCGGCGGCGGTCTTGCGGCTGTCGTATTCGGCGCGCAGCTCGCCGTCGAGCTGGTTGACCTCGGCGATCTTGGCCTGGATGTCCTGCACCAGCTTCAGCAGCCGGCCGGCGTTGCGCGCCAGGCTCTGCCCGGCGGCATCGCGCGCCGCGGCGGCGTTGCGCAGCGCGCGGTCGATCTGCTCGGTCTGCTTGGCGGTATTCGCCGGCCGGTTGGCGGTGATGGAGGAGGTGCGGGCCTCGTCCCACAGCTGCAGCAGGCCGGCCTTCTTCTCCGTGCCGAAGGTCTCGTCCAGCGCCTTGCCGAAGGCGGCGACGCGCTGCGCCAGATCGGCCATCGGCACGTCGAAGGCGCGGCCGCCGAAGGGATCCACCTGGTCGTCGATCTGGCGCAGCATGCGGCGCATGGACGCCGCCGATTGCCGGCTGGCGCGGGTGTCGAAGCGCGGGAGCAACTCGGCAATCTTCGCGCGCAGGAACGCGTCGATGCCGGCGTCGAAGACGCTGCGCGAGCGCAGGCGCAGCAGCTTCGCCGCCACCATGTCGGGCCACAGCAGGCTGGTCTTGAACAACTCGTCATAGGCGGCGGCACCGGCCTCGCCGATGGTGACGTCGTAGCCGGCCGACCAGACGTCCTTCGGCAAGCCGGAATCGAAGCCCTGGTCGGCGGTATGATTGTGCAGCCAGCGCACCGGGTCCTGCCGCAGCTGGGCGTTGGACGCCTCGGAGTCGGTCTCGCCCGGCAGGATCTCGCCGACCTTCAGGCGGATCATGCGTTTGGGCGCGTCGGCAACGGGCCATTGCGGCGGCTGGGTCAGCTGCCAGCCCTGGGTGGTGAACACGAACGGCACGGCGCGGGCATGCGACAGGTCGAACGTCTTGGCGACGATCTCCACGCTCTGTTCGCGCTGCTGCGGCGGAACCACCAGCGAGATGGAGCCGCCGCCGGCGAAGCGCACGACATCGGCGCGCAGCTTGATCACCCCGTCGTCGAGCCGCAGCGGCATGTCGAGGATGATCTCGCGCGCGTCGACGACGATCTCGGAAACGTCCGTCAACTCGCCGTCAGGCGCGGTGGCCAGGGCGGGGAACAGGGCCGGATTGATTTCCACCACGTCGCCGACGATGCGATAGGCGAAGCGCCCATCGTCCTCGCGCCGCAGGATCGAAATCTCGCGGTCGTCGTTCCAGAAGGCAGCCGGATCGATCCTGGCATCGGCGGCTATCGGCCAGGACAGCGGGACGGCGCAGCGATCCGGCAGATCGGCCGCCGCGAACGCCGCCGGCGCCTGCAGCATCGCGATGGCCGCGAGCACACAGCAGGACAGAAGCCGCATCTTGAATGGCGATGGTGCGCCGTTGGTCTTGGTCATCGGGGTCCGGGGGATTGCTTCGATCGAACGGCTTGGGTTGCGCGATGCCTCTCTCTGCCGAGGCTAGGCTTGGCTCCGGCGCGCCATTTCCGGCGCGCCACGCCTGGGCGCTATGGCGTACCCGTTAATTGTTGCGGTAGATCGGTCACGCTCCTCGTCGACATGCCGTTGCTTCGCGTCGGCTGTTGGCTCCCCCCGCGCCGGGACTATAGGCCGGGCGGGGTGAATTCGCAAAGCCAGTTGCACTGCTCGATGTCGCCACAGTGCGCTGGATCACACAATCGGAGCGCTTGCCGCAACCTTCGGCGACGGGTGGACCGACAGGGGCCGCGCCACTGTTCGTACGGCGACGTGAAATCGTGCGCTGGAGTCATGGCTCTGCCTCGAAGAGGCTTGACAGCGACCGAGGTCCGGTATTGAAGTGAGCTAGATTGGAGCGTTCCAATAAGGAGTTTTTTGTGCAAAGATTGCGTGTCGGGCTGGTCGGGGCGGGGCTGGTGGGCCAGGCCGAGCATGCCTTCTACCTGTGGGAGGAGCGCGCGCGCTTCGCTTTCGTGGCGCTGGCCGACGCCTCGGCGGCGGTGCGCCAGTCGCTGGGCGAGCGCTACGGCCTCGCCGAATTGCACGCCGATATCGGTGGATTGCTGAACTGCAACCTCGATGCGGTGGTGATCGCGGCGCCGGATCCGTTCCACCCGGAACTGGCGGTCGCCGCGCTCGACGCTGGGCTGCATGTGCTGTGTGAAAAGCCGCTGGCGCTCACCCTGGACGGCTGCGACCGGATCAAGGCGGCGCGGGATCGCGCCGGGCGCGTGCTGCAGGTCGCCTATATGAAGCGGCACGACCCGGCCTTCCACCGCGCGCTGGCACTGCTCCCCGACCGCATCTCCGAGGTGAAGTTGATTTCGGTCGAGGTCAACGACCCGGACCAGGATCCCTTCGTCGCGCATCTGCCGATGACCGTGCCGGGGGATCTGCCGCCCGCGCTGCGCGAGCGGTCGCGCGCCGCCGCGCGCGAGCAGCTCGGCATCGCCGCCGGTGGCGCCATGAGCGAGGCGGGAATGCGGGCCCTGAGCGGCGGCTTCCTCTCCTCCCTGGTGCATGACGTTTCCGTGGTGCATGGGGTGCTGGCGCATTTTGGCTGCGAACTGCCCGAGGCGGCGGATCACGGCGCGTTCTTCGACGACGGCCGCGGCGTACAGCTCGGCTTCGGCTTGCCGGGCGGCGGGCGGGTGACCATGACCCATCTGGCCCTGCCGGGGGTCCCCGACTACACCGAGCGCATCACCGTCTATTGCACCGACCGCATCGTCGAGCTCACCTTCCCGTCACCCTATCTGCGCCATCTGCCGACGCGCCTGACCCTGCGGCGAAGCGGCGGCGGCCATGCCCTGGAGACCCAGGATCACCGGGCGAGCTACGAGGAGGCGTTCCGCGAGCAGCTGCGCGCGTTCCACGCCGCCTGCTGCGGCACGGCGCCGGTGGCGACGCCGCTCGAGCAGGCACGCCGCGACGTCGCGCTGCTGACCTCCGCCTTCCGCAAGGCGGCCGGCTGAGCCGGGGATGGCGAGGCTGGTCGACATCGCCGAGCGCGCCGGGGTCTCCAAGTCCACGGTGTCGAACGTCATCCGCGGCAGCGCGCTGGTCGCCGAGGAGACGCGCCGCAAGGTCGAGCGGGCGATCGCCGAGACCGGCTACCGGCCCAACGCCATCGCGCGGTCCCTGCAGGCGCGCAGCAGCAATGCCATCGGCCTGGTGGTGCCGGACCTGACCAACCCGTTCTTCGCCCAGCTGACGGTCGGCGTGGAGCGCGCCGCCGGGGCGCTGGGCTTCGCGGTGCTGACGGCCCATACCGAATGCGCCGCCGAGACGGAGAATGCCGCCGCGCTCGCCTTCATCGACCGGCGCGTGGATGGCGTGGTGATCGGCGGCCTGTCGCTCGGCGCGCTGCTGCCGAAGCTGCTGCTCGATCACGGCGTCCCGGTGGTGCTGGTGGGTGCCGGCGAGATCGACGACGCGCGGCCCGGGATCATCGACCACGACACCGAGGCGGCGATGGAGGCGGTGGTGCGGCATCTCCACGACCTGGGCCATCGGCGGATCGGCTTCCTGGCCCATGCCTTGCGCGAACATGCGGGCGAGCGGCGGCGCCTGGCCTTCGAGGCGGCCCTGGCGCGACGCGGCCTCGCCCCGGCGCCCGGCGAGGCGGAGGCGACGGCCCTTGTCGCGCATGACGACTTGCACGCGATTGCCGCCATCGACCGGCTGGAGCGGGCCGGACGCCGCGTGCCGGACGACGTCTCGGTTGTCGGCTTCGACGACGTGCCGCTGGCCTCGCATCAGCGGATCCAGCTCACCACGGTGCGGGCCGATGCGGTGGCGATGGGGCATCGCGCCGGGGAAATGGTGATCACCGCCGCCAGCAGCGGCCGCCCGGCGGCGGAGCGCGAAATCATGGCGAGCCCGCTGGTGGTGCGCGCCACGACGCGCGCACCCGCCTGAGACGGGCGCGCTTTTCTAGGACCGGCTTCCCCGACGGGAGGCGGGCTCACCTGCATTGGTATAGGTCGGTGGAGTAAGGAACTGAATTAACGCGATCTTAAGCCGCTCGGCCAAAGGTGATCCGGGGACGAGGGCGACGCCGGTGCGTCGCATGGTTTGCCCACCGAGCGCCTTGAAAAAGCATGGTTGCGTCGATCACAGACAGGCTGCGGGAGGACCGCGACCGCTTCGTCGGCTTCGCCTTCGCCAACGCGGATCTGCTGCTGGAGCTGGACAGCGCCAGCCGCATCCAATGGGCCGGCGGGGCGGTGAAGTCGATCCTCAGCCGCGATGCCGACAGCCTGATCAACCGTCCCTTGACCCACATCCTCACCGTGCAGGACGCCGCCCTGCTGATGGCCGCGCTGCGCGAGTTGCAGCCGGGCCAGCGCCGGCGCGGCTTGCACATGACCCTGCACAGCGACGATGGCGCCGGCCAGGTGGTCGAGGTCGGCATCTACCGGGTGCTCGACGCCGCCGAGCAGCGCTACTGCCTGTCGATCACCCAGCTGCCTTTGGCCGCCGCCGACCAAGGCACGGCGCCGCAGCGCGACCGGGTCACCGGATTGATGGAAGCCGTGGAGTTCACCCGCGCCGCCAACGGCGCGGTGCAGTTGGCCAAGCAATCCGGCAAGGCCGCCTGCCTGACCCTGGTGGAGATCTGCCAGGAGGAGGAACTGCGCCGGCTGCTCGGCCCCGACCGTTCCGAGGCCCTGATGGCCGAGATCGGCGCCCAGCTGAAGCTGCACGCGATCGACCATGACACTGCGGGGCGCCTCGGCGATGGCCGCTTCGGCGTCACTCACCTGGAGGAAGAGAACCCGGCGGCGATCGTCGCCGCCATCGGCAAGGTGGGCGAGAGCTACGACATCGACAAGAGCACCCTGAAGATCAAGGAGACCACCGTCCGCTTCCAGAAGAATTCACTGGGCGACGACGATGTCGAGGGCATCCTCTCGTATGTCGTGAACAAGTTCGGCGTCGAGGGCGGCGCCGCGATCGAATCCGGCACCGCCGACCACTACCTGCGGCGCAAGACGGCGGAAACCCTGAGCCGGGTCGTCGCCATGCGCGACCTGATCCACGAGCGCCGGATCACGCTGCACTACCAGCCGATCGTCAGCCTGGCCGACCGCCGGCACCATCACTACGAGGTGCTGCTGCGCTTCGCCGATGGCCGGTCGCCGTTCGAGGACGTGAAGTTCGCCGAAGAGATCAACATCATCCACGAGCTCGACCTGGCGGTCGCCAACGGCGCCATCGCGCGCATCCTGGAAGGCGCGGCCAAGAACCATCATCTGAGCCTGGCCGTGAACATGTCGGCGAAGTCGCTGCTGAACGACAGCTTCGCCGAGATGTTCGCCAAGATCACCGAGCGCCTCGGCACCGACCGCAAGCGGCTGATGATCGAGATCACGGAATCGGCGAAGCTGGAGGACCTGGGCCGCGCCGCCCAGGCGGTGCAGCGCCTGCGCGCGCGCGGCCATGTGGTCTGCCTCGACGATTTCGGCGCCGGCGCTTCCTCGCTGCCCTATCTGCAGCAGCTGACCATCGACTACGTGAAGATCGACGGCGTCTATATCCGCAGCATCACCGACAGCCCGCGCGAGCGCGCCATCGTCCAGGGCGTGCTGACCACCTGCAAATGCCTCGGCATCAAGACGGTGGCGGAGATGATCGAGAAGGAAGACCAGCACAAGTGCCTGATGGAGCTGGGCGTCGATCTCGGTCAGGGCTGGCTCTATGGCAAGCCGGCGGCGGAAATCCCCTCGCCCAGCATCGCCGGCGCGGTGCGTCTCGGCAAGCGCATGGGCGTGCGCGAGCAATGGGGCTGACGCCGGACTGACGGGACGGCGCACGCTTCCGGCCGCCGCTTTCCTTCCGACGGCCTCTTTTCCCAGATGGTTGCGATTGCCAGGAGCGGCGGCAAAACCTACTTTGTCGCTCGCGATCGGGATTCGGCCCCCACGGGCCGTCCCGCCGCTGCGCATGAAGGATATCGCTTGACGAATGAGGTCCCTTGAAATTCCCCGCGGGCTCGCGCTGCCACTGGGCGCGGCCGCGCTGATCGCAGTTGTCGTCGTCGTTTCCGGGCTGAATCTCTGGATATTGGACGCGCTGACCGGCCTCGCGGCGATCGCCGCGGGGTTCCAGGTCTGCGCGCGCCTGGCGCTGGGCGTGCCGGATGCGGCGACGCGCCGCGCGTGGCTGGGGGCACTCTTCCTCCTGGGCCTGGTTTGCGCCAGCCAACTGGCCGGCCAACCCGGCGATCGCGGTACGTCCTGGCCCGTGTTCGTGGATGTCGCCGATGGACTGCTGCTGCCGGCCGCCGCGCTGCTGCTCTGGCTCGGCGCGCGAGGGGAACCCATTCCAGCTGCGGCGCGGCGCGCGTTCCGCCTGGCCTTTGCGATCCAGGCGGCCGGCGTGGCCGCGGTGCTGTGGAGCCACGTCGCCGGGCCGTCTGGCGAAGCGATGCCGCGACTGGTCGCGGATTTCCTGGCGCTGCTCTCGATGCTGCTCTATGCGCTCGGTGCGGCATACTGCGTCGCGTCCCTGCGCCGCCGGTTGTTCGTCGAGCAGGGCCGCGCCGCCGATGTGGGCGATTTCGCCCGCTATCTGTTCGCGACCTCGCTGCTGTTCAAGAAGGTGCGCCACCCGCGCATCGGCAGCTACACGGTGCCGGGCCACAAGTTGATCCTCGATATCGGACGGTTGGTCTCGTGGTTCCCCAAGATGGCGCCGCTGGTCCGCGACCGGTTCGGGGTCGGAATGTGGCGGCAGCTGTGCGACCTCTATGTCCTCGCCTTCCGCCATGGCCTGGATACCCAGGCCTATTACATGTTCGAGCTGTTTCGCCCTGAATTCGGCGCCCGCGCGTCCGGGTACCTGACGCGGTACGAGACCAAGAACGGATTGTTCAAGGTGCTGACCTGGCAAGTGCCGAAGAGCCAGCGCCGCATCATGCTGGGCGACAAGCTGGGGGTGAGCAGGATCTGCGAGGAGCACGGCATACCGACCATCCCGATCCTGGCCCTGGCCGAGGATGGCCAGTTGCAACGGCGGTGCGAACGGCCGGCGGAATTCGAGCAGGACCTGTTCATCAAGCCGCGCCAGGCGAAGGGCTCGCGCGGCGCCGAGGTCATTCGCTTCACCGACGGAAAGTTCATCGCGGAGGACGGCGCGACGTTCGATCACGCGGGTCTGATGGAGTTGATCGCGCAACGCTCCAAAGGGCGGGCGATACTGGTGCAGCCGCGAATCCGCAACCATCCTGGCATCGCGGATCTGGCCGACCAGGCGCTGATCCGGATCCGCGTCATCACCTGCCTCGACCAGGGCGGCAATCCGGTGATCACCCATGCGGTGCTGAGCAACCTCTGCAAGCTGGAGCCGAACTGGGTCACCGATTTCGAGTATGGCGCCGCGATCAACCTGCAGAGCGGCGTGCTGGGCCAGATGACCGGCGACAAGGGCCGGATGTGGCTGGACTGGTTCGACGAGCATCCGGTGACGCATGCCCGGGTGACCGGCCGCGCGCTGCCCTGCTGGGGCGAGGTGCGCAGCATCGCCCTGGCGGCGCATGCCGCCTGCCGGGACCGGCTGCTGGTCGGCTGGGACATTGCCATCGGGCCGCGGGGCGCGCTCCTCCTGGAGGGGAACTCCTATCCCGACGTGGATTTCCTGCAGCGTGCCTATCGCACGCCGATCGGGGATTCGCCGCTTGGGCCGCTGCTGTATGCCCGCCTGTTGGAAATCGAGCGGCGCACCGCCGCCGGAACCTTGCGTGGCCCGCTGGACTATGACCGGCCGGGCGCGTCGATCTGATTTCCCGCCGCGCCGCGGCCTTGCCCGCCCTAGGAGGCGCCGCGCGCGCAGGCTATAGTCCCGGTCGAGCGGGACTCAATTCGGGGGCGGGATTCTGTCGACTAAAAAGGAAGCCGAGACTCAAGAGGAAAGCGCGGCTGGCGCCGCAATCGCGCAGGACCGATCCGTCGTGCACAAGGGGCGTCGCGCAAGCCAGCGGCGAAGCTGGAAGCTTTCCGATTTCACCACCCTTGCCGGCCTTGCCGCCCTGTTGCCCTTTGCCTGGATCCTGCCAGAGCCCTCGTGGGGGCCGCTGTGGCGCGGCGCGGCGCGCATCCCGCTGCTGACCAGCCGGCGCGCGGCGCGAAGGACGGGCAAGAGCATTCGCGCGGCCCTGGGCGCGGTCGACCAACCCGCGGCCGAGGGCATCGCGCGTGACCTGAAGGCCGCCATCTACGAAATGCGGATGCAGGATTTGCGGGCCTGGCGCCCGGGCGGCTGGCAGCCGCGCATGGTGCTGGAGGGCGAGGCGCATCTGCAGGCGGCGTTGGCCCAGGGCAAGGGTGCCATCCTCTGGCTGGCGCCGTTCGTCTTCAACAACGGTCCGACCAAGATCCTGCTGCACCGGAAGGGCTACCGCGTCTCCCATCTGAGCAGCCCGCAGCACGGCTTCTCCGACACCGAATTCGGTGTCGCCTACGTCAACCGCATCCGCTGCATTCCGGAGGAGCGCCACCTGGTCCAGCGCATCGTCTATGATCGCGCATCGCCGTCGACGGCGATGCGGCGGATGATGCGGACATTGAAGGACGGCGAGATCGTCTCCATCGTCGCGTCCGGGACGGAGGGGACCGAGATGGTGAAGGGGCCGGTGTTCGGCGGTCGCCTCTCGGTCGCGGTCGGCGCGCCGCGCCTGGCCGGCCTGACCGGGGCGCCGCTGCTGCCGGCCTTCACCGTGCGCGATCCGCAGGCCGGGTTCCGCATCGTCATCGAGCCGCCGATCGAGCTGCAATCCGGCACGTCGACCGACGCGCGCGTCGCCGCGGCGATCGCCGAATTCCTGCGCCGCAGCGAGCCCTGGGTGCGGCGCTATCCCGAACAGTGGCGCGCCTGGAGCAAATGGAAGCGGCCGCCACGGCCGGAGTCAGCGGCGACCGCCTAGCAGACGCTTGATGGCCGGCTTCAGCGGCCGGGCGGCGTCATCGTAGTCCTGCCAGGCCTTGCTCTTCTTCAAGAGTGCTGGAACGCTGCGGATCGTGCAGGCCTGCGGGTCGAGGCCGCTTTTCACCTGGCCCCAGGCGAGGGGCATCGACACCGTGGCGCCGGGCCGGGCCCGTGGGCTCAGCGGCGCCACCGCCGTCGCCATGCGGTCGTTGCGCAGATAGTCGAGGAAGATGCGGCCCACCCGCTTCTTCTTCGCCATGTTGACGGTGTATTTTGCCGGATCGTCCCCGGCCATGGCGGCGCAGACCGCCTGGGCGAAGGTCTTGGCCGTTCGCCAGTCGACCCGGTCGCGCGCCGTGCTGGCCAAGGGCACGACCACATGCAGGCCTTTGCCGCCGGTGGTCTTGCAGAAGGTCGCCAGCCCCAGCTCTGTCAAACGCGCGGCGATGTCCTGCGCCGCCGCGACCACCCGCGCGAAGGGAACGTCCGGCGCCGGGTCGAGGTCGAAGACCAGGCGACCCGGTACCTCCGGCAGATCGGGCGCGCAGTTCCACGGATGCAGCTCGGTCCCGCCGGCCTGCGCCACGGCGACCAGGCCTTCGACGCTGTCGATCTGGAGATAGGGCTTCTTGTCGCCGCGCACCTTGACCAGCGTGAGCAAGCTCGAGGTGCCGGGCATGGCGTGACGCTGGAAGAACGGCTCGGCGCCGATGCCGTCCGGGGCGCGGAGGATGGAGCAGGGCCGGCCGCGCAGATGCGGCATCATCCAAACGCCCACCGCGGCGAAATATGCGGCGAGGTCGCGCTTGGTGACCGGCGGCTCCTTCCTCGTCGCCGGCCACAATTCCTTGTCGGGATGGGACAGCGTCACGCGCAGGATCTCGACGCCGCCGGAGCGTCGCGGCGTTTTCGCGGTGGCCTTCGCGGCCGCCGCCGCTCTCGGCTTCGCCTTTGCCGGTCTTGCCAATTCGGTCTCCTCGGTCGCGGCCGGACCTTCGGCCTCGACCTGCCGCGCCGGCTTGTCCGCACGCAGGCCCTTGAAGACAGCCTGGCGGATCATGCCGTCGCCGGTCCAGCCGGCAAATTCGATCTCGGCGACCAGCTTTGGCTTCAGCCAGTGGATGTCCCTGGCCGCTTTCGGTGCGCCGGAAGCGGCGGCCTCCGCGCCCGCATCGCCGGGGCCGGAAAAAGGGTTCTTGTCGCTGGCCATCTGCTTCAGCCGCGGCATCAGTCGCGCCACGACCTCGCGGCCATAGCCGGTGCCGACCCGGCCGATATAGACCAGATGCCTGCCGCGGTGGACGCCGACCAGGAGCGATCGGAAGCTGCCGCCATTGCTCGACCAGCCGCCGATGACGACCTCATGGCCGGCGCGGCACTTGGCCTTGGTCCAGGCGGCGCCGCGGCCGGAGCGATAGGGCGCATCAATCCGCTTGGAGACGATGCCCTCGAGCGACAGGCGACAGGCGGATTTGAGGATCGCCTCGCCGCCGGTGGCGAAATGCTCGACATAGCGGATCACCTTGGCCTTGCCTCGCGTCGCGGCGAGCAGGTCCCGCAATGCCTGCTTGCGCGCGGCAAGCGGCCGGGCGGTCAGGCGCTCGCCGGCCGCATAGAGCAGGTCGAAGGCGAAATAGACCAGGTCGCCGGTCTCGCCGTCCGACAGCGCCGCCTGGAGCGCGGCGAAGTCCGGCGCGCCACTCGCGTCGAGCGCGACCACCTCGCCGTCGAGGATGCAATCGGGCAGTGCGGCCGCGGCCCGGGCGATCTCGGGGAATTTTCCGGTCCAGTCGAGGCCGCTGCGTGTCAGCAATCGCGCCGCGCCATCCGCGACCCGCAGCTGCATCCGATAGCCGTCGAGCTTCACCTCATGCACCCAGTCCGCACCGCCCGGCGGCCGGTCGACCAGCCGGCAGAGCTGGGGCGGGATGAAGCCGGGCATCGGGGTGGGCGTCTCCGTGCGCCGTTTCGCGCCAGCCTTCGCCTGTCGGCGGCGCGGCGTTGCGGGCCCAGCGGCGCTGGATTGCCCATTCCAGACGGTACCGCCCCAGACGGCATCGGCGCGCATCGCCGCCGTCTTCTTGTCGCGCATGAAGGGCTTCGGCGCGGCGCCCCTGCCGGCCGCGATCGTCGCCATGCTGCGTCCCGAGGCAACGGAACGGTCCTCCGCCAGCACGTCTTCTCCGTCGGCCGCGGCGTATTGGTCGCGATGCTTGATCAGCAGCCAGTTGGTGCGTCTGCCGCGGTCGCGGTCGCGGCTGGGTTTCATGCGCACCAGCACCCAGCTGCCGTGCAGGCGCTGGCCCGCCAGCACGAATTTCAGTTCGCCCGCTTTCAGCGCCTGCTGCGGCGATTGCGCGCCTTCCGGACGCCAATAGCCGCGATCCCACAGCTGCACGGTCCCGCCGCCATATTCGCCGGCCGGGATGGTGCCCTCGAAATCGCCGTAATCCAGCGGATGGTCTTCCACCTCGACGGCCAGTCGCTTGTCATGCGGATCGAGCGACGGACCCCGGGTGACCGCCCAGGACTTGAACACGCCGTCGAGTTCCAGGCGCAGATCGTAGTGCAAGCGGCGCGCGGCGTGCTTCTGGATGACGAAGCGCAGCTCCTTGCCCGGCGCGATCCTGTGGGCGCCGCTGGGTTCGGCGGTCCTGCCGAAGTCGCGCTTGGCGCGGTATTTGGAGAGCTTCCGGTTGGACACGGGTCATCCTCCCAGGCGATCATCATCTGGCGACCATCAGCTGGCGACCATCATCTGGCGACCATCATCTTCAGGCCCGCTTGCGCTGCGCGGGCCGCTTGCGCTGCGCCGGCTTGGCGCGATGCGGCTTGGTCTTGCCCGCAGCGCCGCGCCTTGCGCCGCCGCCTTCGGCGAGGCTGGCCTTCAGCGCGTCGAACAGGTTTACCACATTTGAGGGTTGCCGGGCGGCCTTCGGCGGGGCGACGCGCTTGCCCTTGGACTTCGCTTCGACCAGGGCGCGGAGGGCCTCCTGGTAGCGATCCTCGAACATGGCGAGATCGAAGGAGTCCTTCATGCGGTCGATCAGCATTTCCGCCATGGACAAATTCTTGCTGTCCACCTTCGAGTCGGGGATGTCCTTGAACAGCTTCTCCGGTGGGCGCACCTCGTCGGGATCGCGCAGGGTGGTGAGGATCAGGCCCCGGTCGCGCGGCTGGATCAGGACCGGCCGCTCGCGCCGGCCGATCACCGCGCGGCCCAGGCCCATCAGCTTCTTGGCGGATAAGGCCTCGCGGATGGTGGCGAAGATGTCGCGGCCGCTCTTGCCATCAGGCTCCGCCAGATAGGGCGTGTCCCAATAGAGCCAGTCGACGGCCGCCTGGCCGACCACCTTTTCTATGGTAATGACATCGGAGCTTTCGATCTTCAGCGCATCCAGTTCCTCGGGCTCGATGGTGACGTAGTGATCGCGCTCGATCTCGTAGCCCATGACGGTCTCGTCGCGATCGACCACGTCGCCGGTCTCGGCGTCGATCATCTGCTGCCGCAGCCGGTTGCCCGTCGCGCGGTTGATCTTGTGGAAGCGGATGGCCTCGCGGTCGGTCAAGGCGGGAATCAGCCGGATGGGGCAGGAGACCAGCGCCAGCCGCAGATGGCCGCGCCAGCTGGGGCGCAGGCCGGAGCCGTTGGCTTCTTCAGTCTTTCGTGTCGCGCGTCGCGCCATGCGTGCATCTTCCGCTGATCGAGGGTGAATCCCAACGCCCGTCTCTCAACGTCCGGCCGGTGCCAATGTTCCGGGCATTTTCAAGGCTCTAGCGGACGGTTCCCGGGACAGGGAACGAAAGTCGGCGGAGCGCGTTTCTCCCCGTCATGCAATGCTGTGAGGGTGGCAAGGCGTTGGTTGAGCAAAGCGGTCGATCGTCCGGGCACTGCCGCGCCGGGCGCCTTTCGATATGTGGCCTTGTCCTGGCGCTGGTGGCGGGTTGTGCCGGCGTGCCGGATGTCGACCGCAGCCTGGCGGAACTTGGGCCGGTCGCGCCGGCGAAGCCGGCGATCGTCACGGCGGACGGCCCGCTGTCGCAGCGCCAGAGCGCCGCGCTGCTCGAGGATCTGAGCACAGAGGCCGACGATTCCGCCTTGCTCGGCCGCCACCGCGCGATCGAGGAGAAAGTGGCCGGCACGCCATTGACGGCCGGCAACGCGACACGCCTGCTGCGCGACGGCGATGGCACTTTCGCCGCGGTGTTCGAGGCGATCCATGCGGCCAGGCATCACGTCAACCTGGAATACTATACGCTCGAGGACGTGGCGCAGGGCGGCGAGCATCTCGGCGACCTGCTGATCGCCAAGCGCCAGGCTGGCGTGGCGGTCAACGTCATCTACGACTCCTACGGATCCAGCAACACGCCGAAGGAATTCTTCGATCGCCTCCGGGCGGCCGGTATCAATGTGGTCGAATTCCATCCGGCCAATCCGCTCGACGCCGTCGCCGGCGGCTATTCGCCGAACGATCGCGACCACCGCAAGATCCTGGTGGTCGACGGCCGCGTCGGCATCGTCGGCGGCGTCAACCTCGCGACCTACTACCAGAGCAAGATTCCCGGCAGCGACGCTTCCGCGCCAAAAGCCGACAAGAGTGGTGCGCCCGACGCGTCAGCGGCGCCGCCGCTCGCGCCCGAGCCGCCGCAAGTCTGGCGCGACCTGTCGCTGCGCATCGAGGGGCCGGCGGTGGCCCAGTTGCAGCGGCTGTTCCTCGGGCATTGGAAGAGCGGCGGTGGAGAAACCATCGACCAGAGCGGCTTTTTCCCCGATCTGCCGGCGCATGACGGCGAAATCGTTCGCATCATCGGGTCCTCGCCACAGCAGCAGATCTCGCGCTTCTACGTCACGCTGATCTCCGCGATCCGCAGCGCCGAGCGCCGCGTGTGGCTCACCACGGCCTATTTCGTGCCGACCGACGAGGAACTCGACGCGCTGCAGGAGGCTGCCAGGCGCGGCGTCGACGTGCGGCTGATGCTGCCGGCGGACAGCGACGCCGCGGAGGCGGTCGCCATCGCCCGTTCCAGCTACGAGGACCTGCTCGAGGCCGGCGTGCGCATCTACGAGGTCAAGGGTTTGGTGCTGCATTCCAAGACCGTGACCATAGATGGTGTCTGGTCGGCGATCGGCTCGTCGAATTTCGACCATCGCAGCGTGCTGTTCAACGACGAGGTGGATGCCGTCGTCCTCGGCGCCGGCGTGGCGCGCGGGTTGCAGCAGCGTTTCGCCGAGGACCAGGGCGTCGCCCAGGAAATCACCCTGGCCGCCTGGCGCGAGCGGCCGCTGATCGATCGCATGAGCGACATGTTCCGTCGGCCCTGGCAGTCGTTCTTCTAAGAGGATTCGCATTTGCAGGGGCCATCGCCTTTCCAGTCCATCACATCGGTCGCAACACAAGGAAGAAAACCATGAAACCATTGGCAATCGTCGGCATCATTCTCATCGTCCTCGGCATCGCGGGCTTGGCGATCGGGCGTTTCTCCTACACCACGGAGGAGAAGGTGGTGGATGTCGGTCCCCTCGAAGCCACGGTGGATGAGGAGCATCACGTGGCGATCCCAGACGTCGCGTCGATCGCCGCGATCCTGGCCGGTGGCGCGCTGGTGGTGCTCGGCCGCCGTCGCGCCTAGGCGCCCTGCCCAAGCATGCCGGCGGTGGCCTGGCTCCGGCCAAGCCGCCGCCGCGCCGCCTGTTCGGCCGGTGTGGCCGCTCCCCCTGCACACCCTCGCGCCATCCGTGCCACGGCCGGCTTGACCGGAGTCAATGCGCCGCGGGGCCGGGCCTGGGATGATTGCCTCATGACGTCCCCCGGCAATCACTGTGAAGGTGCAGGATGAAATCGACCGCGATGGCGCTTGGCGCCGCAATCATGCTGGTCTCCGGCGTTGGCTTG
This sequence comes from Dongiaceae bacterium, assembly GCA_044226685.1. Lineage (GTDB taxonomy): Bacteria > Pseudomonadota > Alphaproteobacteria > Dongiales > Dongiaceae > Dongia_A. The sequence continues at coordinate 28,002 of JBGAGP010000011.1, forward strand.
GCCTGGGCGGATTGCCCGACCCCGCCGGGCCTGTCGGGCTGCAAGGCGTGCCATGCGCTCGAGCCCGGCAAGGCGTCGCGGGTCACCGGCCCGAACCTGGTCGGCGTCGCCGGGCAGCCGGCCATGCATGCGGGGGACTTCAAGGGCTATTCCGAGGCGATGAAGGCGGCGCAGGCCAAGGGCCTGACCTGGACCGATGCGAACATCATGGCCTATCTGCTGGATCCGAAGGCCTTCCTCACCGAGTTCAACGGCCAGCCGCTGAAGAACGCGATGATGTTCCAGATGAAGGACGAGGCGAAGCGCCAGGCCGCGGTCGAAGGCTTGAAGACCATCGCCACCTGCCAATAGCCGGCCGGGGCTTGCTCAGGAATCGCCGGTTTCGCCGCGGAAGATGCGCAGCAGGATCGCGGTGTCCGGTATCTCGACCGCGTCGCCGCTGGAAGTCACGCCTGCGGCGGCGAGGCGTTGAAGGTTGCGCGACAGGGTTTCCGGCTTGATGCCGAGCTTCTGCGCCAGCAAGGCCTTGCGTACCGGTAGACGGACGCTGACTTGGCCTTCGCGCTCGCCGCACAGCGACAGCATGAATCCCGCGAGGCGCTGCAGCGGCGTCATCGTCTTGACCTGACGTATCTCGTCCAGCAAGAGCAGCTCCCATCGCCGCATGGAGCGCAGCATCTCGATGCCGCGCTCGGGCTCGGAATCGAGCACCGCCAGGAACTCCCTGGCGCCGACATGCAGCAGCAGCGTGCCGGCGGCCGCGGCGGCATTGACCGGGAAGCCGCCCGACGAGAACATCGCCGCCTCCGCAAAGCTCGCTGGCGCGGTGATCAGCGCGATCGTTGTCTCCCGCCCGTCCGGCATCGTCGCATAGAGTCGCACCGAGCCCTCGATCACCACGAAGAAACGGTCGGCAGGATCGCCGGCCGAGAACAGCTGCGTGTCCTCCTCGTAGTGGGCCAGCGAGGATGGCCCCAGCAGGGCCTCCAACTCCCGCACGCCGAAGGGCTGCAGCAGGGGCAGTGCAACGGCGGCCGCCAGTTCCTGGTCGCTGGGCGCGCGCCGGCGGATCATGACGGCAACGCTTTCTCGCCGGAGAGATACAGGTGCCGCAAGCTGGACAAGTCCGGCACGCGCAAGGTCGCCGCGTCGGCCGAATGCGCGAGTCCGAGAGCTTCGAGCCGTGCCAGCGCCCGTGACAACGTCTCCGGCTTCATGCCCAGGTGGTCGGCCACGGCGCGCTTCTCGGTCGGCAGGACGAGATCCGCGGCGCCATTGCGCACCGGCGTGAGTTCGACCAGATAGCCCGCCAGCCGTTGCACGCTGTCGCGCAGCTTGAAGTCGCTCAACTGGCCGACCAGCCGGCGCAACCGGCCCGAGGTCTCGGCCAGCAGCAGGCGGATCGCCAGTGGATTCCTGGCCAGCAGTGCGGTGAATGAGGGGCCGGGCAGGGCGAGCAATTCCGCCCCGTCGCTGCCGCCTTCGCTGGTGTCGGCGTAGGGGCCGTTATCGAGGGCGCAGACCACACCGACCAGCTGCGGCGCCACCAAGGTCTCGATCAGGGTTCGGTTGCCGATTTCATCGTCCTGCAACAACTCGACGCGACCGGCGACCATGACGTAGAGCCATTGCGCCTGCTCGCCCCGGGAGAATAGCCGGGCGCCGGGGTCCAGGGTCTTCGGCGTGGCCTGTGCCGCCAGTTGCTCCAGGTCGCGCTCACCGATGCGCGACAGCACCCGGTTCCGGCGGATCACTTGCAGCCGCTCCGCCAAATGATCGTTCACGATCTTCCTTCTCTGCAATTCCGCGGAGGCACCGGGGCAATTCTGCGGCAATATGACCTTATCGGCTCCCCAACAATCGGGTCCGGGCTTGATGCGAGTCAAGGCGACCCGGCTCCCCTTACCCTAGTTTCCCCCCGCGGACCGAAATAAGTCCGATGCCGGCGGGGAGTTTCACGACTTGGCCAGCCCTTGTGTCACGAATCTGGAGGATTGCCGGCGCGCCCGTGCGCGCCGGGGTGCCGATCCGAGGCGGTCGGTCACGCCAAGCCCGCGCCGCCTGCTCGGGCTGCTGATGTGCAAGATTTTCGTGTTGAATCTGTTGGTTGCGGCGATCGTGGAGGCCCATGCCGCCGGGAGCAGCCAGTTCGAGGCCATGCTGCTGAGCGCCCGTTGCGGCGACGCCGTCGGCCTTGCCAGTGCAGATCGCAAGGCCGATGCGAGCCCAGCGACGGCCCTGGCTGACCTGAGATCCAATCAAAGCCCCGCCAACCAATCCCCCGCCAATCAGTACCCTGGCGGGTCGCATTCCTGCCCGCTTTGCGCCACGGCCTGTCCGTTGGGCGGCTGCGCGCCGGTCGATGCCGGATCGCTCGACGTCAGCATGGCCGCGCCCCTGCCGCGCGATTTTCCTGGCATCGGCAGCTTCCTCCACCTCGTGAGCGCCAAGCCTGCGCGCCTGCTGTCCGACGCAGCCGCGCAGGCCCCGCCGGCATCGACCGGCAGCTTCTTTCCCAAGATCTCGGAGCAATCATGACAGCGTTCGTTCCGAGATTGTGGCTGCCGCTTGCGTTGCTGCTTGCGCTCTTCGTGCCGCTTGCTCCGGCCCACGCGAAGAGTTTCGGCGCCTATCTGGTCGACGTGGCGCCGGCCGAGGTTTTCCCCGGCGCCGACCGGTTCGGCGCCGCTGAAGGTACCCCGCCGGCGATGGCGGCCTTCAAGGGCGACCAGCTGCTCGGCTACGTCTTCGAGACCAGCGATATCGGCTATTCCGGCAAACCCGTGCGCCTGCTGGTCGGCATGGACCAGGCCGGCGTGATCGTCGGCGCCAAGGTCAAGGAGCACCACGAGCCGATCCTGCTCGCCGGCATCCCGCCGGAGAAGCTCACCCAGTTCGTGGACGCCCTGGTCGGCCGCAACGTCGTCGAGGCGGCGCGCAACAAGGACGCGCGCCCGGTCGATGCCATCTCCGGCGCGACCGTCACCGCCATCGTCATCAACGACAGCGTCACCCGCACGGCGCTGAAGGTTGCCAAGGTGCATGGCCTGGCCGGCTTCGCCGCCGCCGGCGCCCAGACGGCGCCAGCCGAAGTCAGTACTCTCGCGGAGGCGCCATTCCAGAAGGCAGATTGGGACACGCTGCTGGGCGACGGCTCGATCCGCCGGCTGCACCTGCTGAACAGCGACGTCGACCAAGCGTTCGGCCGCATGGGCGTCGGCAGCCCGGAGCCCTTCGCCCGGGCGGGCGTCCCGACCGAGGACTTCATCGACCTCTACACGGCGATGGTCAGCGTCGAGACGATCGGCCGCAACCTGCTCGGCGACGCCGAATACCGCAACCTGACATCCTGGCTGGCCCCGGGCCAGCAGGCGATCCTGATCGCGGCCAAGGGCGACTATTCGTTCCGCGGCTCCGGCTTCGTGCGCGGCGGCATCTTCGACCGCTTCCAGCTGGTCCAGGAGCAGACCACCGTCCTGTTCAAGGACCACGATTATCGCCGGCTGGGCGAGCTCGCCCCCGGCATGCCCGGTTTCGACGAGATCGGCCTGTTCCGCATTCCGCAATCCGCCGGCTTCGAGCCGACGCAGGATTGGCGGATCGAGCTGCTCGCGCAACGTCCGACCGGGCCGACAAAGAAGGCCTTCACCAGCTTCCCGCTGTCCTACAAGCTGCCACCGCGCTTCATCAAGATCGCGGCGGCGCCGGCACCGGTGCCGGCCGCAAGTGCTGCGCCGGCAAACGAAGCAGCCCCGGCAGCCGAGACCGCGGAGGAGACCGACGCGGGCGAGTCCCCGGCCAACGACCTTTGGAAGCAGATCTGGCGCCAGCGGACCGTCGACATCGCCATCCTGGCGCTGTCGCTGGCGATCCTCACCCTGATCTTCTTCTTCCAGGACGTGCTGGTGAAGAAGGCCAGGTTCTTCACCGCGCTGCGCGTGGGCTACCTGCTGTTCAGCGTCATCTGGATCGGCGGCTGGGCGCAGGCGCAGTTGTCGGTGGTCAACGTCTTCACCTTCGCAGGCGCCTTCACCAGCGGCGAGTTCCGTTGGGAGCAGTTCCTGCTCGAGCCGCTGATCTTCATCCTGTGGTGCGCCACGGCGGTGTCGCTGCTGTTCTGGGGCCGCGGCCCGTTCTGCGGCTGGCTCTGCCCCTTCGGCTCGCTGCAGGAGCTGCTGAACCAGCTTGCGCGCCGGATCGGCATCCGCCAGCTGACCATACCCTTCCACTGGCACGAGCGGCTGTGGCCGCTGAAATACATCATCTTCCTGGGACTGTTCGGCGTCAGCCTGCACGAGATCGCCACTGCCGAGCGGCTGGCCGAGGTGGAGCCGTTCAAGACCGTGGTGCTGCTCCGCTTCCAGCGCGACCTGCCTTTCATCATCTACGCCGTCGGGCTGCTCGGGATCGGCCTGTTCGTCGAGCGCTTCTTCTGCCGCTATCTGTGCCCGCTCGGCGCCGCGCTGGCGATCCCCGGCCGCATGCGCCTGTTCGAGTGGCTGAAGCGGCGCAAGCAGTGCGGATTCGAGTGCCAGCTCTGCGCCAAGCGCTGCACCGTGCAGGCGATCCACCCGCTCGGCCAGATCAATCCCAACGAGTGCATCTACTGCATGCAGTGCCAGGTCATCTACTGGGACGACTCGACCTGTCCGCCATTGCTGCTGAAGAAGACGGGCCGCGGCAAGAAGCCGGTTCAAGCCGCCGCGCCGAATGTCGCAACCCGCCCGAGCGGTCAATCGGGCGTCCCGGCCAATCCTGCTTAACCTGAGGAGACCATCATGACCAAGAAGCAAGAAGTTGCAGAGACCAGGGATGGCGTCAGCCGCCGTGACCTCTTGGGCGGCGGCGTGGCGATGTCCACGCTGGCGATCGGCGGCACGGCGGCCGGGGTGGCCGCCGGCGCAGCGGCCGGCGTCAGCCTGGCCCCAAAGGCGGCGCAGGCCGCCGAAGCAGACACGGCGAGCGTTCCCCCCGGCAAGCTCGACGAGTATGTCGGCTTCTGGAGCAGCGGCCAGACCGGCGAGATCCGCATCCTGGGCATCCCCTCGATGCGCGAGCTGATGCGCATCCCTGTCTTCAACCGCTGCAGCGCGACGGGCTGGGGCCAGACCAACGAGAGCCTGAAGATCATGACCGAGGGCCTGATGCCGGAGACGCGCGAGCGCCTCGCCAAGCTCGGCCTGAAGACGTTCCTCAACGGCGACGCGCACCATCCGCGCCCGTCGGTGACCGACGGTTCCTACGACGGCCGCTATGTCTTCATCAACGACAAGGCGAATACGCGACTGGCGCGCATCCGCCTGGATGTGATGAAGACCGACAAGATCATCGAGATCCCCAACGCGCATTCCATCCACGGCATGCGGGTGCAACGCTATCCGAGAACCGGCTATGTCTTCTGCAACGGCGAGAACCGCGCGCCGCTGGTCAATGACGGTCGTGACCTCGATGATCCGAAGAAGTGGGGCTCCGTGTTCACCGCGGTCGACGGCGACACCATGAAGGTGGCCTGGCAGGTCCTGGTGAGCGGCAATCTCGACAATTGCGACACCGACTACAAGAACCTCTATGCCGCTTCGACCTGCTACAACTCGGAGGAAGGCACCACGCTCGAGGAGATGACGTCCTCCGAGACCGATCACGCCGTGTTCTTCGACATCACCGCGATCGAGGCCGGGGTGAAGGCCGGCAAGGCGGAGATGATCAACGGGGTGCCGGTGCTCGACGGCCGCAAGCAGGCGAAGTCGCCCTATACCCTCTACATCCCGATCGCCAACTCGCCGCACGGCTGCAACGCCACGCCGGACGGCAAATACGTGGTGATCAACGGCAAGCTCTCGCCGACCACGACGGTGATCGAATGGGACAAGCTGGCCGATGTCTTCGCCGGTAAGGCGGAGCCCGCCTCGGCCATCGTGGCGAATGTCGAGCTCGGCCTTGGCCCATTGCACACCTCGTTCGACGGCCGCGGCAACGCCTATACCTCGCTGTTCCTCGATTCGCAGGTCGTGAAGTGGAACGTCGACGAGGCGATCCGCGCCTACAAGGGCGAGAAAATCGATCCGATCAAGCAGAAGCTCGACGTTCACTACCAGGTCGGTCATGTCAACGCCTCGATGAGCGAGACCAAGGATGCCGACGGCAAGTGGCTGGTGGCGCTCTGCAAGTTCTCCAAGGACCGCTTCATCAACATCGGCCCCTTGAAGCCGGAATGCGAGCAGCTGATCGACATCTCCGGCGACGAGATGAAGCTGGTCCACGACGGTGCCAGCTTCGCCGAGCCGCACGACGCCACGATCATGAAGGCCAACATGATCAATCCTCTGGAGATCTGGAAGCGCGACGACCCGATGTGGGAAGACGCGCGCCAGGCGGCGGCCAAGGACGGCGTGAAGCTGGAGGAGGACAACAAGATCATCCGCGACGGTAACAAGGTGCGGGTGTACATGACTTCGGCGGCGCCGAAGTTCGGCCTCGAGCAGATCAAGGTGAAGGTCGGCGACGAGGTGACCATCACCCAGACCAACGTCGACGACGTGGTCGACCTGACCCACGGCTTCACGCTGGTCAATTACGGCATCGCCATGGAGGTCGGACCACAGGCGACTTCGTCGGTGACCTTCATCGCCGACAAGGCGGGGGTCTACTACTACTTCTGCCAGTGGTTCTGCCACGCGCTCCACATGGAGATGTCGGGGCAGCTGCTGGTCGAGGCCTAGTCGCAATGCGGCGGCGGCGGACAGCGATTGCGATCGCGGCGACACTCCTCGCGGGTGTCGTGTCCGCCGCCGCCGGCGCTGCGACCATCGAGGTTGCGCCGGGCGGCGATGGCCTGGCGCAGGCGGTGGCGGCTGCCGCGCCCGGCGACGTCCTGCACCTGGCGGCGGGAACCCATGCCGGCCCGGTGGTGATCGAGAAGCCGCTGACCGTCGAGGGCGATTCGCCGGACGCCACCATCGTCGAGGGCAATGGCCAGGGCAGCGTATTCCGCGTGCTGGTCCCCGGCGTCGTCATTCGCGGCTTGCATATCACGGGCTCCGGCACTGATAGCAGCGGCATCGACGCGGGCATCTATGTGGAGCAGGGCGCCGACGATCCCGTGATCGAGCGCAACTGGCTGGACCAGAACCTGTTCGGCGTCACCCTGCACGGTCCGAAGCGCGCGAAGGTGACCGACAACCGCATCACCGGCCGCAACGACATCTGGCTGAACAACCGCGGCAACGGGATCCATATGTGGAACAACAGCGGCGCCCTGGTCGCCCGCAACGAGGTCTCCGGCGGCCGCGACGGCATTTTCATCCAGCTGGGCCAGGACAACGTGATCGCCGACAACCGGTTCGAGCATCTGCGTTTCGCGGTGCACTTCATGTATTCGAAGCGGGGCGCCGTGACCGGGAACCTGTCCGTCGGCAACCATATCGGTTATGCCCTGATGTACTCGGACCGGCTGAGGATCGCCGACAACATCTCGGTGCGCGACCGCGACCAGGGCCTGATGCTCAATTCGACGCGGCACGCCGAAGTGCGCGGGAACTACGTCTATGGCACGGCGGGAAAGTGCCTGTTTCTGTATCTGACCTTGCAGAACACCCTGCGCGGCAATCGCCTCGAGAATTGCGGGATCGGCGTGCATGTCACCGGCTCCGACGGCAATGTGATCGCCGGCAACGCCTTCATCGGCAACCAGGTGCAGATGCGCTACGCGGGCACCAAGCTCTATGAATGGTCGGATGGCGGGTCGGGCAACTACTGGAGCGACAACACGGCCTTCGACCTCAACGGCGACGGCATCGCCGACACCGCCTACCGGCCCAACAGCGTGGTGGATTGGATGGTCTGGCGCTACCCCTCCTCGCGGCTGCTGATGTCGAGCCCGGCCATGGAACTGTTGCGCGCGGCGCAGAGCCAGTTCCCGGCGCTCTATCCCGGCGGCGTGGTCGATTCCTATCCGCTCATGGAGCCCGGCCCGGCGCCCCACGAACTCCCCGCGATTCCCGCTTCGATCGAGTGGGAAGCTGGCAATGCGGATTCCAGCTCATGAACGCAATGGACCAGATGTCGACTCTCGGGATGGCCGCGCCGGCAGTCGTGGCGCACGGCCTGTCCAAGCATTACGGGCGGAGCGTGGCGATCGAGCATGTCGACCTGACGCTCGCCCCCGGCACCACGCTGGCGCTGATCGGGCATAACGGGGCGGGCAAGACCACGCTGATGAAGCTGATTCTGGGCCTGATCCGGCCGAGTGCCGGCAGCCTGGTTGTGCTCGGCGCCGAGCCTGCGGCCGCTCCCCTCGAGCATCGCCGCCACATCGGCTTCCTGCCGGAGAACGTCGCCTTCCATGACGAGCTCAGCGGCGCACAGACCCTGCGCTTCTATGCCCGGCTGAAGGGCGCCAGGCCGGCGCAGGGCGACGCGTTGCTGGAGCGGGTCGGGCTCGCCTTCGCCGCCGGCCGGCGGGTGAAGACCTATTCCAAGGGCATGCGGCAGCGCCTCGGCCTGGCCCAGGCACTGCTGGGTGAGCCGCGCCTGATGCTGCTCGACGAGCCGACCACCGGCCTCGATCCGGCCTCCCGCGTCGAGTTCTTCCGCATCATGCGCGAGCTGTCGGATCGCGGCGCCACGGTCATCATCTCGTCGCACATCCTGACCGAGCTCGAGGCGCGCACCGATCTGGTCGCGATCATGAACCGGGGCAGCCTTGCCGCCTTCGGGCCGCTGGAAGCGTTGCGTCGGCGCGCGGATCTGCCGGCGCGATTCACCATCGCCGCGCCGCAGGGCGCCGGGCTGGTGCTGGCCGCGCTGAATGGCCTGGCCCTTCGTCATCGCCTGGCCGAGGATGGCCGCTCGCTGGAGGTTCATTGCCGGGTGGACGACAAGATGGATGTCCTGCGCCGGCTGGCCGGCCTGGGCGCGGCGGTCGCCAATCTCGACATCGGTCATCCCGGCCTGGATGACATCTATCGACATTTCAGTCCCGAGCCGCCGGAGGAATCATGAGTGCCGCCCTCGTCGTCGCCGGCAAGGAGATCACCGACGGCCTGCGCAACCGCTGGGTGCTGGGCGCCACGCTGCTGCTGGCCGGCCTGGCCTTCGCGCTCACCTTCCTCGGCAGCTCGCCCACCGGCGAGCTCGACGTGAAGCCGATGGCGGTGGTCGTGGTCAGCCTGTCGAGCCTCACCATATTCCTGATGCCGCTGATCGCGCTGCTGATCTCCTACGACGCCATCGTCGGCGAGGTCGAGCGCGGCTGCATGCTGCTGCTGCTCACCTACCCGATCACCAAGCGCCAGATCATCGCCGGCAAGTTCCTCGGCCATACCGCGATTCTGGCGATCGCCACCCTTGTCGGCTATGGCGGCGCGGGGATCGCCCTCGCGCTTCTCGGCGGCAGCGATGCCGAATCCTGGCGCGCCTTCGGCGTCCTGCTGTTGAGCTCGATCCTGCTGGGCGCCGCTTTCGTGGCGCTGGCATACTGGGTCAGCGCGTCGGTGCGCGAGCGCGGCACGGCCGCCGGCATCTCGATCGGCCTGTGGCTGGTCTTCGTGGTCATCTACGATCTGGGCCTGATGGGCGTCCTGGTCGCCACCAAGGGCTGGATCGACGACCGGGTCTTTCCATTCCTGCTGCTGGCCAATCCGGCGGACATCTATCGCCTGCTCAACTTGACCGCCTTCGAGAACGTGCGGAAGTTCTCCGGCATGGCCGGCCTCAGCGAGCAGGCGCAGTTCGCGCCCTGGGTGCTGCTGGTCGCCCTGCTGCTCTGGGTCGCGCTGCCGTTGAGCTTGGCCGGGTGGCGCTTCGCTAGGAGCGAATCATGATGCGGCTCGCGCGCTGCCTGATGGCCGCCGGCCTGCTGCTGCTGCCGGCCTGCTCGGACGGCGACCGTGCCGACCTGCCAGCGCCGCTGGAGCCGGATGCGAACTCGATCGCCTATTTCTGCCGCATGTCCCTGCCGGAGCATGCGGGGCCGAAGGGCCAGGCCTTCATGAAGGGGCAGGACAAGCCGCTCTGGTTCGCCTCGGCCAGCGAGGCCTTCGTCTTTCTCGAGACGGAACTGGCGCAGCCGCGCGACCTGCTGGTGCTCTACGTCAATGACATGAGCCAGGGCAGCTGGGAAAAGCCGGCGCCGGGCGCCTGGATCGACATCCACAAGGCCGTCTTCGTCATCGGCAGCAGCAAGAGCGCGGCGATGGGCGGGCAAGAGGCGGTGCCCTTTGCCACCGCCGAGGCGGCGCAGGGTTTCATCGGCCAGTTCGGCGGCCAGGTGGCCGATTTCGAAGCCGCGGCCAAGGCGCTGGCCGTGGACCAGGCCGGCGACGGCGGCTGAGCAGGGAGGTCGATCATGATCGTATTGGACGAACGCTGGACGCGACGGCGGGTGATCACGATCCTCGCTGCCAGCGCCGCCCTGCCGCTGGCCGGCAGCGCCGGCAAGGCCGGCGCGCCGGAGCCCTATCGCTGGCAGGGCATCGCGCTGGGCGCCAGGGCGGATCTGACGCTCTATGCGGCCAGCCGGGGCGAGGCCGCCGCCGCCATGGATGCCGCGCTGGCGGAGATGGCCCGGCTGGAGGCGATCTTCAGCCTGCATCAGCCCGGATCGGCCCTGGTCCGGCTCAATCGCGATGGCCTGCTTGCCGATCCGCCGGTCGAGTTGCAGGCGCTGCTGTCGCAGGCGCTTGAACTCAGCGAGCTCAGCGGCGGCCGCTTCGATCCAACCATCCAGCCGCTCTGGACGCTGCTGGCCGATCACTTCGCCAGGCCTGGCGCCGATCCGGCCGGGCCGCCAACAGCCAGGCTGGAGGCCGCGCGCGCCCTGGTCGACCATCGGGGCGTGGATGTCACCGCCGGACGCATCGCCTTCGCGCGACCGGGCATGCAGGTCAGCCTGAATGGAATCGCCCAGGGTTACATCAGCGACCGGGTCGCCGCGCTGCTGCAGGCGCGCGGCTTCGGTCCGGCCTTGGTCAACCTGGGCGAGATCCTGGCCCTCGGCCGCAAGCCGGACGGCAGCGGCTGGCGCATCGGCCTCGCTGCGCCGGGCGTTGCCGCGCGACCCGTCGAGGAAGTCGAAATCACCGCCGGCGCGGTCGCCACCTCGGCGGCGCGCGGCCTGCTGTTTGATGCCGCGGGGCGCTTCAACCACATCATCGACCCGATGCGGCTCGCCTGCGCCGAACGCGACCGCTCGGTGAGCGTGCTGGCGCCGACGGCGACGACGGCCGACGGCCTGTCGACGCTGGCGGCGCTGCTGCCGGATCCCGAGCGCGACCTGCCGCGCCATCTGGCGCGGTTCGGCGCACGCGCCTATCTCCGCTCCGCCTCGGCGCCGGCTGGAATCTGGATCGGCTGAGTCCCGGCCGCCGGTCGACGCGGTCGAGTCGCGCATGACTGGATGAGGTGACGCGACGAGTCGTCGCAGGTCGCGAGGCTCCGGCCCGCATCAGCTTGCGTGCTTCCGTTCCCAGACACCCACCGCGATACATTGACTGGGCGCGATATCGGACTAAGCTTCCCTCATCATGAGCAGAAATGAGTTCGGAAGGCTGGCCGCTGGCGCGCGCCCGAAGCCTGCAAGGAGCTTCATTTGACTGCGCTCGGATCGCGCGCCGCCGCCGGTCAAGTGATCGCGATCCATGGCTCAGTCGTGGATCTCGCGTTCGCGGATGGCAACCTCCCGGCCATTGGCGAGGCGGTGACGATCGGCGCGGACGCGGGCGGCACGGAAGCGGGCGGGGCGGTGATCGCCGAGGTCCAGTCGCATCTGGATGCCGGCACAGCGCGCGCGGTGGCGCTGGGCAACACGACCGGCTTGCGGCGCGGCACCACAGTGCTGCTGACTGGCGCGCCGCTGACCGTGCCGGTCGGAGATGCCGTACTCGGCCGGGTCCTCAACGCCCTCGGCGAGCCGATCGACGGCAGCGGTCCGGTGCTGGCGGAGAAACGCAAACCGATTCATGCCGCAGCGCCGGAACTCGGTCGACAGGGCGCGGCACCAGAGATCTTCCACACCGGCATCAAGGTGATCGACCTGCTGACGCCGCTGGTGAAAGGCGGCAAGGCGGCGATGTTCGGCGGTGCCGGAGTCGGCAAGACCGTGCTGATCATGGAGCTCATCCGCACCACCGTGGAGCGGCACTCCGGCATCTCGGTCTTTGCCGGCATCGGCGAGCGGTCGCGCGAGGGTCACGAGCTGCTGCTCGAGCTCAGGCAGTCCGGGATCCTCAACCGGACCGCCCTCGTGTTCGGCCAGATGAACGAGGCCCCCGGCATCCGCTGGCGCGCGGGACTGAGCGCGCTGACGATCGCCGAGCATTTTCGCGACGAAGTCCACGAGAACGTCCTGCTGTTGATCGACAATGTCTATCGCCTGGTGCAGGCGGGCGGCGAGGTGTCGGGGTTGCTCGGGCGGCTGCCGTCGCGCGTCGGCTACCAGCCCACGCTGGCGAGCGAGATTGCCGAGTTCGAGGAGCGCATCACTTCGGTGGCGGGCGCCGCCATCACCTCGATCCAGGCGGTCTATGTCCCGGCCGACGATTTCACCGATCCGGCGGTTGCGGAGATCTTCAGCCACCTCGATTCCTCGATCGTCCTGTCGCGCGACATGGCCAGCGAGGGCATGTATCCCGCGGTTGATCCCCTCGCGTCCTCCTCCAGCCTGCTGGACCCGCGGGTCATCGGCGAGGTCCACTATCGGGTGGCGCAGGATGTGCGGAAGACGATCGCGCATTACCGCGAGCTCCAGGAGATCATCGCGCTGCTCGGCATCGAGGAGCTGAGTCCCGCCGACCGGCTCGTCGTGAAGCGGGCTCGGCGCCTGATGCGCTTCCTGACCCAGCCTTTCATGGTCACGGTGGCCTTCACGGGCAAGGAAGGGCGCACTGTCGAGCTGCCGGAGACGCTTGCCGGCTGCCGTGCGATCCTGGACGGCGAGGCGGACGACTGGGCCGAAGGATCGCTCTATCTGGCCGGCAACCTGGCGGAGGCGCGCGACCGGGAAACGAAGGCGAGGGCGGCAACTTGAAGCTCACCGTCACCACGCCGCTTGCCATCGTCGTCGACGCCGAGGATGTCACCAGCCTGCGGGCCGAGGACGAGACCGGCGCTTTCGGCATCCTGCCCGGGCATGCCGATTTCATCACCGCCTTGTCGGTGTCGGTGGTCAGCTGGTCCGATGCGCGCCAGGCGCGCCATCACGTCGCGGTGCGCGGCGGAATGCTGGAGGTGCGACAAGGCAAGTCCATCGTCATCGCCACCCGCGAGGCCGTGCGCGGCGACGATCTGCGGCGGCTGGAAGCGGTGGTGGTCGAACGATTCCGGCAGGAGGTAGTGGAGGAACGAATCGCGCATAGCGATGCGCAGATGCTCTATCTCGCGGCCATCCGCCAGATCTATCACGCCCTGCGGCCGAACGAGCGGACGCCGATCCCCCGGCTTCGCCCCGCCGAAGGCGTGGATGGGCTCGAGCAGTGAGCCAGGAGCAGCCGCCGCCCGACCGCATCGACGAGGCCGTCCGGCTCCGTCGCGAGCGGCTGGAGCGCTGGCAACAGGAGGGCGAGCGGTCGATCGGCCAGAATCTGGCGATGATCGGCGCCCTTGGCTGGCTCATCGTGGCGCCGACGCTGGCGGGGATCTTCGCCGGCCGCTGGCTTGATCGCCGGTTCGAGTCCGGCGTTTTCTGGACGTTGGGGTTGCTGACGGCCGGCTTGGCCCTTGGCTGTTACCTGGCCTGGAAGAGGATGCACAAGGAATGAACGGAGACGACCTCTTCACGACGGTCTTGGTCGGCGCGGCCATGGCCGGGGCCGGCCTGGGATTCGGCCTGCTGTATTTCCGGCTGATGCGGTTGACCGTGGTCGCACTTGTTTCCCGCGGCGGCTGGCTGCGGCCGGTGGCGCTGACGGCGATCCGGGTGATCGCCGCAGTCGCCGCATTTGCCCTTGCCGCCAAACTCGGGGCCGTCCCCCTGCTGGCCGCGTTCGGCGGCCTGCTCATCGCGCGCAGGGTTTCCCTGCGCTCCACGCGCGGGACCGCCTGATGGACAGCTCGCCGCTCGCCGACACCGTGCTGTTCCAGCTGGGTCCCGTCGAGATCGGCCGGCAGGTCGCGACGACCTGGGTCATCATGATCGTGCTGGCATTGGGCTCCTGGCTGGCCACCCGGCGCCTGCCGGACCGGGTTGCCGAGAAACATTCCATCGTCGAGATGGCGGTGACGGCGCTCCTCGATCATCTCACGAGCATCGTCGGCCGGGATGCCCGTCCGCTGCTGCCGCTGCTCGCGACCCTGCTGGTCTTCCTTGTCGTGGCCAACCTTTCCGGCATCCTGCCGGGGGTGCAGGCGCCGACCGCCAGGCTCGAGACCCCGGCGGCGCTCGCCGTCATCGTCTTCGTGTCGGTTCATTATTTCGGCATCCGGGCCCAGGGCTTCCTCGGCTATCTGGCGAGCTTCGCCAGGCCCAAGCTGATCATGCTGCCGCTCAATCTCATCTCCGAGGTCACGCGGACCTTCTCACTGACCGTGCGCCTGTTCGGCAACGTCATGAGCGGTGAATTCGTCATCGCCCTGGTCGTGGCCATGGCCGGCCTGTTCGTGCCGATCCCGTTCATGGCGCTCGAGATCCTGCTTGGCCTGGTGCAGGCCTACATCTTCACCGTGCTCGCCACGGTGTTCATCGGCGCGGCCATCGATACGGCCAATCGTTCCTGAAGGAGGCGACATGGATCTCAAACTCATCAGCATCCTGGCGGCGGCTTTCACCGTCTCGTTCGGCGCCATTGGCCCGGCGCTCGCGGAGGGGCGCGCGGTCGCGGCGGGGCTCGACGCCATCGCCCGGCAGCCGGAGGCCGCGGGGGCAATCTCGCGCACCCTGTTCGTCGGCCTCGCGATGATCGAAACGACGGCCATCTATTGCCTGGTCATCGCGCTGCTGCTGCTGTTCGCCAATCCCTACGCCGGGTAGTCATGCAATTCAGCTGGTGGACCTTCGCGCTTCAGACGATCAATTTCGTCGTCCTGATCTGGCTGCTGCACCGGTTTCTGTACCGGCCGGTCCTGCGCATGATCGACGCGCGCCGGCAGGCGATCGACAGGCGGCAGGAGGAGATCGCCGGCATCGAGGCCGAGACGAAGGCCAAGTTGACGCAGATCGATCAGGAGCGCGGAAAAATCGCGGCGGAGCGGGAGGCGATGCTTGCCGCGGCGTCGGAGCAGGCCGCCCGCATCGCCGAGGCGGACCGCCGGAAATCGGAACAGGCGGCGGCGCTGCTGCTGGAAGGATCGCGCAAGACCCTTACCGGCGAGCGCGAGGCGGCGCTGGCGGAGGCCCGGCGCCTCGCCGTCGATCTCGGAGTCGAGGTGGCGCGCCGGTTGCTGGCTCAGATTCCGATGCAGCAGCGCGCGGAGGCCTGGATCGAGCGGATCGAGCGCCACCTCGCGGCGCTCCCTCCGGCGGATCGCGCGGGCCTATTCAATGGCGCGGGGCAGGGCGGCGCGGTACAGGTCATCACCGCCGTCCCGTTGTCCGAGGAAATCCAGGCGGACTGGATTACCCGGTTGCGCCGTGCCCTTGCCCAGGCGGTGGGCGACATTCAGTTCTCGGTCGATCCGGAACTGGTCGCCGGTGCCGATCTGCATTTCCCAACGGCCATCCTGCGCTTTTCCTGGCGCAGCGAGCTTCTGGCCATTCGGGCGGAGATAGAGCGAGATGCCAACGGTCACTGACGATCTCCGCGACTGGGTCGGCAGGAGCCGCGACAAGATCCGCACGGCGGCGGCCGAGCCGCAGCTGGAGCAGATCGGCCGCGTCGGGCAGGTGGGCGACGGCATCGCCACGATCACGGGATTGCCGCGGACACGGCTCGACGAATTGCTGGTCTTCGCCGGCGGAGTGCGCGGCATGGCGGTCGATCTCGGCGAGGACTCTATCGGCTGTATGCTGCTGGGCGACGATTCCGGCATCGGGGGCGGCAGCATCGTGCGCGGCACGGGTGAAGTCGCGCGCGTGCCAGTGGGCGAGGGGCTGCTCGGGCGCGTGGTCGACCCGCTCGGCCTCGCCCTGGACGGACGCGGCCCGGTCAGCGCGGCCGAGCTGGCGCCGATCGAACGCGCGGCGCCGGCGATCATCGACCGGGACCTGGTGACGCATCCGCTGGCCACAGGGTTGCTGGTGGTGGACGCGATGATTCCGCTGGGCCGCGGACAGCGCCAGCTCATCATCGGCGACCGCGGCACCGGGAAGTCGGCGATCGCCATAGACACGATGATCAATCAGCGCTCCTCCGACGTCGTCTGCATCTATGCCGCCATCGGCCAGAAGAGCTCCTCGGTGGCGCAGGCGATCGAGGCGGTCCGCCGCTATGGCGCCCCCGATCGCACCATCTTCGTGGTTGGCGAGGCCAATGCGGCGCCGGGGCTGCAATGGCTGACGCCATATGCGGCCTGTTCCATGGGTGAGTATTTCATGGCGCGCGGGCGCGACGTCCTGCTGATCATCGACGATCTGACCAAACATGCCGCCCTCTACCGGCAGATCGCCCTGCTGCTGCGGCGCCCGCCCGGGCGGGAGGCCTATCCCGGGGATATTTTCTACATTCATTCGCGACTGCTGGAGCGGGCGGCGAAACTGTCGCCGGAGAAGGGCGGCGGCTCCTTGACGGCGCTGCCGATCGCTGAAACCCAGGCCGGAAACATCAGCGCCTATATCCCCACCAACCTGATCTCGATCACCGACGGGCAGATCTATCTCGATCCGCGCCTGTTCTACGAGGACCAGAAGCCGGCCGTCGACGTCGGCAAGAGCGTCTCGCGGGTCGGCGGCAAGACTCAGGCGAAGACGTTGCGCGCGCTCTCGGAGAAGCTCCGGCTGCAGTACGCGCAGTTTCTGGAGCTTGAGGTCTTCACCCGGTTCGGCACCATGGTGGATGAACGGACCCGCAAGACGATCGAGCACGGCCGGCGCATCCGCGCGGTCCTGAGCCAGCCGCAATATAACCCGCTGACTCTGGGCGAGGAGCTGGCGCTGCTGCAGGCGATCGACGACGGCATCCTCGATGCCGTGCCGCTGGAGGGCATGCCGGCCTTTCGTGCCGGGCTCGGGCCCTGGCTGAAGGAGCATTGCCCCGAAATGCTGGCGCTGGACGAGCGGGTGCGCGACCTTCCCGCTGAACTGGGCAAGAGCCTCAAGGCGGCGCTTGCCGCCCTGGCGGAGCGCGTCAAGGCCCGGTCCGTTCAACCGCCTGTCCCGGGAGGCGGGACGGGATGACCCGGCTCGCCGAGATCCAGGCGCATCTGCAGGGCATGGCGGAGTTGCGCGACATCGTCGGGGCGATGCGGTCCCTCGCCGGGATGCGTCTGCAGGAGGCCCTGCACGCCCTGCCGGGCATAAGGCGCTATGCCGAATCCATTGGAACGGCGATTGCCGATGCGATGATGCTGGAGTCGTTACCGCCGACTTTGCGCGACGCCGGTTCCGCACCGCGCGCCGTGGTCCTGTTTGTTTCCGAGCATGGATTTGTCGGTGGTCACAACGAGCGGCTGATCGACGCGGCGCTGGGGGCCTTGCGGGGAACCGATGTCCTGTTCGTCCTCGGCAGCCGTGGCGCGGCGATGATGGCGGAGCGCGGCCGCAAGGCGGCTTGGGTCCATCCGCTGGCAACCCGCACGGCGGCGGCGCCGGAAGCTGCGCAGGCGCTCTCGCGCGCGCTGTATGCCCGCGTTGCGCAGGGCTCGGTCGGCAGCATCGACGTGGTCTATGCCCGTCATGTGCAGGGCGGCCGCGCCGAGGTCGTACGACGCCAGATCCTGCCGCTCGACCCCCTCGCGCCAGCGCCGCGCAGCCGGCAGCAACCGCCCTTCCACACCCTGGCACCAGGGGTCCTGCTCGAGCGCCTGATGGCGGAGCACGTGTTTGGCATGCTGACCGCAGCCACGGTCGAATCGATCGCCAGCGAAAACGCGGCACGGCTGGCCGCGATGGAATCCGCGCACGAGAACGTCTCCAAGCGGGTCGAGTCGCTGCGCGGGGATGCGCGGCAGGCCCGGCAATCCGAGATCACGGCCGAGATTCTCGAGCTGGTTACCGCGGGCAAGGCGTTGCAAGACGACCTGCCCTGGCGCGGCGGCGCAACCGGCACGACAACATGAACCGGCGCCGGACAGGCGGAAAGGGGCGAGAGCGATGAAGAAGCGGAGCACGTCCGGGAAGACCGCGAAGCACAAGCCGGGAATCGCCAAGACGGAGTACAAGGCTCAGCTGCACGCGCTCCAGATCGAGCTGGTCAAGCTGCAGAAGCACTTCATCCGCTGCAACGACAAGATCCTGGTCCTGGTTGAGGGGCGCGACGCGGCCGGCAAAGACGGCGTCATCAAGCGGATCGTCCAGCATCTGAGTCCGCGCGAGACTCGTGTGGTGGCGCTGGGACGGCCGTCGGACAAGGACCAGTCGGCCTGGTACTTCCAGCGCTACGTGCCGCATCTGCCTACGGCGCAGGAATTCGTGCTGTTCAATCGCAGCTGGTACAACCGCGCCGGTGTCGAGCGCGTCATGGGTTTCTGCAACGACGCCGAATATCATGAATTCATGGAATCCGTGGTGCAGTTCGAGCACATGCTGGTGCGCTCCGGCATCAGGCTGCTCAAATACTACCTCGACATTTCGCGGGCGGAGCAGAAGAGCCGGCTGCAAGACCG
Organism: Dongiaceae bacterium; assembly: GCA_044226685.1. Taxonomy (GTDB): domain Bacteria; phylum Pseudomonadota; class Alphaproteobacteria; order Dongiales; family Dongiaceae; genus Dongia_A. Next base: position 46,692 of record JBGAGP010000011.1, read on the forward strand.
ACGGACCGACCCGTTGAAGCAATGGAAGATCAGTCCCATAGATTCCCAGGCGCTTGACCGGTGGGAGGCTTATAGCAAGGCGCGCAACGAGATGCTGGCGCGCACGCACAACCCGATCACGCCGTGGACGATCGTGCGCGCCGACGACAAGAAGATTGCGCGCCTGAGCCTGATCCGCGATCTGCTGTCGCGGCTCGACTATGACGGGAAGCGGAAGGGGCTGCTGCGCGCCGATCCCGAGATCCTGTTCCGCTATGAGGAGGAATACGTGAAGAACGGCAGCATCGCAGCCTGACGTGGCGCCGGAGTTGCGGATGTGTCGCTGCGCGGCGCTGTCAGTTGCCGATTGGCCGGCCGCCTGAGGGTGGGTGCGGCACATCCTCGAGAAAGGCGATGGCCGAGGTCACGATGCCTTCCAGCAGCGCCTTCTCGGGACGCGCGCGGGCCAGGACCCGGAGGCCCATCAGCACGCCCAGCAGGTGGCGGGCGAGGTTGATCGGCGATTGGCGGCGGGTGATGGTGCCCTCGGCCTGGCCCCGTTCGATGCAGGAGCGGAAGAACCGTTCGATTGCGACAAGGACTCCGGCCACCGCATTCCGGATGTCCTGATCCTGCGGCGCGACATCCAGGGCCGCGTTCACCAGCATGCAGCCCTTGTGCTGGGGATCGGCGAGCGAGCGCTTGAGGACCTCGGCGAAGAAGGTGCGGATCGCCTCGTGCGGCGGCATTGCCTCGCAGCGCCGGATGCGGTCGGCGATGCTGCCTTCGACATAGCGGTCCAGCGCCTTCTGGTAGAGCCCGCGCTTGTCGCCGAAGGCGTTGTAGAGGCTGGCGCCGGTCAGGCCGGTTTCCTCGATGAGGTCACGCATGGACGTGGCCTCGTAGCCGCGGGACCAGAAGCACTGGACGGCCGCGTCGAGGACGGTCGCTTCGTCGAATTCCCTGGGCCTTGCCATTCCGCCTTCCGTGCGGGTCCCGCCGGTTTCGCCTTGCCAAGACTATTGCCGGAATCTATTTTAGAACAATCGATCTAAAATATAAAGCCCGGATGCGGATGGTGGAAAGGCCGGAGTTTCCATGCAGGTGAGCCGATTGGCCGCCATTGAGCCCGGGACGAAGTCGTCCGATGCGGCTAGCCGGCCGGCTGGGCGACCGGTACCGGATCCCCGGGCCGGCGGGTCGCCGCGGCGTCCGGCGGTTTCCCGCCGGCTGCTGGCGGGGTTCGCGTGGGCCGGCCTCTGTGTGCTGGTCTTCGCCGGCTGGTTCGTGGTGACGCGGTTGAGCGTCTCGCACCAATTGCGTATTTGGGACGTCACGGCGCTGCGCTTCGGCATCGGGGCCGTGCTGCTGGCGCCGGTGTTGCTGCGCCGGCGCACGCGCCTGACGCTGGCGGCCTGGCGCCTTGGGTTCGTCTTCATGCTGCTCTGGGGCGCGCCGTTCGTTCTGCTGGTGGCGCTCGGCCTGCAGCTGACCTCGGCCGGACAGGCCGCATCGATCACGCCGACCCTGATGCCGGTCTTCTCCGGGCTCCTCGGCGCGGCGTTGATTCGCGAGAACCAAGGCTGGCTGCGCTGGACAGGCTACGGGGTGATCACCCTTGGCATCGCGCTGCTGCTTGCCGCCGGTTCAGCGGAGCATGGGACCTTGGACCTGGAAGGTCTCGGCGCGCTCGTCCTGGCGGCGGCGATGTGGGCGGTCTACACGCTGCTGTTCCGGCGCAGCGGCCTGACCGCGGCGCAGGCCGCGGCGATGATCTGCGTCTGGTCCGCCGTCCTCTTCCTGCCGCCATATGTTCTGCTGGGCCTCAGCCGCTTCGGCGCGGCCTCGGCGGGCGAGATCGCGTTGCAGGCCGGATACCAGGGCGTCCTGATGAGCGCCGTCGCCATCGTCGTCTTCAACCGCGCGGTGTCGATCCTGGGTCCGGGCGCGGCCACCGCCATCATCGCCTTTCTGCCGGCGGTGGCGACGCTGCTGGCGATTCCGGTCCTCGGTGAAGTGCCGGGCACGGCGGAAGGCCTCGCCATCGCCGTCATCGTCGCCGGCGCCTTGCTGGCGGCGCGGCCCGCGCGGCCGCGCGCAATTCCATCCCCCCGAACCGAAAGCAGGCCGACATGATCCGCTTCTACTTCCATCCGACGCCCAATCCGGCCAAAGTCGCGCTCTTCCTTGAGGAGGCGGGCCTGGCCTACGAGACGGTCCCCGTCGACACCGCTAAGGGTGAGCAGCACCGGCCGGAATTCCGCCGCATCAATCCGAACGGCAAGGTGCCGGCGATCGTCGACACCGACGGGCCCGGCGGCAGGGAAGTCCGCGTGTTCGATTCCTCGGCCGTCCTGCTCTATCTGGCGGAGAAGACCGGCAAGTTCCTGGGTGCGCCGGAAGCGCGGCCCGAATTGCTGTCCTGGCTGTTCTTCATCGCCTCCGGGCTGGGCCCGTTTTCCGGCCAGGCGGTCCATTTCCAGTACGTCGCGCCCGAGGGGCTTGACTACGCGGTGAACCGCTACCGCCGCGAAGCCGCCCGGCACTACCAGGTGCTCAACGATCATCTTGCCGGCCGCAAGTTCATCCTCGGCGATGACTACTCCATCGCCGACATGTCGGCCTGGGGCTGGCTCGACCGTGCCGCGCGGGTGATGAAGGGCGAGGCCGAGCCGCTGGCGACCTATCCGAACCTGAAGCGGCTGTTCGAGGCGGTGGAATCCCGTCCGGCAATCGCCCGCGCCCGTGCCGTCGGCAAGGACCACCAGTTCAAGGCGTCCGGCGACGAGGAATCGCGGCGTGCGCTCTACCCCTCCAACTATCCCCCGGCCGCGTGAGACAGCGATCATGATTCTCAAGGGCAAGCGCGTTCTGGTGACCGGCGGATCGAGCGGCATCGGGTTGAAGCTGGCGGGCGCGCTCATCGCCAGGGGCGCACAGGTCGTCATCTCCGGCCGGCGCGCGGACGCGCTTTCGGCGGCCCTGATCGACCTGCGATCCGGCGGCGGGTCGGCGAAGGGCGTGGTGGCGGACGTGGCGACGGAAGAGGGCCGGCGGGCAACCCTCGACCGGGCGGTCGAGGCGCTGGGCGGCCTCGACATCCTGGTCAACAATGCCGGCGGGGTCAGGGCCGGACGCCTGGAACAGCTGTCCGAGGCGGAGATCCTGGCGATGATCAATGTCGATCTGGTCGCGCCGATCCTGCTGACCCGCGCGGCGGTGCCGGCGCTCCGGGCGAGCGGCGACGCCATGGTGGTGAACGTCGCCTCGGGCATCGCACTGGTCGGGGCGCCGTTCTATGCCGCCTATGCCGCAGCCAAGGCGGGCATCGCCCGCTTCGGCGAAGCGCTGCGGCGCGAGTTGAAGGGCGAAGGCGTCCACGTGATGACCGCCTATCCATCGGCGACCGACACGCCGATGATGCAATCGAACCGGGCCTGGCCGGAGCTTGGCTTCGCGCGCGAGACCGCCGCGGCTGTTGCCGAGGCGATCGTCGCGGGCATGGAGACCGGCGCCTTCGAGGTGATCCGCGGCGGCGAGGCGCGCGCGAAAATGATCGAGCTCAATCGCGCCGATCCGGCGGCGATCGACCAGCGCTTCCTTGGCTTGAAGCCGGACCTCCTGGCGGCGGTCAAGGATCATTCCGCGCTTTGAGGGAGGGCCGGCGCGCGGAATGTGCCGGCCGGTCAGCCCTTCGCCGCCAACAGCTGCTGCGCCATGGCCTTGATCAGGCGCGGCAGGTCGTAGGGGAAGCGCGCGGTGATCAGGTTGCCGTCGATCACGCAGGGCTCGTCCAGGACCGTCGCGCCCGCGTTCTCGAGGTCGATCTGGATGTTCCACACGGCGGTGGCGCGCTTGCCCTTCAGGATCTTCGCGCTCACCATGACCCATTGGCCATGACAGATGGCGGTGGTGGGCTTGCCGGCTTCGAACATCGCCCGCACGAAGTCCCGCGCGTGCTTGTCCGCGCGCAGCGCATCCGGGTTCCAGCAGCCGCCCGGCAGGAGGACCGCGTCGTAATCCGCGGCCTTGGCTTCGTCGGTGTAGCGGTCGATCTTCAGCCAGCCCGCATTCTCCATCAGGCGGATGGCGAGGACATGGGTGGCGCATTGCGGCGGGAAGCGCAGGCCGAGCGTGGGGTGGAACTCGCCGATGCGCGGCGAGACGACATGAACCGTGGCGCCGTGCTCCGTGAGCCAGCGCTGGGCGCCGATGATCTCAACCTCCTCGACGCCGTTGGTGCAGCAGATCGCGATACGCTTGCCCCGCAGCAGGCCGGGATCCGACGGCGGGTCGAACAGGAAGCTCTTCAGCTCGCGGTTCAGGTCGCCATCGGCCGTCACCAGAAGCTCCGTGGAGATGGACGGCACCGGCGAGGTGGACATCAGCTGCTGCATGCGGTCGAAGGCGGCCTGTGGCGAGGTGTTCATTCTATCGGCTCCGTGAAAGAGGCTGACTGGCGAAGGCGGCGTCGCGCCGGCAGATCGAAGCATCGGCGGCCGGTCTTTTCAATGGATAAGGTGGGTCTGGCGCGATCCTGCGGCAGGTGACACGACGCGGATCGGGCTCGTAGCCGGGGTGTCTAGCTCCGGCGCGGGGCCGATGAGGGAATTTGATGGCGGAGCACGTATTCGCGCCAGAAGGTGAAAATGCCGGCGCCGACCACGATCGCGGAGCCGGCGACGACGTTCCAGGTGAGCGTCTCGCCATAGAGCAGGATGCCGAACAAGGAGGCATAGACCAGGCTGAGATAGCTGATCGGCTGCACCGCGGAGGCATCGAGCAACTCATAGGCGCGGATCACGAGATAGTGGCCGGTCATGCCGGTGATGCACAACAGACCCATCCAGGCCCGGTCCCACCCCTGCAGATCGGCCCAGAAGAACGGCCCGATCAAAGTCGCCGTCACGGCGCCGGCGACCCCGATATAGAAGAAACTGGTGGCGGGCGCGTCGGTGCGGCTGACCAGCCGCGTGGCGATCAGGTAGACCGCATACATCACGCTGCAGACGACCGGCAGGAGCAGCCACGGATCGAGAAAGCCGCCGGCATCGGGTTTGAGGATCAGCAGCACGCCGACGAGACCGGCGATGATCGCCGACCAGCGCCGCCATCCGACACGCTCGCCCAGCAGGGGGATCGAGAGCAGGGTGACCACGATCGGCGTCGCCGACAGCACGGCGGTCGAATGCGCCAGGCCCGCATGGGCAAAGGCGGTGATGACGAGCATGATCTCCACAGCGAGCAGGATGCCGCGGAAGATCTGGAGCACCGGCCGCGTCGTGTGGGCCGCAGCCCTGAGGCCGCCGCGCTTGCGCGCGACCACCAGGATGCAGAAGGCGGCAAACGCCCAATAGCGGATCATGGTGATGAAGATCGGCGGATAGTGCTCGCCGAGGTGCTTCGAGACCGCGTCCTGCAGGGAGAAGATGGTCGTCGCGGCGAGCGCGAAGAGGTAACCGTAGGCCTTGGATTTCATGGCCGCCTTTTAGCCGCGAAACCGATGCTTGACCACAGCCGGAACCGCATGGCGGTCAACCAGCGGCGCACGGATTGAGGGCAGCATCATCCTGCGTGCCGGAGACGGAAGGATCCGCGGGTTTCCATTCAGGTTCGGATGGTGGGTGCGACAGGGATTGAACCTGTGACCCCTACCGTGTGAAGGTAGTGCTCTCCCGCTGAGCTACGCACCCGACCCGGGACGGCCGCAGAACCGGCCGGTGATCCGCGCGGACGGCCATGGCCGGCACCGCGGAATCAGGCGGTTGTTTAAAGACGGGCTCCGAGGCTGTCAACGGCCGGCTTGTTCCGGCCCCGGATCGCACCTGCTCCGCGCATTGTGACTGCCGGCGCGCTTGACAGATGGGTCCCGCAGGCCCAGCTTCCGGTATCGGGGGTGAGCGATAACCGCCTTTGAATCAGGAGCTTAGCCCGATGTCTGCCCGCCGCTTCGCCGCCTTTCCGCTGGCCGCCGCCCTGCTGCTCGGCCTCGCCATCGCCCCGGCCGAGGCCGCGCAGAGTTCGGCGCACCTCACCTATGTCGGCTATCTGGGCGGGGCGCCGGTCCTCTCGCTGCAGGCCAACATCGCCGTGCCCGAGGGCTCCAGGCCGTCGGAAGGGACCTATGTGGTGACGGCGGACATGGCGACCACGGGCAACCTGGCGCTGCTCTATCCCTTCACCCAGTCGCTGAAGGCGAGCGGCGCGCTGAAGGGCCACCGGCCGCAGCCGGCCAGCTACCGCTCCGACATGCGGATCTGGAACCGCCAGGAATCGATCGCGCTGACCTATGGCGCCAACGGCGCCGTTGCGATCCAGGCGGTGCCGATGACCCGCCAGGCGCAGCAGGCGCAAGCCCAGGGCTACGCCAAGGGCACGATGGACCCGGCCAGCGTCATCGTCGCCGTGGCCAGCGCCTTCGCCCAGAGCGGCAATTGCGCCGGCCGCTACGCTCTGTTCGACGGCGCGCGGCGCTATGACCTGGTGCTGGAGCAGGGCGGTTTCACCGACCTCGATCCGCTCGCCGATTCCTATTATGCCGGCTCCGCCACCGAGTGCACGGCGACGCCGGAGCTGGTCGCCGGCTTCCAGCAGACCGCGCTCAACGCGAATCTCTACCCGCAATCGGCGAAGCTGTGGATGGCGCCGGCCATCGCCGGTTTCCCCAGCGTGCCGGTGCGCATTGTGGCGCAAAGCTCCTTCGGCGAGATGACGCTCGAGCTGACCCAGGTTTCCCAATAGGGTCTCACAATAGGGGTCACAGGCCGAAGTTCCGCAGATCGACGTCCACCGCCGCTTGCGGCCGCTAAGCCCTGCTGACTAAACTCGCGCCACTTGCGGAATGGGCGAGGGGGCGCGCCGATGGACGGGATCGCAGCCGCATTGCAGGGCATGGGCGGCGCCTGGGGTGACGTTGCCGGCCACGTTTCCTATCTCATCATTGCGATCTCTTATTGGCTCACCAACATCTATTGGCTGCGCATCACCGCGGTGCTCGGCCTGTGCTTCGAGGTCGCCTATTTCGTCATCGTCAGCGATGCGCTCTATACCGGCATCGCCTGGGATTGCATCTTTATCGCCATCAACCTGTTCCATCTCGTGCTGATGACGCGCGACCGCCTGCGCCTGCGCTCGGCGGCGGGCGACCTCGACCTGCTGCGCGCCATGTTCGACGGGCTGGACGATGCGCAGATCGGGCTGCTGCTGAAATGCGCCTCCTGGCGCAGCATCGCGCCGGGCGAGACGCTCACCATCGAGGGGCAGCCGGTCGCGGCGGTGACGATGATCGCCGAGGGCCAGGCCGCCGTCGCCATCGGTGCGCGTACCATCGCGCAGATCAGCCGCGGCGCCTTTGTCGGCGAGATGGCGTTCCTCACCGATGAGCCGGCTTCGGCGACCGTCAGCGCGATGCAGGCCTGTCGGGTGCTGAGCATCGACAAGGCGCGGTTGAAGACACTGTTGCTCAACGATCATCAGATCGCGGCGGTGATGCACCGGATCCTGGGCGCCGACCTGGCGCAGAAGCTGCGCGCCCGCAACGTCGCCGCCTAGGCCGAAGCGCTAGAGCCGCGCCACCGCCGCGCGCAGGTCGCGGAAATCCGGGATGGTGAGCGCCGCTTCGGGCGCCACCATGCCGTAGCCGGACGGAATGATGATGGCGGGAATGCCGGCCGCCTCGGCGCAGGCAAGGTCGACCGCGCTGTCGCCGACCAGCACCGCCTGGTCCGGCGTGCCGCCCAGCCGGCGGACGACCTCCCACAGCGGCTCCGGCTCGGGCTTCCGCTGCGGCAGGGAATCGCCGCCGATCACCGCGCCGAAATGGCGGTCGAGCCCGAAGGCGGCGAGGATCGCCTGGGTCGGCGCAAAGGGCTTGTTGGTGCACACCCCCATCCGGCAACCCAGGCCGCCCAGTTCTGTGAGGGCCTGCTCGACGCCGGGATAGACGGTCGTCCGGCCAATGGTGTTCTCGCCGTAATGCACGGTGAAGCGCTGGAACAGCTCGGCCGCGGTCAGGGCCGAGCCGACATCGGCCAGGGCCCGCTCCAGCAGCTTGGGGGCACCATCGCCGATCCAGCGCCGCACATGGCCGACGGGCACCGCCGGCAGGCCGAGCTCGGCGAACAGGGCGTTGACCGCGGCGGCTATGTCCGGCGCGCTGTCGATCAGCGTGCCATCCAGATCGAAGACCAGGACATGGCGCTTGAGGGACGCAGCTGAGGCCATAGTTTCGCCGTTTTCCCTGTGTTTCCTGACGTCAGGGCTGGCGCGCGGGCTTCGCCACGGCCAGCTTGGAGTTGGTGGGGGGATATGGCATTTTTCGGCTGCCCGGTGCAACAAGACCTGCGATCCCGCGCACCGGCGTCGAGTCCGACCAGAGCGCAATGCCGTACCAGCCAGATTGATGTCCCCAGCCAGTCCAATGCCCATGCCCCGACAGAGCGCCGCCGCCATCCTCCTCGCCGCCGGCAAGGGCACGCGCATGAAGTCGCGCCTGCCCAAGGTGATGCACCGGATCGCCGGCCGCACCCTGGTCGGCCATGTCCTTGCCAATCTGGCACCGCTCGGACTTGAGCGCGCCGTGGTCGTGATCGCGCCGGGCATGGATGACGTGGCGGCGGAAGTGGCGCCCAACGCCACGGCCTTTCAGGCCGAACAGCTTGGCACCGGCCATGCGGTCGGCTGCGCCAAGGCGGCGCTGGGCGGCTTTTCGGGCGATGTGCTGGTGGTCTACGGCGACACGCCCTTCGTCACCACCGACACGCTGACGCGGCTGCTGGCGCGGCGGCGGCAGGACGACAATCCCGCCGTCGTGGTGCTCGGCATGCGGCCGGCCGATCCCAGCGGCTACGGCCGGCTGATCCAGGCTGCCGACGGCACGCTGGACCGCATCGTCGAACACAAGGACGCGAGCGAGGCGGAGCGGGCGGTCGGCCTGTGCAATTCCGGCGTCATGGCGATCGACGGCGCGGCTCTGTGGCCGCTGATCGACCGGCTCGACAACAAGAACGCCAAGGGCGAGTTCTACCTGACCGACATCATCGCCCATGCGCGCAAGGACAAGCGCGTCTGCGCCTTCGTCGAGGCGCCGGCGGAGGAATTGCTTGGCGTCAACAGCCGCGTCGAGCTCGCGGCGGCGGAGGCGCTGTTCCAGGACCGCATGCGCCGGCAAGCGATGGAGGAGGGGGCGACGCTCACCGATCCCGCCACCGTCTATTTCGCCGCCGATACGAAAATCGGCAGGGATGTGGTCATCGGCCCCAACGTGCAATTCGGCCCCGGCGTGGAGATCGCCGACGGGGTCGAGATCCGCGCCTTCAGCCACGTCGAGGGCGCCCGCATCGAAAGCGGCGCCGTCATCGGGCCCTTCGCGCGGCTGCGCCCCGGCTCGACGATCGGCGCCGGGGCGCGGGTAGGCAATTTCGTCGAGGTCAAGAGCACCAAGCTCGGCGCCGGCGCCAAGGCCAACCACCTGAGCTATCTCGGCGACGCTGCCATCGGCGCCAAGGCCAATATCGGCGCCGGCACCATCACCTGCAACTACGACGGCTTCACCAAGGCGAAGACGACCATCGGCGCCGGCGCCTTCATCGGCTCCGACACCTCGCTGGTGGCGCCGGTCACGGTGGGCGATGGCGCCATCGTCGCCGCCGGGTCGGTCATCACCCGCGACGTGGCGCCGGACGCGCTCGCCATCGCGCGCGGCGAGCAGGTCGAGAAGCCCGGCTGGGCGAAGCGCTTCCGCGAGATGCAGAAGCCGAAAAGCAAGAAGGACTGAGACGCGATGTGCGGCATCATCGGCATCCTGGGCAAGAACGAGGTTTCCGGCGCGCTGCTGAACGGCCTGAAGCGGCTGGAATACCGCGGCTATGATTCCGCCGGCATCGCCACCTTGCAGGACGGCAGGATCGAGCGTCGCCGCGCCGAGGGCAAGCTGGTGAACCTGGAAGCCCTGCTGGCCAGGAATCCACTGCGCGGGCAGACCGGCATCGGCCATACGCGCTGGGCGACCCACGGCCGGCCGAACGAGACCAACGCCCATCCGCATGCCACCGACAAGGTCGCCATCGTCCACAACGGCATCATCGAGAACTTCCAGGAGCTGCGCGAGGAGCTCACCGCCGCCGGACACGTCTTCACCACCGAGACCGACACCGAGACCGTGGCGCATCTGCTGACCGACCTGCTGAACAAGGGCAAGACGCCGGAGCAGGCGATGGACGCGACGATGGCGCGGCTGCACGGAGCCTTCTCCCTCGCCATCCTGTTCGCCGATCATCCGGATCTGATGGCCGGCGCCAGGCGCGGCTCGCCGCTCGCGGTCGGCTATGGCGAGGGCGAGATGTATCTCGGCTCCGACGCCATGGCCCTGGCGCCCTATACCAACCAGATCTGCTATCTCGAGGAAGACGACTGGGTGATGATGACCCGCAAGGGCGCCACCATCCACAACAACGGCAAGCGGGTGAACCGCGAGGTGCGCCAGACCACGGTTTCCGGCGCCCTGGTCGGCAAGGGCAACTACCGCCACTTCATGATGAAGGAGATCGCCGAGCAGCCGAGCGTCATCGGCGACACGCTGCAGGCCTTCGTCAATCCGCTGGAGCGCCGCATCGAGCTGCCGGCGCTGCCGGTCGATCTCGCCAAGCTGACGCGCCTCACCATCGTCGCCTGCGGCACGGCCTATCTCGCCGGCTACGTGGCGAAATATTGGCTTGAGCGCATCGCCCGCCTGCCGGTCGAGCTCGATGTCGCGTCGGAGTTCCGCTATCGCCAGGCGCCGCTCGAGCCGGGCGGGGCCACCATCGTGATCTCGCAGTCGGGCGAGACCGCCGACACGCTGGCGGCGCTGCGCTACGCCAAGGGACAGGGCCACAAGATCATCTCGGTGCTGAACGTGCCGGAAAGCACCATGGGCCGCGAATCCGACGCGGTGCTGCACACCCTGGCCGGCACCGAGATCGGCGTTGCCTCGACCAAGGCCTTCACCACGCAGCTGGTGGTGCTGGCGGCTTTCGCCATCGCGGTGGCGAAGGCGCGTGGCGCGATCGACTCGGGGCGCGAGGCGGCCCTGTCCTCGGCGCTGCTGGAAGTGCCGGCACGCGCGGCGGAAGTGCTCAACCACGACGAGGCGATCAAGGCCATCGCGCTCAAGGTGGCGGAGGCGCGCGACGTCCTGTTCCTCGGCCGCGGCACCTCCTACCCGATCGCCCTCGAAGGCGCCCTGAAGCTGAAGGAGATTTCCTACATCCACGCCGAGGGCTACGCGGCGGGCGAGATGAAGCACGGCCCGATTGCGCTGATTGACGAGAATGT
>JBGAGP010000187.1:0-6487 GCA_044226685.1 Dongiaceae bacterium
AGCGGCGGCCTCTGCCTGAAGCGGCCGAACCAGATGTTCCCGATGAAGGGCGACATGGGCGGCGCCGCGGCGGTGACCGGCGCGGTGCTGACCGCCGCGCTGCGCAAGGCCAAGGTCGACGTCGTGGCCGTCATGGCGCTGGTGGAGAACATGCCCTCCGGCTCGTCCTACAAGCCGGGCGATATCGTGAAGACGCTCTCCGGCAAGACCATCGAGATCTTCGACACCGATGCCGAGGGCCGCATCACCCTGGTGGATTCGCTCTATTACGCGGCCTCCAAGTTCAACCCGGTCTGTATCCTCGACGCGGCGACGCTGACCTATTCGGTGATGGCGGCCCTGGGCCCGGTCTTCACCGGCCTGTTCGCCACCCAGGATGCGCTGGCGCGTGAGGTCGCGGCGGCGGGCGAGGCGGCGGGTGAGCCGGTCTGGCGCCTGCCGGTGCATGAGGGCTATCTGGAGAACCTGAAATCGAAGATCGCCGATTACCGCCATCACGCGACCGACGAGATGGCGGCCGACGCCCCGCATGCCGCGGCGCTGATGGGCGAGTTCGTCGCCGGCAAGCCCTGGGCGCATCTCGACATCGCCGACAAGGAAATGGCCCACAAGGACAAGCCCACTTGCCCGGAGGGGGCGAGCGGCCACGGCGTGGCGCTGTTCGACGCCTTCCTGCGCGCCAGGGAATAGGCGGGCGGGAATAAAGGGCGTTCGCGCGGTGTGATTTCCTAAGCCACACAAGGCGGCGGGTTATCCACAGGCCTGCCGCAAATCCTTCATATGGCTGTCATCGGACTGACCGAGGCGGGGGCCACGGTGCCTGCGGCCCGGTCCGGGCCATGATTCCACATGGAGGCAGATAAATGTCTAAGGCATCGACCCCGTCGCTGCGGGTCTTGGGGGCTGCCGCGGTCGCGGCCGTGGTGGCCGGCGCGACGCTCTTCGCAGCCGACGCATCGGCGAAGACTGTACTCAAGGTCTATACCGCGCTCGAGGAAGAGCAGTTGCCGGTCTACAAGGAGGCCTTCGAGAAGGTCAATCCCGACATCGAGATCGAGTGGCAGCGCGATTCCACCGGCGTCATCACCGCGCGCCTGCTGGCCGAAAAGGACAACCGCCAGGCCGACGTGGTCTGGGGCCTGGCCGCGACCAGCCTGATGCTGCTCGACCAGAACGGCATGCTGGACGCCTACAAGCCGAAGGGCTTCGACCAGATCAAGGACCAGTTCAAGGACACCCGCGCCGAAGGCCCGACCTGGGTCGGCATGGACGCCTGGGCCTCCGCCGTCTGCTTCAACAAGGCCGAGGGCGAGAAGCTCGGCGTTGCCGCGCCGACCAGCTGGGCCGACCTGCTGAAGCCGGAATACAAGGGCCACATCGTGATGCCCAATCCGGGCTCGTCCGGCACCGGCTTCCTCACCGTCTCGTCCTGGCTGCAGAGCATGGGCGAGAAGGGCGGCTGGGACTACATGGACAAGCTGCATGAGAACATCAACACCTACCTGCATTCCGGCTCCAAGCCGTGCAAGGCGGCCGCGGCCGGCGAGTACCTGATCGGCATCTCTTTCGCCTATCCGGGCGTGAAGCTGATGAACGAGGGCGCTCCGGTCGAAGTCATCCTGCCGAAGGAAGGCATCGGCTGGGACATGGAGGCGACGGGCATCATGAAGGGCACGCCGCACGCCAAGGAAGCCCAGGCCCTGGCCGACTTCGCGGCCAGCGCGGAAGCCAACACCCTCTACAACGATTCCTACCAGGTGCTGGCCCGCAAGGACGTCGCCGCCAAGACGCCGGACAACTATCCGGCCGGCGAAGAGGGCTTGATGATCAAGAACGACTTCTACTGGGCGGCCGAGCATCGCGACGCCATCCTGCAGGAGTGGCAGAAGCGCTACGGCTCGAAGGACGCGCCGAAGAGCTGATCCGTCGTTGATCGTGCGGTGAGCGCCGGTCCGGCCCCGAGCCGGGCCGGCGCGCCCGTATAGGAGAATCCTGACATGAGCGCTACGCCCGCCGCGCAGCCTTATCTGCGCATTCGCAACGTCGACAAATACTTCGGCAAGTTCCAGGCGCTGAAGCAGGTGTCGCTGGACGTGCATGCCGGCGAATTCGTCTGCTTTCTCGGCCCGTCCGGCTGCGGCAAGACCACCTTGCTGCGCGCGATCGCCGGGTTGGACATGCAGAGCGGCGGCACCATCGAGCAGGGCGGGCACGATGTTTCCCGCCTGCCGCCGGCGCAGCGCGATTTCGGCATCGTGTTCCAGTCCTACGCCCTGTTTCCCAACCTGTCGGTCACCGACAACATCGCCTATGGCCTGGTCAGCATCGGTCGCGACCGCGCGGCGATCCGCGGCCGCGTCGCCGAACTGGTCGGCCTGGTCGGGCTGGCGGGGCAGGAGGCGAAGTATCCGGCGCAGCTTTCCGGCGGCCAGCAGCAGCGCGTGGCGCTGGCCCGCGCCATCGCCATGTCGCCCGGCCTGCTGCTGCTCGACGAACCGCTCTCGGCGCTCGACGCACGGGTGCGCGGCCATCTGCGCGGCGAGCTGAAGCAATTGCAGCGCAAGCTCGGCATCACCACGATCATGGTGACCCACGACCAGGAAGAGGCGCTTGCCATCGCCGACCGCATCGTGGTGATGAACCAGGGCGTGATCGAGCAGATCGGCACGCCGCAGGACATCTACCGCGCGCCGGAATCCGTCTTTGTGGCCAATTTCGTCGGGCACATGAATTTCCTGACCGGCCAGGTCGCCGCGGAGAACAAGGTCCGCATCGGCCAGGTGGAGTTGGTCGCCCATGTGAACGGCGCCGCCGCGGCGCCGCAGGGCAGGGTTGTGGTCTGCCTGCGGCCGGAGGACGTGCAAGTGCGCGAACTGCGGCCGCAGCAGCCGAACGTGCTGGAGCTGCAGATCACCCAGCTGGACTTCCTCGGCTCCTTCTGCCGCGCGAGCCTGAGCCTCAACGGCGGCGCCGAGCTGAACCTGATGGCGGACTTCTCGATCAACGCGATGCGCGACCTGGATCTGCAATCGGGCAAGTCGATCAGCGTGGCGCTGCCGCCGGAGCGCCTGCGCGTCTTCGAACACGGCGGAGCAGCATGACCGACGCCGTCGCCGTCGCCCGTGCGGCGAACCCGGCCCGCACCGCGCGGTCGGTGGTCAGCCGCGAGGAATGGCTGCAGCGCCTGCTGCTGCTGGTGCTGGCGGTGTGGCTGCTGCTGACGATCGTCCTGCCGCTCAGCGCCCTGTTCCGCAAGGCGATCGAGAATCGCGACGGGGCCTTTGTCGGGTTGGCCAATTTCAGGGCCTACTTCACCGAGCCGGCGCTGGCGCAATCGCTGGTGAACACTGTCGGCATCGCCGGGCTCAGCACGCTGATCACGCTGTTCCTGGCTTTCGGCTTTGCTTATGCGGTGACGCGCAGCGCCATGCCCGGGAAGGTCCTGTTCCGCGGCGTCGCCCTGGCGCCGCTGTTGGCACCCTCGCTACTGCCTGGGCTGGCGCTGGTCTATCTGTTCGGCAACCAGGGCATCTTCAAGAGCTGGCTGTTCGGCGAAACCATCTACGGGCCGATCGGCATCGTGATCGGCGAGGTGTTCTTCGCTTTGCCGCACGCGATCATGATCATCGCCACCGCGCTGTCGGCGGCGGACCAGCGGCTCTACGAAGCGGCGGAGGCACTCCGCGCCAAGCCGCTGCGGATCTTTCTGACCGTGACCTTGCCCGGCTGCCGCTACGGCCTGGTCAGCGCGGGCTTCGTCGTGTTCACCCTGGTCTTCACCGATTTCGGCGTGCCCAAAGTGATCGGCGGGCAGTTCAACGTGCTGGCCACCGACGTCTACCGGCAGGTGATCGGGCAGTTCAATTTCCAGATGGGCGCGGTGGTCGGCATCATGCTGCTGACGCCCTCGATCCTGTCCTTCGCCGTCGACCGCTTCGTGCAGAAGCGGCAGACGGCGATGCTGACGGCGCGGGCGGTGCCCTATCAGCCGAAACGGCGGCCGCTGATCGACACGGTATGCTTGGCGCTCTGCACGCTGGTCGGCGTGTTCGTGCTCGGCATCCTGGCGATGGCGGTGTTCGGCAGCCTGATCAAATTCTGGCCGTACAACCTGACCCTGACCCTGGAGAAGTACAATCTCGGCAAGCTCGGCACCGCCGGCTGGGACGCGCTGTGGAACAGCCTGATCCTGTCCAGCCTGGTCGCGGTGATCGGCACGGCGATCGTCTTCACCGGCGCCTATGTCGTGGAGAAGACGGCGACCTGGCCGTGGGCGCGCTCGGCGGCGCATTTCGCCGCGATGGTGCCGCTGGCGGTGCCGGGGCTGGTGCTGGGCCTCGCCTACATCTTCTTCTTCAACGCCGCCGACAATCCGCTCAACGCGATCTACGGCACCATGGCGATCCTGGTGGTCAACACCATCGGCCATTTCTACACCGTATGCCATCTGACGGCGGTGACGGCGCTGAAGCAGGTCGATGCCGAATTTGAATCCGTCTCGGCGTCGTTGAAGGTGCCGTTCTATCGCACCTTCTGGCGGGTGACCGTGCCGGTCTGCCTGCCGGCGATCCTCGACATCGCCGCCTACTACTTCGTCAACGCCATGACCACGGTCTCGGCGGTGATCTTCCTCTACGCCAGCGAGACCAAGCTGCTGTCGATCGCCGCGGTCAACACCGACGATGCCGGCAACACCGCCAATGCCTGCGCCATGGGGACGATGATCGTGGCGGTCTGCGCCCTGGCCAAGCTCGGCCAGATCTGGGCTTCCAGCAGCCTGTCGCGGCGGACCCAGGCCTGGCGCCGGCGATAAAACGCGTAACCTTCCACATTTTCAATTGTTACAGACCGATGACAGCGGTAATGGTTCGGTGTAGCAATACGCCGAATCGCCGCGAGTGGAAGAATGGTCTTTCTGATCAACCTGTTGGGTGCCGCCGCCCTGCTGCTTTGGGGCCTGCGGATGGTGCGCACCGGCGTACTGCGCGCCTTCGGCAGCCAATTGCGCGCCTTTCTAGGCAAGGCGATGGGCAACCGTGTCACCGCCTTCCTCGGCGGCCTGGGCGCCACGATCCTGCTGCAATCCTCCAGCGCCACCGCGCTGATCACCTCCTCCTTCGCCTCGCGCAAGGTGGTGGGGGCGGCGGCGGCGCTGGCCATCATCCTCGGCGCCGATGTCGGCACCGCGCTGGTGGCCCAGGCCTACGCCTACAAGGTGGCCTGGATCTCGCCGCTCTTGATCCTGGCCGGCTGGTTCATGTTCAACCACCTGACCGACACGCGGAAGCGCGACCTCGGCCGCGCCATCGTCGGCCTCGGCATCACGCTGCTGGGCCTGCAGATGATCTCGCTGGCGGCGGAACCGATGCGCGAGGCGCCGGTGGTGCCCCTGCTGCTGAAGATGATGGCCGACGCGCCGATTTCCGGCGTCATCGTCGGCGCGGCGCTGACCATCGCCTCGACCTCCAGCCTGGCGATCATCCTGCTCATCGTCTCCTTCGCCACCCATGGGCTGATCCCGGTCGAGGTCTCCTATGCCTTGGTCCTGGGCGCCAACCTGGGCAGCGCGGTGATGCCGATCATGGCGACCTTCTCCGACACGCCGGAAGCGCGGCGGGTGCCGTTCGGCAACCTGCTGTTCCGCATCGTCGGTGTCGCCATCGCGCTGCCCCTGTTGCCGTTGATCATGCCGGAGATCGCCCGCCTGCAGCCGGAGGACTGGCGCCAGGTGCTGAATTTCCACGTCGCCTTCAATCTCGGCCTGGCGATCCTGTTCATCCCCTTCGTCGGTCCGGTGGCGCGGCTGCTCCAGCGACTGCTGCCCGAGCAGGAACGCCCCGACGATCCCGGAAAGGCGCGCTACCTCTCCGAGGGATCGGTGGAGAACCCGTCCATCGGCCTCGCCAATGCCAGCCGCGAGGCCTTGCGCATGGGCGACCTGCTGGGCCAGATGCTGAACCTGTCGCTGCAGGTGTTCCGCAACGACGACCGGCGGCTGATCGGCACCGTCTCCGACATCGATTCCCAGATCGACCGCCTCAACGAGGCGATCAAGCTCTACCTCACGCGGGTCAGCCGCGACGTGATGGACCAGGCCGACCACAAGCGGATCATCGACCTGATCACCTTCACCACCAACCTGGAGCATGCCGCCGACATCGTCGACAAGAGCCTGATGGATCTCGCCGGCAAGAAGACCAAATACGGCCTGAAATTCTCGCCCGAGGGCTCGAAGGAGATCGAGGACATCCACCGCCGGCTGAACGAGAATGTCGGCCTGGCGATGAACGTGTTCATGACCGGTGACCTGGCGCTGGCGCGCAAGCTGTTCGCCGAGAAGCAGGCCTTCCGCGAGCTGGAGCGCATCGCCTCTGAGAACCACCTGCAGCGCCTGCGCGAGGGGCGGATGGAGAGCGTCTCCACCTCCGGCCTGCACCTCGACATCCTGCGCGACCTGAAGCGCATCAACTCGCATCTGGCGATCATG
>JBGAGP010000012.1:0-55964 GCA_044226685.1 Dongiaceae bacterium
GGCTATGACGGCTGGGTCGCCGGCTGCGACGGCTTCGACGATCCGTCGCTGGAATCCACCGTCGGCAAGCCCGAAGACCTCGACAAGGTGATCTTCGCCACCCACGGCGTGATCGGCGATGGCGGTTCCATCGACCAGTTCCTGGCGCAGTGCAAGGCCAACGGCTTCAAAGTCAACGGCATCTTCGATGCGCTGGGCGGCGACATGGTCGCGGTGGTGGCGGCGGCGGCGAAGAAGGCCGGCACCGTTGATCCGGTCAAGCTGCGCGAGGCGATCCGCGCCGAGGGCGGCTATCCGGGCGTCACCGCCAAGACCATCTCCTTCGCCGAGAAGAAGGGCTATCCGGTCAAGACGGTACCGGTGATCGGTTTCTCCGCGGGCAAGCGCATGCTGATCACCGAAGAGATGCCGCCGAACATTCCGTATCTGAAGTAGCATCGAGAAGCGGTATTGAACCCGGGCGCGGCGGCAGCGGCCGTTGCGCCCGGCCCTAGAAGGAACTGCAAACCGGCATGCTGTCCGTCGACCGCCTTTCCGTGCGCTACGGCGCGGTGCGCGCCCTGCAGGACGCGTCGATCCGCGTCGGGCGCGGCGAGCTGGTGGCGCTCCTTGGGCCGAACGGCGCCGGCAAGACCTCGCTCATCTCCGGCATCGCCGGGCTGGTGGCGAGCGCGGGCAGCATCCGCTTCGACGACCAGGACATCACCGCCCTGCCGACCGAGGACCGCGTGCGGCGCGGCCTGTCGATGACGCCGGAGGGTCGGCATGTCTTCGCCAATTTGACGGTGGCGGAGAACCTGCGGCTGGGTGCCGCGATCCGCGCCGATCGCGGCGGCGTGGCAGAGGATTTCGAGAAATACCTGACCCTGTTCCCGATCCTGCGCGACCGGCTGCACCAGCTGGCCGGCACCCTCTCGGGCGGCGAGCAGCAGATGCTGGCCATCGCGCGCTCGATGATGTCGCGGCCCAAGCTGCTGATGCTGGACGAGCCGTCGCTGGGCCTGGCGCCGCGCATCGTGGCGCAGATGTTCGAATACATCCAGCTGCTGAAGGCGGTCGGCGTCACCCTGCTGGTGGTGGAGCAGAACGTCATGCAGGCGCTGAAGCATGCCGACCGCGCCTATATCATCAGCGCCGGCGCCATCCGCCACGAAGGCTCGGGCGAGGAGATGCGCGCCGACCGCCGGCTCATCGACTACTACCTGGGCGGATGAGGCCGGAATGGACTACGTGATCCAGCAGACGCTCAACGCCCTCGCCTTCGGCGCCGAATACGCGCTGATCGCCCTCGGCCTGGCGCTGGTCTATTCGATCATGAACCTGATGAACTTCGCCCATGGCGAGATCATCGCCTCCGCCGGCTACTCGATGTACCTCGCCGTGCTGCTCGGCATCGGCTCGCCCTGGCTGGTGGCGCCGATGGCGATCCTGGCCGGCGCCGCGGTCGCCGTGCTGTTCGAGCGCGTCGCCTTCCGCCCGGTGCGCCATGCCCCATCCACCACCGGATTGCTGACCGCGTTGGGGGTGAGCATCGTGGTGCAGAACCTGTTCACCCTGCTGGTGTCGCCGCGGCCGCGCTCGGTGCCGGCCTTCAACGAGCTGAGCCGTACCATCTTCATCGGACCCTACGCGGTGTCGCTGCTGCAGATCCTGGAGCTGGCGGTGGTCGCCATCGCCATCGGCGGGCTGGTGGTGTTCCTGAAGCGCTCCACCCTCGGCCTCGCCATTCGCGCGGCGACGCGGGAATTCTCCACCGTGCGGCTGATGGGCATCCGCGCCAACCGGGTGATCGCCACCGCCTTCGCGCTGTCCGGCTTCCTGGCCGGCATCGCCGCCATCTTCATCGTCGCGCGGCGCGGCAGCGTCGATCCCGATTTCGGTTTCCAGCCGGTGATCAAGGCCTTCGTCGCCTGCGTCATCGGCGGCTTCGGCTCGCTCAACGGCGCGGTGGTGGGCGGGCTGCTGCTCGGCTTCCTCGACGTCGCCATCGTCTCGCTGCTGCCGCAGGAATATGGCGGCCTCACCGACGCGATCGCCTATGCGCTGATCGCGGCGCTGCTGGTGTGGCGGCCGGAAGGGCTGCTCGCCCGCCGCATCGAACTCGGCGACAAGGAGATCTGAGGCGATGAGTCAATCCGCCGAGGGCAGTGCAATAGCGGCGAGAGCGCAGGTCGGGCCGCGCAGCCTGCGCCACCCGTTGCTGCGCTCGCTGCTCGGCGCCCTGATCACCGCGCTGCCGGTGGTGATCATCGGCCTGCTGGTCCTCGCCTTCGCGCCGGCTTACCTGGTGCGCGTCGCCTTCGCCGCCTATGTCAACCTGCTGATCGTGCTCGGCTTGCAGATGTTCATGGGCAATTCGATGGTCGCCAATCTGGGCCAGGGCGCCTTTGTCGGCATCGGCGCCTATTCGGTCGCCATCCTGGCGACGCCGGTGGCGATGAAGAAGCTCTCGATTCCCCATGCCCCGTTCGGGCTGGGGCAGATCGCCATCGATCCGCTGCTGGCGGCCTTGGCCGGGCTCGGCATCTCCGGCATCGTCGCGGTGCTGACCGGGCTGGTGATCGCGCGGCTGTCCGGCGAGGCGGCCACCATCCTCACCTTCAGCCTGATGATGATCGTGCACTCGGTCTTCATCCACTGGACCGATTTGTTCAAGGGGGCGCAGGCCTTCTTCGGCATTCCTCAGATCGTCGGCCTGCCGACCGCCATCGCCGCGTCGGTCGCCGGCATCGTCGTCGCGCGCCTGTTCAAGGACAGCCGCGCCGGGCTGCAGTTGCGGGCCAGCGCGGAAAGCCTGCTGGCCGCCAAGGCCTTCGGCGTCGATGTCTGGCGCCTGCGCCTGATCGCCTGGATCCTGGGCGGCATGATGTGCGGCGCGGCCGGGATCCTCTATGCTTACTTCATGGGCACGATCAACGCGCGCGCCTTTCACTTCGAGCTGGTCATGACCACCCTCGCCATGCTGATCCTGGGCGGGATGCGCACGGTCTCCGGCGCGGTGTTCGGCTCGGCGGTGCTGTCGATCCTGCTGGAAGTCATCCGCAGCCTGGAAAGCGGCGCGGAGATCGCCGGATTGACCCTGCCGCCGCTGCTGGGACTGTCGGGCATCGCCATGGGCGCGGTGATCGTGCTGGGCATGACCTTCCGGCCGCGCGGCATCTTCGTGCGGCTGGAACTGGACGAGGTGCTGCGGCACTGGCGGCGGCCGAAGACCGGGCTGTCCCGGCGCGTATTGGACGGGCGTGACGAGAGGGAACCGACATGACGACGGATTTCGAGGCCGATGTCGCGGCGCGCAAGGGTGAGCTGCAGCGCCTGCAGAAGGAGCTGGCCGACAACGGCGCCCGCTTCATCAACGTGCACATGGCGGAGGTCAACGGCGTCTTCCGCTCCAAGACCGCGCCGTTCAAGCTGTCCTACAACGGCGACGCGCTCAACGGCATCCTCTATTGCGTGCAGCACAGCGACGGCCAGCCGACCGGCATCCCGGTCTTCGCCGGCGAGATCAGCAACGACGCCAACGGCTATCCCAACGTCATGTGCCTGCCCGACCCGGCGACGGTGCGCCAGCACGGCTGGGACAAGCGCTACGCTTCGGTCATCACCAATTCCTACATGCTGGACGGCAGGCGCTGTGCGCTCGACCCGCGCGCCATCCTGAAGACGCAGGAGGACCGCGCCCGGAAGCTCGGCTACGAGCCGATTTTCGCCATGGAATACGAATTCGGCATCTTCTTCGCCGACCATGACCTGATGCGGGCCGGCCGCTATCGCGAGCTGAAGCCGTGGGGCCATTCCTACGTCAACTACGACCTCGTGCGCGGCGGCGATTACCAGGATTTCGTCGCGCAGTTCATCGATCGCCTGCAGAGCATCGGCATCGGCGTGGCGTCCTTCGTCACCGAATACGGCTACGGCATGTATGAATTCGCGCTGACGCCGAAATCGCCGCTTGAGGCGGCCGACGACGCGGTGCGCGCGAAGCTGCACCTGCGCGAGTTCTGCGCCGAGCGCGGCCTGGTCGCCACTTTCATGACCCGCTTCCAACCACCGGGAAAGGAAAGCGCCTGCGGCGGCCACACCCACCAGAGCCTGTGGCAAGGCGGCAAGAACGCCTTCGCTGCCGGCGCCAACCAGCTGACGCCGGTGGCGCAGCACTACCTGGCCGGGCTGCTGAAGCACCTGCCCGACACGCATCTGCTGTTCCGGCCCACGGTCAATTCGTACCGCCGCATGGACCGCGGCGCCTGGTCGCCGGAGGATGCGTCCTGGGGCTACGAGAACCGCACCGCGGCGGTGCGCGCGATCACCACGCCGACGGCGGATGCCGCGCGCTTCGAGCACCGCGTGCCGGGCGCCGACATCAATCCCTATCTCGCCATCGCCGCCATGCTGGCCGCCGGCCTCGACGGCATCGAGGGCAAGCTGCCACTGGAGCCGGCGGCACCTGGCAACCCCGCGGCGCTGAACCGCCCGCCTTTGGCGCGCAGCCTGAAAGAGTCCATGACGGCATTCCGGTTATCGGATTTCGTCACCCAGGTGTTCGGACCCGATTTCAAAGCCCACTACCTGTTGAGCCGCGAGGCGGAACAGGAGGCTTTCGACAGCTGGCAAGCCGCGCAAATCACCGATTTCGAGTGGCAGCGCTACTTCATCGGCACCTGAGTCCGCTGTCCGTCAAAGTCCGCCCGCGGGCAACAGGGCGTCTTCTCAGGTTCGGCCGCGGGCGCCGGCGAAGCATTCTCTCAACAGCCTAATTCTTAATGGATATGGCCGGCGAAGCGGCCACACACCAACTATTAAGAAGGTCCTGCGAAGATCGGCGGCAGTGCCACCGCCGGCATTGGACAGAGGGGCCTTCGATGGCCAACAAGGCGCTGCTCTCGATCGACGACGACCCGCAGATTCTGGAGATCATCCGGAAAGCTGCTGTCGATCTCGGCTATTCGGCCGAAACGGCGCTGACTGCCGGCAAATTCATGACCGCCTATTCCCGGGTGCATCCGTGCGTGGTCACGGTGGACATCTGCATGCCCGACACCGATGGCATCGAATTGCTGCGCTGGCTGGGCGATGTCGGTTCGACGGCCCGGATCATCATCCTGTCCGGGGCGCATCCGTCCTACGCCGAGATGGCGCAACGCCTGGGTCAGGCCGGCGGCTGTCGCGACATCGCCATCCTGCGCAAGCCGTTCCGGATCGCCGAACTGAAACACGCTCTCGCCCCGGTCGAGCCGGGACAGCCCACAGCGCCGAACCAACAGGCGATCCGCACCGAGTTCGGCGTCTCGCACTGACCGCGACGCCCGCGCCGATCCAGAGACGGCCAGATGCCCCTTCGCGACCGCCGGCGGCGATCGCAGGATCACGCGCGGCGGGAACCTTTCACGACACCCGCCATTACTCAGCTACCTAGCCATGATGCGAGCGACCGTTCAGCCTGCCCTGGCCGAACCGGGGCTCGGCGTCATGCGTCCTGTCGAAATCTGGAGGATACGAAATGGCGAACGGCACGAGCACCCTGGAACGCGACTATGCCGCCGTGCAGGAGGAACTGGCCCAGCTGCGTGAAGACGTGGCCAGCCTGACGCAAACGCTCAAGGACGTGAGCAGCCACCAGGCCCAGAGCATGGCCGACGCCGTGCGGCAGGGTCTCGATGGGGCGGCCGAGCGCGTGCGCGGCGCGTCCAAGCGGCTGCGGACCGGGGCGAAGGATGCCGCCGACAGCCTGCAGGCGAATGTCGAGGAGCATCCGATTCCCAGCATCCTGGTGGCGCTCGGCCTCGGGGTGGTGGTGGGCATGCTGATGCGGCGCTAGCGCCCATGTTCGGCTTATTGAGGACGCTGCTGTTCACGCTCGCCGTGAAGCAGAGCGCCGACGGCGCCAGGCGCGGCATGCGCCGGGCGCTGGCGCGCGCCCTGGCGATGGCCTGCGGCATGCTGGTGCTGCTCGTCGGCGCGGGCTTCCTGCTCACGGCCGGGCACGAGGCGCTCGTGCTGGCCACCGACCGGCAGAGCGCCAACCTCATCTGCGGCGGCGCCCTGGTGCTGGCCGGCCTGCTGACGATTGTCGCCAGCAAGGCAAGCCGGAAGCGCCTTCCCGAGGCGGTGCCGGAGGTGGCGGGCACGCCGGTGCCGCCGCTCGGCGCCGGCCTGCTTGGCCGCGACCTGGAGGTGCTGCTCTCGCGCAATGCCGGGACGATCGCCACCGGCGCCTTCATCGCCGGGTTGATCCTGGCGACCCGCCGCCGCTGAGTCGCGATCGCTCAGCGGCAGCAATCGAGCCGGCGCAAGAGGAGGGGAAGGTGCCAGACAACGGTGTGCCGGATGCGACCCCTGCCGACAATACCGGCCCGGCGGCGGCGATCGAGGTCGCCGAAGCGCCAGTTGCGGAGCCCGCGGCGGCCGTTGCGGCCCAGCGAACCCAGAACATCCTGCTGCTCGGCATCTTTCTGCTGCTCGGCTGTTTCGCGATGTATTTCGCCGGCGAGCTCATCCTGCCGATCCTGGTCGCCGTTCTCTTGAAACTGGTCCTGGCCCTGCCGGTGCGGCAGCTGACACGGCTCCACATTCCCGAGCCCGTCGGCGCCGCCCTGGTCCTGACGATCCTCACTTGCGGCATTGCCTACGGCGCCTATGCGCTGTCGGCGCCGGCGGCTGAATGGGTGACCCGCATTCCCGAGCGCCTGTTCATCCTGCGCTCGCACCTGCGGCAGATGGAAGGGCCGCTCGATTTCCTGCGCCAGGCCGGAGAATCGCTGTCGAAGCTTTCCGAGATCGCCGATTCCGCCGGGGCGGCGGCGACGACCCAGCAGGCCCAGGCAGTGGTGGCGGAGCCGGCGCTGGGCCCGACCCTGGTGCTGTCTGAGACGGCGAACGTCACGCTCGCCACCGGCAGCATGCTGGTGCTGCTGTATTTCCTGCTGGCCTCCGGCGACCTCTTCCTGCGCAAGCTGGTCGCCGTGCTGCCGACCCTGCGCGACAAGCGCCAGGCGGTCGAGATCGCGCGCCAGGTGCAAAGCGATGTGTCGCACTACCTGCTGACCATCACGGTGATCAATACGGCGCTCGGCGCCACGCTGGGCCTGACCATGCTCCTGCTCGGGATGCCCTCGCCGTGGCTGTGGGGCGCCCTGCTCGGGATCCTCAACTTCATCCCGTTCCTGGGCCCCGCGGCCTGCTTCGTCATCGTGACCCTGGCCTCGTTCATGAGCTTTCCCGACTGGCACACCGCGATCCTGCCGCCGCTGGCGGTGCTGGTCTATTGCACGCTGGAGGGCCAGTTCATCACCCCTACAATCGTGGCACGCAGCCTGGTGCTCAACCCGGTCGCGGTCTTCGTCGCATTGCTGTTCTGCGGATGGACCTGGGGCGTGGTTGGCGTGTTGGTGTCGGTACCATTGCTGGCCGTGGTCAAGATCCTCGGCGACCGCGTCCAGCCGCTCGCCCCCGTGGGCGAATTCCTCGGGCGCTAGGCGCCCGCCGTGACAAGGGAGACAAAGATGGAAGCCAAGCGATTCGACGAAGTGCAGAAGGACGTCGCCGCCAATTTCGCCACCCCCGGCGCCATCCTCGGCGACAGCGAGCTGGAGCCGCGGCAGAAGGTGAAGCTCCTGCAGCAATGGGAATACGACCTGCGGCAGATGCTGGTGGCGTCGGAGGAGAACATGACCGACCAGACCGCGGCGCAGGGCGGCTCGGCGGAACTGCTGCGCAAGGTGCGCAAGGCGCTGGCGGCACTGGAGGAGGCGCATCCTGGCCTGGCCGAGGAGGCGCAGGGCGCGTCCGCCAAGGCCGGCGGCGCGATCAACTGATCCGCTGCGGCGGTTCGCCGTCGCAAACAAACAGGGCGCCCCCGGCAATCGCCGCGGGCGCCCTTCTTGTGATCGGAAGTCGCGTCGATGGCGAGCGGAACTCGCGCTGCGACAGATTACTTGCCGGCGGCGGTCTCGAGCACCGCGCTGGGATCGAGTCCGGCCATCGGCGCGGATTCCGTGCGGATGGATTTCAGGTTGTCGTCGGACAGCAGGTGCATGAGCTCGGCGCGGGCGCGCGACACCCGGCTCTTGATGGTGCCGATCGCGCAGCCGCAGACCTCCGCCGCCTCCTCGTAGCTGAGGCCGCTGGCGCCAACCAGGATCAGCACCTCGCGATGGTCGTCGCCCAGCTGCCAGAACGCACGGCGGAAGTCGCAGAATTCGAGCGTCGATTGCTGCGACGGCGCCACCGACGGCATCAGGGCCTCGGCCTCGTCGAGCGAGACGGTGGCGCGATTCTTGCGGCCCTCGTTGTAGTAGAGGTTGCGCAGGATGGTGAACATCCAGGCCTTGAAATTGGTGCCCGGCTGGAACTGCCCCGCCGCCGACAGGGCGCGCACGACGGCGTCATTGACCAGGTCGTCCGCCTGCTCGCGCCGGCGGGTGAGTGAGCGGGCGAAGGCGCGCAGATGCGGCAGCACGTCGACCAGTGCCGCCTGGAATTCCGGCGAATCGCTCGTGTAACGACCCTGCTCCATCCGCTAACCTGCCTGTCCGTTCTTGCCTGTCCGGCTTTCCGAGTGTCCGGTTTTCTATGGAAGCCATTCGTCCGGCCGCTCGAAGATGCGGCCGGGTGTTGCCGGAGGCCCTAGCGGGCCTTCTTCTCGCGCAGCTTCTGCAGGAGGTCGATGAACTCCTTTGGCAGCGGCTCGCTCACCACTTCCGAATAGACCTGCAGCAATTGGGCGTCGAACCATGAGTCCAACTGCGCCGGGGACTGAAACTTCGGGAGGCCGCCATTGGCCGCCTGCTGGGAACGCTGCAAAGTCATCTCTGATTCCGTTACGCTCGTGTCGCGCTCAGGCGCGACGCCCTCGTTCTTGCGCTCAGCCATTACACCAACCCCCAAGATTCACGCAGCACCGCCCAGAGTACCGGGAGGTCACTCGAAGCGGACGCCAAGCGGGCCAATGCAACGTCGAACGCCATTGTTCTTGTCATGGCAACCCCCGCCGGCCTCGTCGGTTCCAAATCATCGCCGCGCCTGCCAGACTACCAGAGCTGCCCGGATGGCGCCCGCCGAGGCCCCGATCCGGCATGTGGTGCGTCGACGAAAATCCGACAATGAATGGGAACCCGGCGCCGGCCTTTGTGTTCCTTGCGGGAAGAAATAATTTCTGTTGCTTCTTTGTTCACATCGTCGGGTAACACCTGCGGGTCCTGGGGAGAACTCTAAATGACCGATCTGGCTCAAGAAATTGCCGTCCGCCTGCCGTATCTGCGGCGCTACGCCCGTGCCCTGACCGGGTCGCAGGCCCGCGGCGACGAATATATCCGCGTCTGCCTTGAGGTCCTGGTCGAGGAGCCCAGCCGGATCGTCGACGGCGAGGATCTCCGGGTCCAGCTCTATCGCCTGTTCCACGACATCTGGCTGCCGATCGCCGAACTGCAGCCGCATCCTGGTGTGCCCGGCGGCAAATCGATCGTGGCCCGGCTGGAAGCGCTGCCACCCCGGGAACGGCAGATCCTGCTGCTGACCGCGCTGGAGGGCTTCGCCATGGATGCAGCGGCGGCCGTCATGCGCATCACGCTGGAGGAGGCGACCGCGCTGGTCGAGAAGGCCTGGGCCGAGGTCAACCGCCAACTGGCGACCACGGTGCTGGTCATCGAGGACGAGTCGGTGATTGCCATCGACATCGCCGGCATCGTGCGCGAGCTCGGCCACACTGTCGTCGGAATCGCCAGCAGCGAGCGCGAGGCCGTGGCCCTGGCCCGGGCCAAGCAACCGGGCCTGGTGCTGGCCGACATCAATCTCGGCGCCGGCGGGTCCGGCATCGACGCCGTGGGCAAGATCCTGCAATCGATGACCGTGCCGGTGATCTTCGTCACCGCCTTCCCGGAGCGGCTGCTGACCGGGCAGCGGCCGGAGCCGACCTATCTGGTCACCAAGCCGTTCGAGCCGGACACGCTGAAGGCGACGATCTCGCAGGCCCTGTCCAATGCGCAGAACGCCTCCCTGGAGCGCGAATCGGCCTGATCGGAGCGTGAGCGTATCGTGCGGTCGCTGAAGCATCGCCTGATGCTGGTCTTCGCGCTGGTCGCGTTGCCACCCACGCTGATCGGCGTCATCGAGGCGATCGAGACCTCCGAGGTCCATGCGGAAAGGCTGCGCGATTCGGTGCGCAACTATGCCGCGCTGGCCTCGACCTATCATCACGCGCTGATCGAGAACTCGACCAACATCCTGCTCGACGTCGCCCGCAGCGAGGCGGTGGCGCCGGAAACCGGGCCGCCGGACGCCGCGGCCTGCGGCCCGGCGCTGGCGCGGGCGATCCGGCCGTTCCCGGTCTATGCGTCGCTGGTGCTGTTCGACGCCAAGGGCAAGGCGGTGTGTGGATCCGATGCCCGGCACCTGCCCGAGGACGCGACCCAGGAAGAGTATTTCCGCATGGCGGTCGAGACCAAGACCGCCTTTCTCAGCGGCTATGTGAGGCCCGCCGAGACGCCAGTCCCCATCCTGATGCTGGCCCAGCCGGTGGCCAACGGCACCGCCGACATCAGCGGCGTCCTCGCCCTCGGCATCCGTCTCGACGGGCTCAGCGAGAGCGAGCGCTACCTCAGCCTGCCGATGGAGGGCGTGGTCTATCTGCTCGACCGCGACGGGCTCACGCTGCACAGCGTGACCGTGCCGGCCGATCTGGGCGCCGGAGGACTGCCGCCGGCGGAGACCATCGGCAAGATCCTGGCCGGGCAGGCGCGCATCTTCGAGGCCGGTGCCAGGGACGGGATCACCCGGGTCTACGCGGTTTCCGCCGTCGAATCCGGCAGCCTGTTCCTGCTGGTCGGGGCGCCCAAGAGCGGCACCAGCTGGGCCGACCGCGACCTGATCGCCCAGGTCGCCCTGGTCTTCGCCATCTGGGTCTCCGGCGTGCTGGCGGCGTGGCTCGGCACGCGATTCCTGGTGACCCGCTGGACCCAGCGGCTGCTGGAGACCACCTCGGCGCTGAGCCGGGGCGACCTGTCGGCGCGCGCGGAGCTGGACGGGGCGCCGGCGGAGATCCGCCAGCTCGGCGACACCCTGGCCGAAATGGCGGACCGGCTCAACACCCGGCAGGGCGAGCTGAAGGCCGCGATCGGGCAGAAGGAAGAAATGCTGCGGGAGATCCATCACCGCATCAAGAACAACCTGCAGACGGTGACCAGCCTGCTCAACCTCTATTCGCGGGAGGCCAGGAACGAGCCGGCCATGCACGCCTTGCAGGACGTGCGCATCCGCGTCCAGGCGCTGGCCCTGGTGCACCGCCACCTGTACGAAAGCCCCGAGAACCGCAACGTCAACGCCAAGCTGTTGCTCGGCGAGCTGTGCCAGCTGATCCAGCTCAGTCCCGGCGGTGCCCGCGGGCGCATCGCCATCCTGTCCGACGTCGCCGCCGTGGAGATCGGCATCGACCGCGCGGTGCCGCTGGCGCTGCTGGTGACGGAAGCGGTCACCGACATCCTGGCGCGCGCCTTCCCGAACGGGCGGTCCGGAACCGTCCGGGTTGTCCTCGCCGCGGTCGACGCTGCCGACCTCCGGCTGAGCATTCTGCACGACGGGCTGGACGGCGGCGCGGCGGCGCAATCCGCGGCGGCACCGGAGCCGGAACTGAGCGCGTCGCTGGTCCGCGGATTCGCTACGCAGCTGGGTGCGCGCGCGGCGAGCCTCACGACCGACGGCGCGACCGGCGGAGCTGCATTTGGCGGGGGCGTCGCCTTCATCTTTCCGCTCGGCGCGGAAGCCGCCGAGGAAATCCGCGCGGACGCGACCGCCGGCATGCCGCCTGCCGGCGGCCGGAATGGACAATAGATGGGACGGCGCGGCCGGCCACGTGCGCCGCGCCTAGCCAAGTGGGGGCATGAGCGATGATGCGGCGACGACCGGGGCGTTGGATCATAGGCGGGGTGACGGCGGTCTGCCTGTCGCTGGCCGTCGTCCTCTTCCTGACCTATTCGGCCTTCTCGCAGCTCGAGGAGGACCGCCGCGTCACCCGGCAGGCGAACGAGGAATTGCTGGTGGTGCGCCAGTTGTTCAGCGCCTTGCAGGATGCCGAGACCGGCCAGCGCGGCTATCTGCTGGCGGAGGATCCGGCCTATCTCGATCCCTATCTGGACAGCGTCGGCCGCATCACCGCGCTGCGCGCCCAATTGCAGACCTTCGCCGACGACAGCCCGTGGCTGGGCGAACGGATCCGGGTTCTGTTCACCCAGATCGACGCCAAGCAGGAGGAGCTCGAGGAATCCATCGCGATCAGCAAGCAGCGGGGCTTCGGGGCGGCCCGCGCCCAGGTGCTGACCGACGAGGGCAAACACGCAATGGACGCCATCCGTTCGCTGGTCGACGACCTGATGCGGCAGGCACAGGCGGAGATGGACGCCGGACGGGTGCGGTTCAACGCCAGCATCGAACGGAGCCGGTTCATGGCGCTGCTCGCCGCCTGCCTCGGCCTCCTGGTGGCCGTCGGCGGCGGCCTGCTGCTGCGGCGCAGTTTCCTCAAGCTGAAGGCAGCCGAAGCCAGCCTGCGCGAACAGGCCGCGCTGCTGCAGACGACCCTGGACAACACCAGCGAGGGTGTCGCCGCCTTCGACCCGGACAAGGGGCTGATCGCCTGGAACGCGCGCTTCTTCGCCTTCTCCGGCTATCCGGAGGACTTTCCCCGCCCGGGCCGCTCCTTCGCCGAGTTCCTCGACTTCGATCGCAACCGCGCGGAGCGGCTGTTCGATCTCACCGCGGAGGATGAAGGCCTGGCCGGCCTCGACCAGATGATGAAGCTGAAGCAGAAGATCCGCGTCGGCGGCCGGGACCTGGAATGCGCGCACCGGCGGACCCTGACCGGCAGCGTGGTGATGACCTGCGCCGACGTCACCGAGCGCCTGCGCATCGAGCAGGTGGCGCGCCAGGCACAGAAGATGGAGGCTATCGGCCACCTGACCGGCGGCGTGGCGCATGACTTCAACAACCTGCTGCAGGTGATCGCCAGCAACCTGGACCTGATGTCGCGCCACCAGGAAGACCGCGATCTGTTGACCACCCACATCAAGTATGCCAGCAGTGCGGCGGAACGCGGCGCCAAGCTGACCCGGCAGCTCCTGGCTTTCGCCCGGCGCCAGCCGCTCGAGCCGGTGGTGGCCAACCTGGGCAAGCGGGTGCGGGCAATGAGCGACCTGCTGCACCGGACGCTGGGCGAGACCATCGAGATCGAGACCATCGTCGACGCCGGCTTGTGGAACACCTTCGTCGACGTGAACCAGGTGGAGAACGCGATCCTCAACCTGGCGGTCAATGCCCGCGACGCCATGCCGGCGGGCGGCAAGCTCACCATCGAGCTCGCCAACGCGGTGCTGGACGAGAAATACGCGCGGCTCCACGAGGAAGTGACCCCAGGGCAATACGTGATGCTGGCGGTGACCGACACCGGCGCCGGCATGCCGGCGGACGTGGCGGCGCGCGCCTTCGAGCCGTTCTTCACCACCAAGCCCGAGGGCCAGGGCACCGGACTTGGCCTCAGCATGGTCTACGGCTTCGTGAAGCAGTCCAGCGGCCACGCCAAGATCTACAGCGAGATCGGCCTCGGCACCACGATCCGGATCTACCTGCCGCGGTCGCGGCGACCCGAGGAGGCCCTCGCCGCCGCGGAGGGCGAGCCCGCGCGCGGGCGCAACGAGCGCATTCTGCTGGTCGAGGATGATGCGGATGTCCGCCGCGCGGTGGCCGAGATGACGCGCGGGCTGGGCTACCAGGTGACCGAGGCCAGCGACGGCGAACAGGCCTTGGCGCTGCTGCGCGACGGTGGGCGCTTCGACCTCCTGTTCACCGACGTGGTGATGTCGGGAGCGGTCAGCGGGCGGAAGCTGGCGCATGAAGCGCAACAGATCCTGCCGGGCCTCGCGGTCCTCTTCACCTCCGGCTACACCGAGAACGCCATCATCCACCATGGCCGGCTCGATGAGGGCGTTCATCTGCTCAGCAAGCCGTATCGCGAGCCGGAGCTGAGCCGGAAGCTCCGCCTGATCCTGGACGGCCAGCGCAAGGGCGGCCAGAGCGGAGAGATGCGGCACGCAGAAGGACGGCAGGCAGAGGGATGGCGTGCGGACGGGCAAGTCCCGGACGAAAGGAACGGCAAGGCCGACCCTGCCGTGCAGCCCGCCGGGCTGTCGATCCTCCTGGTCGATGACGATGCGCTGATCCGAATCTCAACGGCGGAAATGCTGCGCGACCTGGGTCACCGGGTGATCGACGCGGCGCGCGGCGGCGAGGCACTGACGATCCTGGCCGGGAAGCAGCCCGTCGACGCGCTGGTCGTCGACCTGGCGCTTCCCGACATGAACGGCGCCGACATGGTCGGCCAAGCCAGCTCGCTGCGCGACGGCTTGCGGGTTGTGTTTGCCTCCGGCCACAACCCGCAGGCGGTCAAGCTGGATTCCGGCAAGGTGAAATACGTCTTCCTGCCGAAGCCCTATGATATCGCGCAGATGGCCGAGGCATTGGCCAAGCTCGCCTAGCCCGGCATCCCGCCCAACCTCGCCGGCTTACGCGGCGCGCGCCGTCTCCCGGTACCGTTCCGCCGCGTAGGACCAGTTCACGATCCTGCCGAGGAAGTCGTGCACGAAACCCTCGCGGTCGTTCTGGTAGTCCAGGTAGTAGGCATGCTCCCACAGGTCGCAGCACAGCAGCGGCCGCAGGCCGTCGAGCAATGGTGACGCCGCGTCGTGCGTCGCGCTGACCTTGAGCCCGCCATCCGCAGCGGCCGACAGCCAGACCCAGCCGCTGCCGAAATGATCGACCGCGGTCTTCACGAAAAGCGCGCCGAACTGCTCGAGCGACGTGAAATCGTTCTCGATGCGCGCCCGCAGCGCCTGGTCGGGCTGCCCGCCGCCGTCCGGCTTCATCGACCGCCAGAAGAAATCGTGATTCCAGACCTGGCCGGCATTGTTGAAGATCTTGCCGGCCGCGCCGTCGCCGGCGGATTTGCGGATGATCTCCTCCAGCGACAGGTGTTCATACGCCGTGCCCTCGACGAGCTTGTTGAGCTTGTCGACATAGCCCTTGTGATGCTTGTCGTGGTGCAGCTCCAGGGTGCGCGCAGAAATGACCGGGCGCAGGGCGGAATACTCATAAGGCAATGGCATCAGTTTGAATTTGCTCACGATATCACCTCGCAATTGGCCAGCTGGCAACCTGGTGGGCGAACGTGCATTCGCTCCCCTTCGGTCGGGCAGCCTCCATATGAGTTGCGCCTGGAACGGCAGCTTTCGCCCCCGTTCCACGCGACCAAGCGTTCCTCCCGCCCGGCGCATCGGAGCCGCCGGGCGGGAGCATGTCCCAGGCCTACTTGCTGGCCTGGAACTCGGGGAAGGCGGTCAGCTGATCCTTGTTCAGCGTCGTGGTGACGGCGAGATCGCCGGTCACGCCGGTGAACTGCAGATCCTTCCAGTTCAGCAGCACCGGACGCTCGCCGACGCCGAGGAAGCCGCCGACATCGACGACAACGCCGTTCACGCTGCCGTCCTGCTTCAGGATGACTTCGCTGATTTCGCCAATGTTGTCGCCGTTCGGCGTCTCCACCTTGGCACCGACCACGTCGCTGGCGCGCAGGCCGGCGGCGGATACGGTCGTGTCATTGTCGATATCGGTGGTATTGGCGTCGGCGATTCCGCCTTCGGCGAGGTACTGGTTCATCTTGACCGCATCGTCATAGGCGTAGATGCGATCCGGCGATGCGCTTTCCGGCTGCTTGTAGTCGGGCAGCGCCTGCAGCTGCTCCTTGGTCACGTTGGCAGCGACGTGGTCGCCCTGCCCAGTGACCTTCAGGTCGTCCCATTTCAGGGCGACGTGCTTCTCGCCCATGCCGAGGAAGCCGCCGACGCCGGCGATGACGTATTTGACATTGCCCTTCTTGTCGATGACGACGGATTCGACGGTGCCGACCTTGTCGCCGTTCGCGTTGACGATGTCGCGGTCGATCAGCGTCTTGCTGTCGATGGCGGCGTTCACCTTGGTCTCGCCATCGGCCGCCAGATAGGGGTTCGCCGCCAGATCCTCATCCAGCGAATAGACCTTGCCGGTGTTGGCCGCGTTTGGATAGCGGTGCGGCGGCAGCTTGCTGAGCGATTCCTTGGTCACCGGGGCCACGACATCCTTGCCGTCCTCGGCCAGATGCACGGTGTCCCAGCGCAGGGCGACGCTCTGTTCGCCGATGCCGAGAAAGCCGCCGACGCCGACGATCACGTAGCGTACCTGGCCGTCCTTGTCGATCAGCACGCTTTCGATGTCGCCGACCTTGTCGCCCTGCGCGTCGACAACGTTCTTGCCGATGAGTTCTTCCGGCTGGCCGACGCTGGTGGTCGCCGTCACATCGGCGCTCGCCATCATCGATGGCACGGTCGTCAGGCCGGCGCTCAGCAGAGCGGCGACGGCCGTAGAGGCAAAGAGCTTGCCCATTTTCATATCCGAAACTCCTATTCCCAATTTCAGCTGTGTGGCCGCGCATCGCGGCGGCCCAGCCGCCCGCGACGCGCGGACTAACCTAGAAACCGCCGCCATCGTCGAGAGTTCCAAGCGGAATTCGCGGGCGAGCGCCGGGTCCCTCGCCTGCCGGTGCGGAACCGATCGACTTCTCTCGTGGTTGTCCCACCCGAATGACTGCACCGACGAAAGGGAGAAAAGTAATGCGCTACTTCATCGCATGGCTGCTGGGCGTGCCGATTTCTGTGCTGCTGGTCATCTGGCTGATCTGGGGTTGATGGGCAACGCGGCACGTCCGGCGGAACCCCGTCCATCGAGCCAGGGTTGATCAATCAGGTTGATGAGGCCCCACCTCAGCGACTGCGCCTTCCCCACGAACCTGGAGCAGGAGATCGACTATGCAGCAACACAACACCCAGCGCACCGCCGGCCAGCCGGGCGACGACGCCGGCAAGAAAAGCGCCGGTGGCCAGGCCACGAACAAGGACAATCCGCGCGACCAGACGCCGAACGGCCAGCGTCCACGCCCGGATGATGCCACCGGCAAGGTGCCGGATGTCCACGCCGGCCAAGCCTCCGGCCACGACGGCGGCGCTCAGAAACAGCAGTACCAGGGCGGCGACCGCAACCGGGAGCAGCCCACCCATGAGCGGGGCCGCGACCAGCACAACGACAACGCGGGCAAGGATATGCGCCGCGACAACAGCAGCGTGAACCCGCAGAACCGCGGTGCGGACCGCGACCAGGGTCGCAAGTAGAAGGCCCGAGACGCAGCGCGGCGGCCCCGGGGCCCCCGGGGTCGTCGCATCCGTCCGCAGTGGAGGCAGCAATGAAGCCAAGTGAGAAACAGCAAGGCGCGCGCATCGATCGGCAAGAGGATGCCAAGGTGCGCGGGGCCGAACCGTCTACAGGCGCGCAGGCCGGCCAGACCGCGCGCAACGAGGGAGAAGGCAGCCGCACGGCGGCACGCGCCTACAACGACGCTACCGAACGCTTCGCAAAGTCCGGCCGCGTGGAAGAGAGCGGCGAGCGCGCCAAAAGGGCGCTCGACAGCGGCGAGCGCAGCGATTTGGAGCGGGCCGAGAAAATCGGCAAGAGCCGGATGCGCGAGGAAGACCCCGCCATCCGCGAGAAGTCGACGCGACGCTGACGCGCGGCTTCGACTCCCCGGGGGACTCCCCGGGAGGAACCGAGCGGAGACGCTTGGGTTTCTTCATTGTGACGCGCTTTCGAGCGTGAATATTCCCCAACCACGGAGAGAGTCATGAACAAGGAACAGGCCACCGGCAACTGGAACATCTTCAAAGGCAAGGTGAAGGAGCAGTGGGGCAAGCTCACCGACGACGACTTCACCGCGCTGGAAGGAAACCGCGACCAGCTGGTCGGTCACGTGCAGAAGCGCTACGGCATCGCCAAGGAAGAGGCCGAGCGCCAGGTGCGCGACTTCCAGAAGGAGAATGCGGACATTTTCCGCAACTGATGAGGCGCCTCGCTTGAGGAGCCTTTAGCCTCCGCCGCTGCGATTCACCCCTCGACGGCGTGGAGGCGATTACGGCACGGACCGCTTCGGGCTGACCAGAAGGCCCGAGCGGTCCGTGTCCTTTTTGAGCTTCAGCAGTGGCGAGCCCGCCGCCGCGCCGCGGCCATCCGGGGGCGTCCTTGTCGGCTCGCCGGCGGAACCAAAGCCTCGCAATCGCGTTGTGACTGCACAACTCTGATGGAGATCGCGATGCTCGGGACCATTCTTCTCGTTCTGTTGATTCTGCTGCTGATCGGCGCGATTCCGGCATGGCCCTACAGCCGCGGCTGGGGCTATGCCCCGGGTGGCTTCGTCTCCGTGCTGCTGATCGTGGTCGTCGTCCTGCTGATAACCGGGCGGATCTGACGCCGGAACAACGCGGCGCCGCATTGTCCCGCGGCGAAGGGCCGGAGCGACGAGACTCGCTCCGGCCCTTTGCATTCTTGCGGGGTCAGTACGCCTGCGCGTAGAGGCCGCAGAGTTCTTCCCGCCCGGTGGATGCGACCTGCGTCGCCTCGCCGCGCTTGTGCATCAGGTATGGCAGCTGCATGGCCTCGGGCATGATCGCGGCGTCCGCCTCGAGGCAATCCAGCGCCTCCGGCAGGCTCTTCGGCAGCGCGACGATGCCGGCCGCCAGCCGCTCCTCGGCGCTCATCCTGGCAACCTCGATGACACTGGCCGCCTTCGGCAGGGCGAGATTGCCGCGCAGGCCGTGCAGGCCCGCACGCACCAGGGCGCCCAGGGCCAGATGCGGCGTCGCCGCGGCGTCGGCGGCGCGGTATTCGAAATTGAAGCTCCGCGCCACGCTTGCGCCGGGCCTGGCGGAGACCGGGCAGATGCGCACCAGCGCCTCGCGGTCGCGCTGGCCGAGATTGGTGACCGAGGCGCTCCAGGCGTTGGGCCGCAACCGCTCATAGGAGATCACGCTGGGCGCGGTGACGGCGCAGAGCGCCCGGCCATGCGCCAGGATG
The DNA here is from genome assembly GCA_044226685.1 of Dongiaceae bacterium. Classification (GTDB taxonomy): domain Bacteria; phylum Pseudomonadota; class Alphaproteobacteria; order Dongiales; family Dongiaceae; genus Dongia_A. Next base: position 18,970 of record JBGAGP010000012.1, read on the forward strand.
CCGGCGAGGAAAGGCGCGGCGATGCGCGAGACGCCATGCGCCCCCGCTGGATCGTGCGACAACGGCTGGCCCTGCCGGTCCTCCAGGCTGAAATGGATGTGGACGCCGTTGCCGACACCGCCCGGCTTCAGGATCGGCGCGAAGGTTGCCCGCCAGCCCATGCGCGCCGTCGCCGCGCGCACGATCTGGCGCAGCTTCACCGCGCGGTCGGCGGCCTCCAGGCCGAGCGCCGGCCGCACGGTGACCTCGTACTGGCCGGGGGAATATTCCGGCAGGAAGGTATCCGGCTCCAGCCCGGCGCGGTCGAGTGCCGCCAGGATGATCTCCGGCAGGTCGCCGATCTGGCGGATGCTCTCCAGCCCATAGGCGGCGCCCAGGCGCGGCGCGAAGCCGAGACAGGTGAACTCGTGCTCGAAGGCGACGCGCAGCCGCAGGCCGAACTCGCGCTCCAGATCCGCGAGCGCCTCGGCCAGGTAGTGCCGCGGGCAGCAGGACCACGGCGTGCCGTCGAGCTCGTCGACGAAGCCCAGGATGAAGCGCTCCGGCGCCGCGCCGTCGCCGAAATCGAGCGTCGCGTCGCCGGCCGGGTCGGGCCGCAGCAGTAGGTCGCCGGACGCACCCCAGGGCGTCGCCGGGATGGCGCCGAAACAGTTGATCATGATGTTGGTGGGGGTCCAGCCGACGCCCTTTTCCCAGCGCTCCTCCAGCTCGCGCGCGGGAAAGCCCTTGCCGCGCACCTGCCCGGCGAAATCGCTGTAGCAGGCCATGATGAAAGGCTCCCGATGCACGCTGTCCCCCGTCTTCTTTCGCCGCCTGGGCGGATTCCGACGATAGATTCACCTGCCCGGCTTGGCAAACCGCCGGGACCGGGCCACCCCGCCGTTTCCACTGGCGCGCCGCGCCGGAAAACGCTCAGATCGGCGGCCATCACAGCGGGAGCGGGAACAATGGATCTCAACTTGCGGGATATCCGCGTGGTCGTCGCCGGCGGAAGCCGCGGCATCGGCCGGTCGATCGCCTTGGCCTTCGCCGCCGAAGGCGCCAGGGTTTCCATCTGCGCGCGCGGCGCCGACGCCCTGGCGGCGACGCGGGCAGAGCTGGTCAAACAGGCTAGCGTCACCCATGCCGCGGTCTGCGACCTGGCGCAGGCGGCGGCCATCGATGGCTATATCGCCGAGGCGGCAGGCGCCCTGGGCGGCATCGACGTGCTGGTCAACAACGCCACCGGGGTTTTCGACAAAGGCAATGCCTGGGACAGCTGCCTTGGCGTCGACCTGATGGCGGCGGTGCGCGCCTCCGCGGCGGCGCAGAGCCACCTGGAGCAATCGCCCCGCGCGTCGATCATCAACATCTCCTCGATCTCCGGCTTCATGCCGTCGCAGCGCGAGGCGGCCTATGGGGCGGCCAAGGCGGCGCTGATCCACCTGACGACCTCCCAGGCCCTGACGCTCGCGCCGAAGAAGATCCGTGTCAATTGCGTGGCGCCCGGATCGATCGAGTTCCCCGGCGGCTTCTGGGAGCAGGTCGGGCGCGACGATCCGGCGACTTATCGCGGCGTGCTCGACGGCATCCCGATGGGCCGCTATGGCCGGCCGGAGGAGATCGCGAAAGCGGTGCTGTTCCTGGCCTCGGACCTCGCCAGCTGGGTCACCGGCCATACGCTGGTGGCGGATGGAGGCCAGTTGCTGCGCCCCTGAGGGCACGCGGCGGAGGTCGAATTCCAGTCCGCGACGCGCCGGATCCGACAAGTCCCGACAAGTCCCCGCACCGTCCATCCGCTGTCATAAAACCGCCCGATATTCTTCATCGAACGGCTGGCGCCCCCTCGGCAAGCGGCCCGCACAATCCCTGAAAAGCGCGAATGAGTCGGGCTGATGCCGTGAAAATGCGGCATGCGGCCCAGACCCGTCAGGGAACGGCAGTGATCGGGAGAGGCGCATGACGCAGTTGGCGGTCGACGTCCGTGGCTTGAGCAAGACCTTTGGCAGCGGCCAGAGGGCGCTCGACACGGTCAATCTGCAGGTATCGCCGGGCGAGATGGTGGCGCTGATCGGCGCGTCGGGCTCCGGCAAGTCGACCTTGCTGCGACATCTGGCCGGGCTGGTCGCCGGCGACCGCAATGCCGGCGAATGCCGGGTCGAGATCGCCGGCCAAGCAGTGCAGGCGGCCGGTCGTCTCAGCCCGCAGGTGCGCCGCGTGCGCGGCAATGTCGGTTTCGTCTTCCAGCAGTTCAACCTGGTCAACCGCCTGTCGGTCATCACCAATGTGCTGATCGGCACGCTGAGCCGCCTGCCGCTGTGGCGCACCCTCACCTTCCGCTTTCCCGAGCACGAGCGGCGCCTGGCGCTCGCCGCACTGCAGCGCGTCGGCATCGCCGATTGGGCGTTCCAGCGCGCCTTCAACCTGTCCGGCGGCCAGCAGCAGCGCGCCGCCATCGCCCGGGCGATGGTGCAGCGCGCCAGCCTGGTGCTGGCCGACGAGCCGATCGCCTCGCTGGACCCGGAGGCGGCGCGCCGGGTGATGGAATCGCTGTCCGAGCTCAATCGCGTGGACGGCGTCACCGTGCTGGTCTCGCTGCACCAGGTGCAGTTCGCCATGCACTACTGCCCGCGCACCGTGGCGCTGCGCGCCGGCAAGGTGGTGTTCGACGGCCCGACCACCGACCTGACGGTCCAAAAGCTCAGTGAGCTCTATGGTGCTGAAGCGGAGGAATTCCTGCTGGGCGAGGCCCTGCCGGCCGCCGCCAGGCAGCGGCCGCGCAACGTGGTCGGCTTCCCGCAGGGCGCCGAGGCCCTGGCCGTCGCGGCCGCGGGCTAGGCCCGCGCGCACCCGTTCTTCTCCTCATTTCCATCCACCCCAACCAAGGAGTCACTCGATGATCGGCAAATGGCTCAGATCAGCCGCCTTGTCGCTTACCCTCGCCGCCGGGTTCGGCGCCGCCGCCCAGGCGGATGAGCTGAAGGAACTGAACTTCGGCATCATCTCCACCGAATCCACGCAGAACCTGAAGCCGGTCTGGGATCCGTTCCTGGCCGACATGGGCAAGGCGCTGGGCATCAAGGTCAACGCCTTCTTCGCCCCGGACTATGCCGGCGTGATCGAGGCCATGCGCTTCGGCAAGGTCGACGTGGCCTGGTACGGCAACAAGTCGGCGATGGAGGCGGTGGACCGCGCCAATGGCGAGATCTTCGTGCAGACCGTCGCGGCCGACGGCAGCCCGGGCTACTGGTCGCTGCTGATTGCCAACAAGGACAACACCAAGCTGAATTCCGTCGACGACGTCATCAAGTACGGCCCGGAGCTGACCTTTTCCAACGGCGACCCGAACTCCACCTCGGGCTACCTGGTGCCGGGCTACTACGTGTTCGGCCTGAACAAGATCGACCCGAAGACGTATTTCAAGCAGACGGTCAGCGCCAACCACGAGTCCAACGCCCTCGCCGTCGCCAACAAGCAGGTCGACTTCGCCACCAACAACACCGAGAACATGGCGAAGCTGCAGAAGAACTTCCCGGACAAATACGCCCAGATCAAGATCATCTGGAAGTCGGTGCTGATCCCCTCCGACCCGATCGTCTGGCGCAAGGACCTGACCGACGGCGACAAGGCCAAGATCAAGGGCTTCTTCCTGACCTATGGCGTCAGCGGCCCGAACGCCGCGAAGGAAAAGGAAATCCTCGCCGGCCTGCAGTGGGCGCCGTTCAAGGAATCCAACAATGACCAGCTGGTGCCGATCCGCATCCTCAGCCTGTTCAAGAACCGCCTGGCGGTGGAAGGCGACACCACCCTCGCCGACGCCGACAAGCAGCAGAAACTGGCCGAGATCGATGCCCAGCTCGAAGAGCTGAAGAAGAAGCAGCCGGTCACCAACTGAGCCAACCAGGACGGGCGTCGGCGCCAGCAGGCACCGACGCCCGATTTGCATGCGGGAGGACCCAATCATGGCGCAGGCCCTGGCCCATTCCACGGCGAACTCCACCCATCCGCCGCGCTCGCTGCGCAGCTCGCTGGGCAAGGTGCTGCTCTACGGCATCGCCTTTGCCGTCCTCGCCTGGTCCTATCGCGGCGCCGACATCCGGCCCTGGGCCCTGATCGAAGATTCCGGCAACATGGCGACCCTGGCCGAGGAATTCTTCCCGCCGGACTTCTCGCAGTGGCGCTACTACGTCGAAGAGATCCTGCGCACACTGCAGATCGCCATCTGGGGTACCGCGCTGGCCATCGTCTTCGCCGTTCCCTTCGGCCTGATGGCGGCGGAGAACATCTCGCCGCTCTGGCTGCGCCAGCCGGTGCGCCGGCTGATGGACGCGCTGCGCGCCATCAACGAGATGGTCTTCGCCATGCTGTTCGTGGTCGCCGTCGGCCTCGGCCCATTCGCCGGTGTCCTCGCCATCTTCGTCCACACCACCGGCATCCTGGCCAAGCTGTTCTCCGAGGCGGTGGAGGCGATCGATCCCCGCCCGGTCGAGGGCATCCGCGCCACGGGCGCCAATGTGCTGGAGGAGATCATCTACGGCGTCATCCCGCAGGTGATCCCGCTCTGGGTCTCCTATTCGCTCTATCGCTTCGAATCCAACGTGCGCTCGGCCACCGTGGTCGGCATGGTGGGGGCCGGCGGCATCGGCGTGGTGCTGTGGGAGGTGATCCGCGGCTTCTACTTCGCGCAGACCTGCGCGGTCATGCTGATGATCATCGTCACCGTCTCGCTGCTCGACGTGCTCTCCGCCTGGCTGCGGCGGCAGTTCCTCTAGAGCGCGCGCAACAGCGCCAGAAAGTTCTCGCCGGCCTCGGACAGCGCGCCATCATTCGGCAGGGTTACCAGCGCCGGATGGTCGATGGCGCCGAACTCGGCGGCACGGCGGATGCGGGCTTCGATCTCTTCCGCCGTCTCGCGGCCGCGTGCCGCAAGGCGCACGCGCAGCACCGCCGGGTCGATCCGGATCAGCACCGGCAGCAGCGCCGCATAGCGTCCCGCCGCCGCGTCCAGATGGGCGCGGGAACCGTTCATCACCACATGGCGGCCCGCCGCCAGCCAATCGTCGATTTCGCCGCCAATGCCGTAGCTGTGGCCGTTGCCGCGCCAGTGCAGGGCGAAGCGGCCGGCGGCGCAGGCTTGGGCGAATTCCTCCGGCGCGATCGGGATGTGATCCTCGCCGCCGCTCTCCGCCGGTCGGGTGATGTGGCGCCGGGCGAAGGCCGGCGCGGCCTCCGTGGCGCCGAGCCGGGCGCGGGCATAGGCGATGATGCTGTCCTTGCCGGCGCCGGACGGGCCGATCACGTAGACCAGCCGGGCCGGTCGGGGCGCGGGGGCCGCCAGCGGCGTCATGCGGCGAAAGCGAAGCGGTCGGTCAGACGGAACGCTGCGGCGCGGTCGGGCTGATGGAACAGGCAGATCTCGCGCACCGGCACCGCCTCAGCCAGGACCGGCGCCACCAGGGGCGCCAATGCGGCGGCGAGCCGGGTGCGCTCGGGCGCTTCCGGCACCGGCCCGGTCAGGGTCAAGTGGAAGCGGAACTCCTCCATCACATAGGGATAGCCCCAGCGCGCCAGCAAGGCGCTCTGCCGCGCCGTCAAGCCGGCGGCCTGGCGCTTGGCCAGCTCCGCCGCCGATGGCGGGGCGCGAAAGGAATCGAACTCGCTGACGCAGGCCTCGGCGAGGGCCGCGAGGGCGGGAACCTCCTGCGCCGGAACGAGGGCCAGAAAGTCGCCGATCTGGCGCAGGGCCAGCTGTGGGATCGTGAAAGCCGCTTGCCGCGCCGCGAAGGCGGCCAGCGCCGCGCGCAGCTCCGCCGCGTCGCTGCCATCAGCCAGATGAAAAGGCGGCTTCAGTGTGCCATGGAAACCGTAGTGACGTGGCGCCTCGGTCAGCGCGGCATGCCGCGCCGGGTCGAAGCCCCGGGCGGCGGGCGGCGTCAACGTGGAACCACTCTCCACGTCGCGGCCGAGCCAGGCATCGCCGAAGCGCGCCAGCAGGCTGCCGCGCAAGGGCGCGAAATAGAGGGCATAGCGGGCGGTCATGGCGGCCTGAGACTTACGCGACGCGGGCGCCGCCGCGCCAGACCTCGCGCACGATCGGCAAATCGTCGTGCAGCCGCACGCGGACCAAATCGGCGCGTTGTCCCGGGGCGATCTCGCCGCGGTCGGTGAGGCCGATGGACCGCGCCGGGTTCAGCGCCACCACCCGCAAGGAGTCCGGCAGGCTGAGGCCGGCGCGTTGATGCAACAGGAAGGCCGCGTGCAGCAGGCTGGCCGGCACGTAGTCGGAGGACAGCACGTCGAGCAGGCCGGCCTCGGCCAGCGCCTGTGCCGAGATGTTGCCGGAATGCGATCCGCCGCGCACCACGTTGGGCGCGCCCATCACGTTCATCATGCCATAGTCGCGCGCCAGCTTCGCCGCCGCCAAGGTGGTGGGAAACTCCGCGATGGCGATGCCTTCGGCATGGGCCTGCGCGACATGCTCTTCGGTGGTGTCGTCGTGGCTGGCCAGCGGCACGTCCAGGCCCTGGCAGAGATCCAGAATGGCCTTGCGATTGACGTCCGAATGAACCGCCATCTTCTCCTTGTACTGGGTCACCACCACGGCCAGCTCGGCATCGCTCCAGTTCTTGTCGCGGTTGAACGTGCGGTAGCTTTCGAGATCGCGCCATTGCCGCTGGCCCGGCGTGTGATCCATCACCGAGACCAGGCGCAGCAGCGGATGGTCGGCATAGGGCTCGAACATCTCGACCACGGCGGGGTCCGATACCTCGCAGCGCAAGTGGAACAGGTGATCGGCGCGCAGCAGGTCGGCGGCGCGCGCCTGGGTCACGCTGGCGATGGAATCGGCCAGGATGCGGCGGCGCTTGCCGCTGTCGCGATAGTCGCCGACGCAGACGGCGTCCAGCACCGTGGTGATGCCGGCGCCGATGACCTGCGCGTCATGCGCCAGCACCGCCGCCAGGGCCGACGGCCAGAGCGCGCCCGGGCGCGGCTCGAAGTGCTTCTCCATGTTGTCGGTATGGATCTCGACCAGGCCGGGCAGCAGGTAGTCGCCACCCAGATCCTGCGCCGCCATGGCGCCGGTCGCGCCCGGCAGGATTTCCACGATCCTGCCGTCCTTCACCCGCACCGCGCCGTCGATCACGGCATCCGCGGTCACGATACGGGCATTTGAAAGAATCGTCTCGTCGGTCATGCCGCCGCCTTGAATTGCTCGATCTCGAATATTCTATCGCACACTTGATGACGAATTTCCGCGTCGTGGAAAATACCGACGATGGCAGTGCCCGCCGCCTTGCGCTCCAGGATCAACTCAGCGACGACGGCGCGGTTGGCGGCATCGAGGGCCGCCGTCGGCTCGTCCAGCAGCAGGATCGGCCGCGCGGCGATGAAGCCGCGGGCGATGTTGATGCGCTGCTGCTCGCCACCGGAAAAGGTCGCCGGGGCCAGGTTCCACAGCCGCTCCGGCACGTTGAGCCGGGCCAGCATGTCGCCGGCGCGCCGCCGCGCGGCATCGGCGTCGAGGCCATGCAGCCGCAGCGGCTCGGCGACGATGTCAAGCGCGGGCACCCGGGGAATCACCCGCAGGAACTGGCTGACATAGCCCATCGAGTGGCGGCGGACGGCAAGGATGGCGCGCGGCTCGGCGCGCGCCATGTCGACCCAGCCGTCGCGGTGGCGCACGCGGATCGCACCCTGGCCCACCGTGTAGTTGGCGTAGAGCGCCCGCAGCAGGGTCGACTTGCCACAGCCGGAAGGCCCGTGCAGCGCCACGCATTCGCCGAACGCCACGTTGAAGTCAAGGCCGCGGAAGACCTCGATCTCCACGTCGCCCTGGGTATGGAGGCGGAACGTCTTGCCGAGTCCGCCGACCTCGATCGCCAGATTGCTCATGCCTGCAACACCGATGAAACCAGCAATTGCGTGTAGGGATGCTGCGGATCGTCCAGCACCTGGTCGGTCAACCCCGCCTCGACCACCCGGCCCTCGCGCATCACCATCAGCCGGTGCGCCAGCAGGCGCACCACGGCGAGGTCGTGGGTGACGACGACCACCGAAAGGCCCAGCTCGGCCACCAGCTCGCGCAGCAGGTCGAGCAGGCGCGCCTGGACCGAGACATCAAGGCCGCCGGTCGGCTCGTCCATGAAGACGATGCGCGGGCTGGTCACCAGGTTGCGGGCGATCTGCAGGCGCTGCTGCATGCCACCGGAGAAGGCGCGCGGCTGGTCGTCGATGCGGCCCGCGTCGATCTCCACCCGGCCCAGCCAATCCGTCGCCGCCGCGCGGATGTCGCCGTAGTGCCGGGCGCCCACCGCCATCAGCCGCTCGCCGATATTGGCTCCGGCGCTGACGCCGAGCCGCAGGCCGTCGCGCGGGTTCTGGTGCACCAAGCCCCAATCGGTGCGCATCAGCAGGCGACGCTCCGCCTCGCTCATGGCGTAGATGTCGGCCATGCCCTCGTGGCGCGTCTGGTAGAGGATGCGGCCGCCATCCGGGCGCAATCGCGCCGACAGGCAGTTCAGCAGGGTGGTCTTGCCGGAGCCGGATTCGCCGACCACGCCCATGACTTCGCCCGGCCACAGGTCGAAGCTGACATCGCGGCAGGCGGCGCGCGCGCCGTAGAAGCGGGTCAGGTTCTCGACGCGCAGCAGCGGTGTTTCCAGATCGCTCATTCCGCCGCCTCCTTGCGCCCGGCGACCTGCCGGTCGTGGCAATAGTCGCTGTCGGAGCAGACGAACATGCGCGCGCCCTGGTCGTCGGTGATGATCTCGTCGAGGAAGCTGTCGGTGGCGCCGCACAGGGCGCAGGATTCGTCCCAGCGCTGGATCTCGAAGGGATAGTCGTCGAAATCCAGGCTCTTCACCTTGGTATAGGGCGGCACCGCGTAGATGCGCTTCTCGCGCCCGGCGCCGAACAGCTGCAAGGCCGGCATCATGTCCATCTTGGGATTGTCGAATTTCGGGATCGGCGAGGGCCGCATGATGTAGCGGTCGTTCACCTGGACCGGATAGTCGTAGGACGTGGCGATGCGGCCATGGGTGGCGATGTCCTCGTAGAGCCGCACATGCATGATGCCGTATTCGGAGAGCGCATGCATCTTGCGCGTCTCGGTCTCGCGCGGCTCGAGCCAGCGCAGAGGCTCCGGGATTGGCACCTGGTAGACCAGGATCTGGCCTTCCTGCAGCTTCTTTTCCGGGATGCGGTGCCGGGTCTGCACGATGGTTGCGTCCTCGGTCCGCGTCGTCGTGGCGACGCCGGCGGTCTTGGCGAAGAACTGCCGGATCGACACCGCGTTGGTGGTGTCGTCGGCGCCCTGATCGATCACCTTCAGCGTGTCCTCGGGCCCGATGATGGCGGCGGTCACCTGGATGCCCCCGGTGCCCCAGCCATGCGGCATCGGCATCTCGCGGTCGCCGAAAGGCACCTGGTAGCCGGGGATCGCCACCGCCTTCAGGATGGTGCGGCGGAGCATCCGCTTGGTCTGCTCGTCCAGATAGGCGAAGTTGTAGCCGGTCGCGGCCATCGAAGGATTGGGGGTCATTCCGCCGCCTCCGCCCTGGGCGCCGCCTGGGATGCCGCCGCTTCCGCCGCCTGGCGGCGCATCTCGCGCACCATCACCAGCTCCGACTGGAAGTCGACATAGTGCGGCAGCTTCAGATGCTGCACGAAGCCCGAGGCCTCGAGGTTGTCGCAGTGATAGAGGACAAATTCCTCGTCCTGCGCCGGGGAATCGGCCTCCTCGCCGAGCTCGCGGCAGCGCAGCGCGCGATCGACCAGGGCCATGGCCATCGCCTTGCGCTCGCCATGGCCGAAGGTGAGGCCGTAGCCGCGGGTGAATTGCGCCGGCTTGCTCTTCGAGCCCTTGAACGCGTTCACCATCTGGCACTCGGTGACTTCGACCTCGCCGATGTCGATCGGGAACGGCAGCTCGTCGGGCTGGACCTCGACCGTCACCTCGCCGAGGCGGATCTCGCCGGCGAAGGGGTGGTTGCGGCCGTAGCCGCGCTGGGTCGAATAGCCGAGCGCCAGCAGGAAGCCTTCGTCGCCGCGGGCCAGCGCCTGCAGCCGCGCATCGCGGCCAGCGGGGAAAGACAACGGCTCGCGCGTCAGGTCGGCGATTGGGGCGGACTCGTCACCCGGCGCCTCGGCCTCCAGCAGGCCTTCGGCGCCGAGGATCCGGGCGACGGAGGGCATCGGTTTGGCCGGGCTTGGCTCAACCTCGCCAGCTTCCGGCCGGCTGGCCTCCGCCTTGGCTTCCGCCAGATCGAAATCGAGCAGGCGATGGGTGTAGTCGAAGGTCGGGCCGAGGACTTGGCCGCCGGGAATGTCCTTGAAGGTGGCGGAGATGCGCCGGCGCACCGCCATGCTGCCGGTGTCGATCGGCAGGCTGGTGGCAAGCCGCGGCAAGGTGGTGCGATAGGCGCGCAGCAGGAAGATCGCCTCGACCATGTCGCCGCGTGCCTGCTTGATGGCGAGTGCTGCCAGTTCCGGGTCGTAGAGTGCGCCCTCGGCCATCACCCGCGCGACGCCGAGGCTCAATTGCTGCGCGATCTGCGCCAGGTCGAGCTCCGGCACGCTGGTGTCGCCACGCCGTTCCACGGCCAGCAATTCATGCGCCGCCGCGATCGCCCGCTCGCCGCCCTTGACGGAAACATACATGGCTCAGCCCTCCAGCGCTTCGACCAGGACGGTGCGCGGCAAGCCCAGCACCGCATCGCCCGCCACCAGCACGGCATCGAAGCCGAGCGGGAAGCGTTTCTGGTTGGCCCGCAGCGCGGTCCAGAATTCATCGGCCAGGCCGTCGACCTTGAGGTCGACATGGCCGAGGATTCCGGGCCCGCGCAGGCGGTAGCCCGCCTTGTCCGGCGGCGCGATCCTGATCCGCGCCACCTGGATGATCACCGTCGCCGCGCGCTCCGGGTATTGCGGGTCGCCGAGGGCGACCTGGTCGAGATCGGGCAGCGCGTTGCCATCGGCCACCAGCACGAAGCTGGCGGTGCCGAGATCCCGGGCAAGCGGCGCGCCGGTGTGGAAGGCGAGATAGTCGCCCGCCGCCGCGCGCAAATCCTCCGAAAGCCAGATCGGCGTGTCGAGGTCGAACAGCGTGAGCGCCAGCGCCGCGGCGGCGCGGCCGAGCGGCAGGGGCGCGTCGGGCAGGCGATCGAGCGGCGCCACCTGCCCCGGCCGCGCCATCGCCTGGAGCAGCTGGCGGAACACCCGCTGGGCGTCGAGCTGCGGATCGGCGAAGCCCGGCGCCAGGTTCTGCAGGCCGATCCTGGTCTGTTGGTTCATAGCGAATCTTCTCCACGCACGACGGTGAGGAAATCGACCCGGGTCGGCGCCGAACGGTCGACGCGGCGGCGGCGGCGCAGATCCTGCGCCCGGGCCAGGGGATCGATGACGATTGCGAGCAGCTTCGCCTGCTGCCCCGGGTCCTGCAGCAGCGCGTCGAGGAGCGCTGCCAGTTCCGCCTGGCGCTGCGAGCGGCCGGCGACATAGGCGGTGCCGACAAAGCCGGTCGCGGTCCTGAGCGTGCAGCGGGTCATGGTCATCTCGCCGAGATTGAAGGCGGCACCAGTGCCGCCGGCGCGCGCCCGCACCATGGCCATGCCGATCTCCGGCCGGCGGATCAGCTGATAGGCCGGCAGCTCGCCCATGGCGTCCACGATTGCCGGCAAGGCGCTCTCCAGTTCCGCCACGCCGGCACGCGCCAGCACCGCCATCCAGCGCTGCCGCCGGATCTGCTCGGGGCCGAGGGAGGTTCCAGAGGCGCCGATTTCTGCGGCGCCTGTCTCTGTAGCGTTGGTCTCGGCTGCGCCGTCCATGCTGCGATCACCTCTGAAGCCGGGCGCTAGACAATCTCTAAATTTGTCTAGACATCTATATCTTTCTAAGCTAGAAGCCGTGCGAAGGCCTGTCAAAGGGCGATTGTTGATCGTTTTGTGAAGGCCGCCCGACAAGTGCGGCCGGAGGCTGGAGAAAGCCATGGAGATCACCCGCGATGGCGGCGTCGCCGTCTGGCGCCAGATCCAGCAGATCCTGGAAGGCCAGATCCGCGATCACACCTTCAAGCCCGGCGCGCGCCTGCCGACCGAGGCGGAACTGGCCAAGCGCTTCCTGGTCAACCGCCACACCGTGCGCCAGGCGATCGCGCGGCTGGAGGAGCGCGGCCTGCTGCGCACCGACCAGGGCCGCGGCACCTTCGTGCAGGAGGCAGTGATCGACTACCAGCTGTCGCGCAAGACGCGGTTCAGCGAGAACCTGTCGCGGCAGAATCGCGGTGCCGACCGCGTCATGCTCGACACCGCCGACTTGCCGGCGAGCGCGGAGGTGGCACGGGCGCTGCGCCTGCGTCGCGGCGCGCTGGTCAATTACGTGCTGTGCGCCGGCGAGACCGACGGGCGGCGCATCAGCGTCTCGGCGCACTATTTTCCCAAGCCGCGCTTCGACGGCATCGGCGCGCTGGTGGCGGAAACCAAGTCCTTCACCCAGTCGGTGCGGCGCCTCGGCGTCGAGGAATACACCCGCCAGAGCACGCGCATCCTGGCCAAGATGCCGACCACCGAAGAGGCGCGCCTGCTGGCCATGCCGCGGAACCGGCCGCTGATCGTCACCGAGGGCATCAACGTGGATGGCCAGGGTGTCAGGATCGAGTTCTGCCTCAGCAAGTTCGTCGGCGACCTGGTGCAGGTGCTGGTCGAGCATTAGCCATCCCGCTGTCGGGCCGGAGCCTGTTCGCGCGGCGTTGGCAGCATGGGCGCCCGGGGTGACCGCGCCCTGGCACAATCATGTCCGTTCGATGACAGCGCCTCGACAAGGCCCCGCCGGGTCCGAGAAATCGGCGCCGGCGGTCAGCTGTCATTTTCCTGTCGCTGGAACGCCGGGGGCGCCGCGGCGATGATCCCGCCGGGGAAAGGATTCGCCATGGAACCGCGCCAGTTGGAGACCGTGATCGCCGGCGGCAGGGCCTTGCTGCCCGACGGCACCCTCGCCGAAACCGAGGTGACGCTGCGCGACGGGCGCATCGCCGCATTGGGCGCGGCGCCCGCGGCGTCCGCCCGGCGCTGGAACGTGCCGGGATTGCTGGTCCTGCCTGGCATGATCGATTTGCACGGCGATGCGTTCGAGCGGCAACTGATGCCGCGCCCTGGCGTCCGCTTCCCCGACGCGCTGGCGATGATGGAGACCGACCGGCAACTGGTCGCCAACGGCATCACCACCGCCTATCACGGCCTGACCTATTCCTGGGAGCCGGGCCTGCGCGGCGCCGAATCCGCCCGCCGCTTCCTCGCCACCCTGCACGAGCTGCGCGGCCGGCTGGTCTGCGACGCGCGGGTGCATCTGCGCTTCGAGACCTTCAACCTCGCGGCCGAGCAGGAGGTGATCGACTGGATCGCCGATGGCCTGATCGACCTGTTCGCCTTCAACGACCATACTGGAGACATCGCCCGCCACCTCGGCAGCGACAAGCTCGAAGCCTATGCCGCGCGCAGCGGTCTCGGCGGCGAGGCGTTCAGCGCCCTGCTGCAGCAAGTGATGGACCGCGCCGCCGAGGTGCCGGCCTCGATGCGTCGCATGGCCGACGCGGCGCGGCAGGCCGGCGTGCCGATGGCCTCGCATGACGACATGAGTCCCGAGGTGCAGGCGGAATTCCACGCGCTGGGCTGCGGCCTCTGCGAGTTCCCCTTCGACCGTGCGACGGCGCGGGCGGCGCTCGACCGTGGCGCCCGCACCATCCTCGGCGCGCCCAACGTGGTGCGCGGCGGCAGCCACCTCGCCCGCCTCGGCGGGCGCGAAGCGGTGGCGGAGAATTTGTGCAGCGTGCTGACCTCGGACTACTACTATCCGGCACTGATGGCGGCGGCCTTCACCCTGGTCGATCTGGAGCTGACCGATCTGGCCGGTGCCTGGCGCTTGGTCTCCAGCAATCCGGCGGACGCCGTCAACCTGACCGATCGCGGCCGCATCGCGCCCGGCCAGCGGGCCGATCTGCTGCTGGTCGACTGGCAGAAGGGGCGCCTGCCGCGCCTGGTCGCCACTTTCGTCGGCGGCGAGGCCGTGTTCACCGCCGACAATCCGCTCCGGATGATCGCCTGACAGCCTGGAAGCCGGGCCGCTAGATCATCGGCGGCGTGCAGGCGCAGACCACAATGGCCATGGACGCGCCGATATTGGTCAGGCGGTAGGGCTGCTTGCCGAGAAGCTGGAAGCCGCCGCCGGCGGCGATGCGGCGGCTCTTGCCGTCGACCTCGAGGCGCACGACGCCCTGCACGATGACGGCGGCGGTCTCGCCGTCATGCACCAGCCATTCGGCGCCGGTACCCGCCCCCGGCGCGTAGCGTTCGAAGAACATCTGCAGCCGCTTGTCGCGCCGCTCGCTGCCCAGGACCTGGAGGTCGGCGGCGCCGCGGCTGACCGAGACCAGCTCGTCCTTGTCGTAGAACAGCACGTTGCGCTGGGTCGCCGGCAGGGCGAAGAAATCCGCCATCGAGATCGGGATGGCGCTGAGGATGCGGTGCAGCGAGCCCAGCGACGGCGCGTGGTTGTGCTGCTCGATCAGCGAGATCGTGGCATTGGTGACGCCGGCCCGCTTGGCCAGCTCGCGCTGCGACAGGCCGGCGCCCTCGCGCACCTGGCGCAGCCGCGCGCCGACGGCGAGATCGTGGGCCGAGTGATCGGCCGGCCGCGCCCTAGCATTGGATTTCGGCCCGGCCTTGGATTTCGGCCCGGCCTTGGATTTCGGCCCAGCCTTGGATTTTGGCCCGGCCTTGGATTTCGCCTTCGCCGCCGTCTTGCGGGGGACCGGCTTGCGCGCCCGCTTGGGGGTTTCGGCGTTGGCTTTCAACTTGCGCGGCAAGGCGACTCGCTCCCGTTCTCCGTCCGACGCCCCGCTTAGCACGGGCCGGGCGGCTGCGGAACAGCCGCCCGACCCGGCCCGGCTTGCGCGGTGAATAAAATAGTACATACTTAAAAGAAATTTGAACAGCCGCCGGCGCGACCGGCGGCCGCCAAGGGGAGGAACCGGCATGACCGCGCTCAAGGATTTCGCCAAGCTGTCCGGCAAGCTCTATGTCGAGGGCAACTGGGTCGCCAGCGCCAGCACCAGCCAGATCGAGGTGATCGACCCGGCGACCGAGGAAACCGTCGGCCACATCGCCGACGCCACCGACCGCGAGGTCGACCAGGCCATCGACATCGCCAACCAGGCGCGCAAGGCCTGGTGCCGCCAGGACCCGCGCAGCCGCGCCGTCATCCTGCACGACATCGCCGCCGCCATCCGGCGCGACAAGAAGGTGTTCGCCGAGCATCTGACGCGCGAAGAAGGCAAGCCGTTCAAGGAATCGGTCGACGAGGTGTCGTGGTGCGCCACCGCGATCGACTACTACGCCGAGATCGCCCGCAACGAGACCGGCCGCATCGCCGGCGCCACCGTGCCGGGGCAGTTCCATTTCGCGATCAAGGAGCCGCTCGGCACCATCGTCATCGTGCTGCCGTTCAACTATCCGCTGGTGCTGCTGTGCTGGGAGGCCGCCGCGGCGCTCGCCGCCGGCAACGCGGTGATCGTGAAGCCGCATGAGCAGACCAGCCTCACCACGCTGAAGTTCATGGAGCTGTTCGCGTCGCTGCCCGCCGGCCTGATGCAGGTGGTGACCGGCGGCGCCCGGGTTGGCCAGCGCCTGGTCGCCAGTTCCGGCACCCACGGGGTCGCCTATACCGGCTCCGTCCCGGTCGGCCAGGCGGTGGCCAAGACCTGCGCCGAGAGCTTCAAGCCCTGCCTGGTCGAGGCATCGGGCAACGACCCCTTCATCGTCATGCCCTCGGCGCCACTCGACATGGCGGCGCGGGGTGCTGCCTTCGCCGCCTATCTCAATTGCGGCCAGGTCTGCACCTCGGCCGAGCGCTTCTACGTGCATGACGCGATCCACGATGACTTCGTCGAACGGCTGGTGGCCGAGGCGAAGAAGCTGCGCATCGGCAACGGCCTGGGCCAGGTCGACATGGGCCCGATGGCGACGCGCAAGCAGCGCGAGCGCTTCGAGGGCCTGATCGCGCGCGCGCGCCAGCAGGGCGCCAAGGCGGCGACCGGCGGCGGGCGGCCGGCCGATCTCAACCGCGGCTGGTTCGTCGAGCCGACGGTGCTGACCGGGGTCACCCCCGACATGGAGATCCTGAACGAGGAGCCGTTCGGCCCGGTGGCGCCGATCTGCCGGGTGCGCAGCTTCGACGAGGCGCTGGAGCTGGCCAACAAGTCGCGCTTCGGCCTGGGCTCCAACCTCTACACCCTCGACATGAACGAGGCGTTCCGCGCGGTGGAGGAGATCCAGGCCGGCATCCTGTGGATCAACGCGCCGCTGCTCGACAACGACGCCCTGCCCTTCGGCGGGCGCAAGCTTTCCGGCAGCGGCCGGCAGCTTGGCCCCGAGGGGCTGAATCAGTTCCAGAACACCAAGTTCGTGATGATCGACCCGCAGGCGAGCAACCAGGACTTCTGGTGGTTCCCCTACCAGAAGGACGAATCCTTCAAGGCCTAGAATCCTTGAAGGCCTGAGGCACGGGCATGAAAAAGGCGGCGGGATCGCTCCCGCCGCCTTTCGTTCGCGCGGAGACCTCTATTTGTAGCCGCCCTTGCCGGCCGGCTTGACGATCACCAGCGTCACCACGAGATAGACGACGCCGCCGACCAGCGCGGTCGGCAGCGACGCGGTCAGATACTCGTAGGGCGAGTTGCTGGCATAGGTCACCGGGTTCAGCAGGAAGAGATAGGTGGCGAAGCCCGCCACCATCCCCAGCACCGCCGCCGGGTTGAAGCCGCCCCAGTAGTGGTAGGCACTGCCCGGCGCCCGCTGATAGAGCGCCCGCAGGTCGAGGCGCTGGCCCCGCAGGAAGAAGTAGTCGACGATCTGGATGGCGCAGAGCGGCGCGAAGAACACGCCCATATACGCCAGCACCGTGCCGATGTTGCTGAAGAACAGGTCGGGTATGAAGATCCCGATCGCCACCACCGGCACGATGGCCAGCGCCAGCAGCAACGACCACGGCGCGTTGGTGAGCGCCGGCACCGCGCGCAGGCCGACGGCCGAGGCATAGAGACCGGCCACCGCCGTGCCGATATTCGCCGCGATGACGAACAGCAGCGCGATGGCGCCGTAGAACGACCCGCCCAGCTCGGTCAGCCATTGCGCCGGGTTCGAGGTGCCGAGCGCCAGGATCGCCGCCAGGCCGATCAGGCTCAGCAGCGGCACCGGCAATCCCATGCCGATCATTGCCGGGAAGGTCGCCGTGCGCGTGTTGCGCGCGACGCGCGTCATGGCGCCGATATAGGGCCACCAGGACAGCAGGCTGACGATGCCGATCTCGATGCCGGTCACGTAGTCCCATTGCAGGCTGCCCGAGGCATAAGCCGGCGCCGCCGCCGCCAGGGCCTCGGATTTCTGGCTCATCAGCTCGTAGATGATCCAGGCGCCGACGCCGACGATGAAGAAGAACAGCACGTTCGACACGCGCTGGACCCCGGAGGTGCCCCGCATCAACGACCAGAACACGAAGGCGCAGGCCGCCAGCGTGCCGATGGCGACCGCCACCGAGGCCGACTCGGCCGTGATCAGGCCGAGCGTGACCAGGAATTCCTCCAGCGCCTTGCCGAAGAAGATCAGCAGGATCGAGTTCCAGCAGATGATCGAGACGTATTGCAGCACCACCGTGATCAGCCAGCCGTTGCTGCCGAACTGCGCCTTGGCCGAGACGATGGAATCGACGCCGTATTTGGTCGAAGGCGGCACCACCGCGAGCGTCACCAGCAGCATGCCGAACATCGAACCGGCGGTCATCGAGGCGAAGCCCGGCTTCACCTGCAGGTAGTAGCCGACATATTCGCCGATGACGTAGCACCAGGTCGCCGCCGCGGCGACCAGCAGGACGACGAACAGCTCCCAGGTGCCCCAGACGCGCTGCGACGGGGCGAGCGGCCAGGCATTGTCCTCGATCGTGTGTTGCGACTGGCTCATGACGGCCACCCCCACAGCAGGAGGACGACCGGGCCGACGATGCCGGAAAGCAGCAGGATCAGCCAATCAACCCCGACGAAGCCGGGTTCCTTGTCGGCCGCCGCCTGCACTTCCCGCAATCGCTGTTCGAGTTCGGGCGGCAAAGCCTCGCCCATGGATTCCGCTGTTCCCATTTTCTCCCCTCCTTTGAGAACACCCCACTGCCTTCCGAAGGCCGGCTATACGCCGGGCTCCGGTCTCCCAGATCCTTCCGGCCCGGTGCGCGCGTTCATCCGCGCGGCTTTCCCGGCCGGAGCGTGAGCCATGCCGGCTTCAGTAGCTCGGCGGCGTGATCGCCCAGATCACCACCGTCTCGACCTCCCCCGGGTTCGAATAGCGATGCGGCAAGGTGCTGGCGAAGCTGAAGCTGTCGCCGTCCTTGAGCACGAATTTGCGGTCGGAAACCCACAGCTCCAGCACCCCCTGCATGACGATGCCGGCCTCCTCGCCGGTATGGGTGTAGGGCTCGGCGCCGCTGCTCGATCCGGGCTCGAAGCGCGACAGCAGCAGTTCCAGGCTGCCGCGCAGGTTGGCGGAGAGCAGTTCGTCGGTGATGCCGGAGGAGAAATTGAGGGTGCGCCGGTTGCTGGAGCGCACCACCACGTCGCGCTCGACCTGGTCGACGGCGTCGGCGTTGTGGAAGAACCAGCTGATGTTGACGCCAAGGGCCGCGGCGATGTCGTGCAGCGCCTTGACGCTGGGCGAGGCCAGGCCCCGCTCGATCTCGCTCAGATGGCCGATCGAGAGCCCGGTCACCTCGGACAATTGCTTGATGGTGATGCGGCGCGACTTGCGGAGGTCGCGGATCTCCAGCCCGACCTGGTCGGGCGGCAACGAGGCCGCCGGCCGGCTCACGCGCCCTTCGCGGCCCGGGGTCACCAGGATGGCATTCGACTGCGCTTTCATGCCGACGAGTATTCTTCCGCCACCGTGAAATTTTCAAGCCATTTTTTCACTATTGTGATTCCCAGGCCGCAGTAGCAGGATTGCACGAAATGTCAGGGGTCAACTACATGTCGATGCAACCACAAGCCGGGGGCGCGCCACGTTCCTCGCCGATTGCATGGATCGACGCCCTGGGCGGCGAAGGCGTGCTCGAGCGCAGCTATGCCGAGTGGCCGTCGCTGGCCGTCGGCTATTTCCATTTCGATCATCTGGACGCCCGCCTCGCCGCCCCGGCGATCGATCGCCACTACATCTCGCTGACGCTGGGCGGTCCGTTGCATGTCGAAGGCATCCTCGACGGCGACCGGCTCAGCGCCGACGTGCGGCCGGGCCAGTTCATGTTCATGGCGGCGGGCCAGTCGAACGAATGGCTGTGGGACCGGCCGACCGAGGAGGCGCAGGTGTTCCTCGATCCCGGCGTCATCGACCGCGTCGCCGCCGAGGCCCGCTGCGGCCGCGTCGAGCTGATCAACCGCTTCGCCATCGAGGATGCGCGCATCCAGCACATCGTGCTGAGCCTGCTCGACGAACTGCGAAGGCCGGGACCGGCGGGGTCGCTGCTGGTCGAGACCGCGGCGCAGTTCCTGGCGCTGCACCTGCTGCGCGGACATTGCCGGCTGGGGCGCGAACTGCCCGCCGCCGGCGCCCTGAACGCGGCGCAGCTGCGCCGGGTCGAACGCCATGCGGCAGAGCGCCTGGGCGCCGAGGTGACGCTGGCGGAGCTTGCCGGCATCCTCGACATGAGCCAGTTCCATTTCGCCCGCTGCTTCCGCAAGGCGACCGGGCAATCGCCGCATCGCTGGCTGACCGCGTTGCGCATCGCGCGCGCCAAGGCCCTGCTGCAATCGACCGCAATGTCGGTGCTGGACATCGCGCAGGAGGTCGGCTTCGAGAGCCAGAGCCATTTCGGCCAGGTCTTCCGGAAATGGACCGGCCGGTCGCCGGCCGCCTGGCGGAAACGCGCGCGATGCTGAACGGGACAGCAGGAACCCGACAAGCGCCGCAGGATCGCGAGAGACGCTTTGCCGCACCTGCTCTAGCCTTCCGCCCCGCACTTGCCCGAGGGAGGAAAGCGGCATGACGAAGATGTGGGGCGACGAACCGTATTACGGCCTCGACGACGAGTTCGACCCGCAATGGTTCCTGACCGAGGACCAGAAGAGGCTGCAGAAGGAGCTGATCGAGGTCTGCCGCCGGGTGCTGCGGCCGAACGCGATCGAATCCGACCGCAACAACACCTATCCGCGCAAGAGCATCGACGCGCTGGCCAAGCTGGGCCTGCTGGCGGCGATCGCGCCGAAGAAATACGGCTGCCGCGCCGAGAACAATGTCGGCATCCTGATGATCTCGGAGACCATCGCGCGCTACGGCTGCCCTTCCACCGCGCTCATCTACATGATGCACATGGTGGCGGTGGCCGGCCTGGTCTATCGCGCCCACGGCAACGCCGAGATCCAGAAGCTGCTGCGCCGGATGGACCCGGAAGCCCTGATCGGCACCGCGTCCTACACCGATCCGGAGACCGGCGGGCATTTCTGGTACCCGAAGATGTCGGGCGCCAAGCGCGTGCCGGAGGGCTGGCATGTGCAGAAGAAGGCCGCCTGGACCACCTCCAGCGGCTATGCCGACTGGTACATCTCGCAGACCACCAGCCCGGACTTCAAGGGCAACTACGCCGACCTCTCGGTCTTCCTGTTCTACAAGGACGAGGTGAAGGGCGCGCCCGGCAAGTGGGATGCCATGGGCATGCACGGCAACCAGTCGGGGCCGGTCGAGATCGACGTGGTCATCCCGGCGGACCGCATCGTCGGCTGGCCCGGCGACGGCGCCAAGTCCAACGACGAGGCGATCGATCCGCTGGCCATGCTGATGTATGCGGGCTCCTACAACGGCGTGGCGCTGGCCTGCATCGACGTCGCCAAGCGCCATGTGACCCGCAAGGCGCATGTGCAGTACGGCCGCCGCGTCGCCGACTACCCGACCATCCAGGACAGCTTCGGCCGCGCGGTGATGGACACGCAGGCCTCGCGCCTGTTCGCCTTCTCGCTGGCCAAGGCGATCGACGACGCCACTGAGAACGGCAGCTGGGAGTTCTACGAGAAGGACCCCAACGCGATGCCGCGGGCGAAGTTCTCCTCCTGGGCGTTCGAGGCGAAGTTCCTGTCGACGCGGCTGTCCTCCGTCGTCTCCGACATGATGCTGCAGGCCTGCGGCGGCCGCGGCTACATGCGGGACCTGGAGCTGGAGCGCCTGGTGCGCGATTCCAAGGCCGGCTGGGTCATGGGCCCGTCGAACGAGATCACCAGCCAGCTGATCGGCAAGTGGGCGCTGTTCGGCCCCGAGGCGATCGACTGGTGGAACCAGCGGGTCGACGAGCCCGTGCTGATGAACGAGCTCGGCAAGCTGGACGAGGCCGGCAAGCGGCGCATCATCGAGAAGCTGCAGGCCGATCTCGTCGCCGGAAAGGCGGCGCAATGACGGCCCGCGAAACGACCGGCGCCGCGGCGGAAGGCCCGGCCGATGCCGCGACGCTGAAGCGGGCCTTCGGCAGCTTCGCCACCGGCATCACCATCGTGACGGGTATGCGGCCGGACGGCCAGCCCTTCGGCCTCACCGCCAGCTCGTTCCAGGCCGTCAGCCTGGCCCCGCCGCTGGTGCTCTACAACGTGCAGCGCGGAGCGGCCAGCCTCGACTTCCTGGCCGCGCGCCAGATGTTCTGCGCCAATGTGCTGCGCCACGACCAGGCGTGGATGGCGCGGCAATTCGCCGAGCGGCGGCCGGACCGGTTCAGCGGCGTCGACTGGACTCCCGGCCTCGGCGGCTGCCCGCTGATCGACGGCGCGCTGGCGTCCTTCGAATGCCGCCTGTGGACCACCTATGACGGCGGCGACCATGTCATCGTCATCGGCAATGTCGTGCGCCAGAGCCACGCCGAAGAGGGCGAGCCGCTGGTCTATTTCCGCGGCGGTTTCCTGGACCGCCCAAGCCAACAGCCGCGCGCATGACCGCACCGCGCGAGAGGGAGGAAGCGCCATGAACATCGTCACCCCCGGCATCCAAGGCCACGTCGTCTTCGATCCGCCGCAATTCGCCGGCCTCGGCATGAAGCCGGAGCTGGTGGTCACGCCGGTGGACGATGAGCGCATCTGGGTCGAGCTGGAGCCGAATGTGTGGTTCCGGCCGCTGTTCTTCGACATGAACACCGGCGCCCACGGCGAGGTGCTGCGGGTGAAGCGCGGCGGCATCCTGTCGCGCCACAAGCACTCGACCACCGTGCACGGCATCGTGCTGAAGGGGGAGTGGCGCTACCTGGAGCACAGCTGGGTCGCGACGCCGGGGGCCTATGTGATGGAGCCGCCGGGCGAGATCCACACCCTCACCTGCGACAACGACGACGAGATGCAAACCGCCTTCATAATCATGGGCCCGACGCTCTATCTGGACGAGCAGGACAAGGTCACGCTGATCGAGGACAACTTCCATCTCATCGAGACCGCCCGGAACCATTACATCAAGGTCGGCCTGGGCGCCGATTTTGTGAAGCAATTCATCCGCTGAGAGTCATTCCGACCGGGCGGGCGAAGCGCCGCCTGCCCGGCCTTCAGTCATCGTCTCCGTTCCAGTTCCGGGATCATCCATGTCCGCAGAAATTCCGAGCCAGGCCGAAATCGTCATCGTCGGCGGGGGCGCCATCGGCTGTTCGATCGCCTACCACCTGACCAAGCTCGGCCACAAGGACGTGCTGCTGCTGGAGCGCGGCACCCTCACCTGCGGCACCTCCTGGCATGCCGCCGGCCTGGTGATGCAGCTGCGCGCCACCCACACGATGACCGAATTGTGCCGCTACAGCGCCGATCTCTACGAGAAGCTGGAGGCCGAGACCGGCCAGGCCACCGGGTTCCGCCGCAGCGGCAGCCTGCCCGTTGCCCGCACCGAGGCGCGCTTCACCGAGATCAAGCGGCTGGCCTCGCTCGGCCGCTACTTCGACGTGCCGGTCGACATCCTCTCGCCCAAGCAGGTGGCCGAGCATTATCCGCTGATGGACACCAGGCGCATCGTCGGTGGATTGTTCATTCCCGGCGATGGCCAGACCAACCCGATCGACACCACCATGGCGCTGGCCAAGGGCGCCCGGATGCGCGGCGCGCGCATCGTCGAGAGATGCAAGGTGACCGGGCTGGAGGCCGAGGACGGCGCCGTGAAGAAGGTCAAGACCGAGCACGGCGACATCCTGTGCGACAAGATCGTGCTCTGCGGCGGGCTGTGGTCGCGCGATCTGGCGGCGACGATCGGCGTCAACGTGCCGCTCTACGCCTCGGAGCACATGTACGTGACCACCGCGCCGATGGAAGGGGTGCGCCCCAACCTGCCGGTGATCCGCGACACCGACGGCTATGTCTACATCAAGGAGGATGCGGGCAAGCTGCTGGTCGGCGCCTTCGAGCCGGTGTGCAAGCCGCTGGCGGTCGAGGACCTGCCGGCCGAGTTCGAGTTCGGCGAGCTGCCCGAGGACTGGGACCATTTCGCGCTGCCGATGTCCAAGGCGATCGAGCTGGTGCCGGCGCTGGAGCAGGCGCAGATCCGGCACTTCCTAAACGGCCCGGAGAGCTTCACGCCGGACAACAAGTTCATCATGGGCGAGGCGCCGGAAGTGCGGAATTTCTTCGTCGCCGCCGGCTTCAACTCGCAAGGCATCCTGAGCGCCGCCGGCGTCGGCCGCGCCATGGCCGACTGGATCAGCAGCGGCGAGCCGCAGATGGACCTGTCGGAGGTCGACATCGCCCGTTTCGCCCGCTTCCAGGTCAATCGCCGCTATCTGAAGGAACGGATCGGCGAGAGCCTCGGCCTGCTCTACGCCATGCACTGGCCGCACCGCCAGGTGGAATCGGCGCGGCCGGTGCGCCAGACGGCCCTGCACGAGCGGCTGAAGGGGCGCAACGCCTGCTTCGGCGAGACCGCCGGGTGGGAGCGCGCCAACTGGTACGCCCCGGCGGGCGTAACGCCCGCCTACGAATACTCCTATGGCCGGCAGAACTGGTTCGACGCCGTCGGCGCCGAGCACCAGGCGGTGCGCGAGCGGGTCGGGCTGTTCGACCTTTCCTCCTTCGCCAAGTTCCAGATCGAGGGGCCGGACGCGGAAAGCGCACTGCAGCGCCTGTGCGGCAACAACGTGGCCGTGCCGGTGGGCAAGATCGTCTACACCCAGATGCTGAACAAGCGCGGCGGCATCCAGGCCGACGTGACCGTGTCCCGCGTGGCCGAAGATCGGTTCTGGGTGGTGACTGCCGCCGCCAACCAGGTGCGCGACCTGACCTGGATCCAGCGCAACATCGACCGGGCGGCGCGTGTCACCGTCAACGACATCACGTCCAGCCACGGCGTGCTATCGGTCATGGGGCCGCAGGCGCGCACGCTGCTGCAGCGGCTGTCGCCCAACGATTTCTCCAACGCGGCCTTCCCTTTCGGCACGTTGCAGCCGGTGGAGATCGGCTACGGCATGGCGCTGGCCTTTCGCGTGACCTATGTGGGCGAGCTCGGCTGGGAGCTCTACATCCCGACCGAGTTCATGGCGCCGATCTTCGACCTGATCGAGGCCGAGGGCCGCGATCTGGGGCTGCGCCTCGCCGGATACCATGCCTTGGATTCGCTGCGCTCGGAGAAGGGCTACCGCCATTGGGGCCACGACATTTCGCCGACCGAGACGCCTTTCGAGGCGGGCCTTGGCTTTGCCATCGACCTGAAGGGCAAGGGCGATTTCATCGGCCGCGCGGCGCTGGAGGCGCAGAAGGGAAAGCCGCTCCGCCGTCGCCTGGTGCATTTCCGCATGACGCAGCCGGAGCCGATCCTGTTCCACGACGAGCCGATCCATCGCGACGGCAGGATCGTCGGCCGGCTGACCTCCGGCAGCTATGGTTACAGCGTGGGCAGCGCCGTCGGCATGGGCTATCTCGAATGCGCCGACGGCGTCACCGCGGATTTCGTTTCCGGGGGGCGCTACGAGATCGAGATCGCCGCGGAGCGTTTCCCGGCGCAGGCCTCGCTGGCGCCGTTCTACGACCCGAAATCCACCCGCATCCGGATGTAGGCCGGGCTTGAACAGGCGGCGGCGCGGAGCGACAAGCGCTCCGCGCGCAGTTCGGCTCAGTCGAGCGCGCCCGCCTGGGGCCGCATGTCGGCACGATCGATGCCGGCAACCACCACCGGTTTCTTCATCGCATCGCGGCGGAACGGCTCGCCCAGCTCCTGGTTCAGCAGCACCTCGATGAAGGTGGTGACCTTGCCCTTCATCTGGGCCTCGCAGGCCTCCTTCAGCGCCGCGGTCAGCTCGGCCGACGACTTCACCGTGACGCCCTTCAAGCCGCAGCCTTCCGCCACCTTGGCATAGCTCAGATTGGGATTGAGCTCGGTGCCGACGAAGTTGTCGGCATACCAGAGGATCGAGTTGCGCTTTTCCGCGCCCCACTGGTAGTTGCGGAAGATGACCATGGTGATCGCCGGCCATGGCGCGCGGCCGATCGAGCCCATCTCGTTCATCGAGATGCCGAAGGCGCCGTCGCCGGCGAAGCCGATCACCGGCACGTTCGGGCAGCCGATCTTGGCCCCGACGATCGAGGGAAAGCCGTAGCCGCAGGGGCCGAACAGCCCGGGCGCCAGGTATTTGCGGCCCTTCTCGAAGCTGGGATAGGCGTTGCCGATGGCGCAGTTGTTGCCGATGTCGGAGGAGATGATGGCGTCCTTGGGCAGCGCCGCCTGGATCGCGCGCCAGGCCTGGCGCGGCGACATCAGGTTCGGATCGCGCTTGCGCGAACGCGCGTTCCAGTCGGTGCCCGGATCGTCGTCCTCGTGGTCCATCGAGGACAGCGCCTGCAGCCAGGCCGACTTGGTGGTGTGGATGAGGGCCTTGCGCTCCTCGCGTCCGGCATTGCCGGCCTGGGGGCTGAGCTGCGCCAGGATCTGCCGCGCGACCTGCTTGGCGTCGCCGCAGATGCCGACGGTGACCGGCTTGGTGAGGCCGATGCGGTCGGCGTTGATGTCGACCTGGATGATCTTGGCGTTCTTCGGCCAGTAGTCGATGCCGTAGCCGGGCAGCGTCGAGAATGGATTGAGCCGCGTGCCCAGCGCCAGCACCACGTCGGCCTTGGCGATCAGCTCCATCGCCGCGCGCGAGCCGTTATAGCCCAGCGGTCCGCAGGCCAGGCGATGGCTGCCGGGGAAGCTGTCGTTGTGCTGGTAGTTGGAGCAGACCGGGGCATCGAGCCGCTCGGCCAAGGCCACGCAATCCGGGATCGCGCCGCCGATGACCACGCCGGCGCCGGACAGGATGACCGGGAACTTCGCCTCGGACAGCAGGCGCGCCGCCTCGGCCACCGCCCTGGCGCCGCCCGCCGGCAGCTCGAATTCGACGATGGCCGGCAGGTTGATGTCGATCACCTGGGTGAACATGTCGCGCGGCACGTTGATCTGCGCCGGGGCCGACAGGCGCTTGGCCTTGCAGATGACGCGGTTCAGCACTTCGGCCATGCGCACCGGATCGCGCACTTCCTCCTGGTAGCAGACCATGTCGCGGAACAACGCCATCTGCTCGACTTCCTGGAAGCCGCCCTGGCCGATGGTGCGGTTGGCCGCCTGCGGCGTCACCAGCAGCATCGGCGTGTGGTTCCAGTAGGCGGTCTTCACCGCGGTGACGAAGCCGGTGACGCCGGGACCGTTCTGGGCGATGGCCATCGCCATCTTGCCGGTGGCGCGGGTGTAGCCGTCGCAGATCAGGCCGCCATTGGTCTCATGCGCCACATCCCAGAAGGTGATGCCGGCCTTGGGGAACAGGTCGGACACCGGCATGAAGGCCGAGCCGATGATGCCGAAGGCATGCTCGATGCCGTGCATCTGGAGGACCTTGATGAAGGCCTCTTCCGTGGTCATTTTCATGGGCGAAATCCCTTGCTTCAGCGTCATGCATGGACCGCTGCCGGATTGCGGGGCCTCGAAGGCGTCAGGAACCCGGCGGCGGCGATGGCGCGGACTCTGCCACGAGGCCACGGATGCCGCCAACGGCCAGTCCGGGGCGACCTACTGGGCCAGAGAAAGCGCGGCCTGGCGGGCCTTTCCGGGCCGCGGATCACCCCAGCGCAGCCGTCAGGAACAGCTGCACGCTGATGCCACCATGGGAGATCGGCGCGGCCGGCGCGGCGAAAGGCAGGCCGGTGGCGGCGGCGAGGTCGGCATCGTTGGTCACAACGCCGACGCGCCAGCCCCTGAACCGGGACAGCGACTGGCCGAGCGCGCGATAGAGATAGGACAGCCGCTTCTTGTCACCGATGCGCGCACCATAGGGCGGGTTGACGATGACCAGGCCCGGCGGGCCCTCGGGCATGGTCAGCGCGTCGATGGTCTGCTGGCGGAACTCGGTCCAATCGGCGACGCCGGCGCGCGCGGCGTTGTCGCGCGCCATGCGGATGGCCCCGGCGTCGTGGTCGCTGCCGTGGAAGCGGAACGCCGGCGCCTTGGCGGGCGGCGCGGCGCCACGCAGGCTTTGCCAGGCGGCCGCGTCGAAGCCGGCCAGAAGCTCGAAAGCGAAATGACGCGAGCGTCCGGGCTTGAACCCGGCAGCGATCTCCGCTGCTTCGATGACGAAGGTGCCGGAGCCGCACATCGGGTCGAGCACCGGCTCGTTGCCGGCATAGCCGCATTGGCGCAGGAACAGGGCCGCCAGGTTCTCGCGCATCGGCGCCTTGGCCACCGCCTCCTTGTGGCCGCGCTTGTGCAGCGAGTCGCCGGAGGTGTCGAGGCTGATGGTGCACAGGTCGTCGTCGATGCGCGCCTTGATGCAGAGCTCGGCCTCCGGCGAGACCGGCGCGCCGAGTTCTTCGCTGATTGCGGTCTCGATGCGCTGGGCCGCGGCGCCCTGGTGATAGATGCGCGACTTCCGGCTGGCGGCTTCGACGCGGAACGGCACATCCGGGCGCAGGAACGCACGCCACGGCACCTTGCGGGCCCGCTTGTCGAGCTGCGCCAGGTGAAGCGCGCGGAATTCGGCGATCCGGACCAGCACGCGCGCCGCGCCGCGCATCTCCAGATTGGCGCGCCAGATCTCGGGCCAGCCGCCGGCGATGGTGACGCCGCCCTTGACGGCCTTGGCCCCCT
Organism: Dongiaceae bacterium; assembly: GCA_044226685.1. Lineage (GTDB taxonomy): Bacteria > Pseudomonadota > Alphaproteobacteria > Dongiales > Dongiaceae > Dongia_A. The sequence continues at coordinate 47,079 of JBGAGP010000012.1, forward strand.
TGAAGCCCTTTTCCCGCGCCTCGGCGCAAAGCAGGGATTCGAAGCCCGGGGCGGTCACAAGGAAGATCTCGAAATCCTGGCCAGCATTCATCCGGCCTACATATCGCGCAAAGCCCCTGCTTTCGACTACTTTCTCGCCGGATTCGGGCGGGGCCGCAGGCGCTTCCGTGTTGCGGCAAGGCCGGAAGCCGGCAAAGATACAGGCGGCTCCGGGAGCACCCGGAAGTCCCGCCGCAATGGACAGGACCGATCCGCATGTCGCCCGAAGTCTCCCTGCTTGCCGAAGTGCCGCTGTTCCAGCTGCTGGATGCCGACGAGCGCAGCGCGCTCGCCAAGCTGATGGAGCATGCGCGATTCCCTGCCGGCCACAGGGTCTTCCAGGAAGGCGAGCCCGGCGACCGGATGTATGTCATCTGTTCCGGCGTCGTCGAGCTGGCGACCACGGACAAGCTGGGCCAGAAGCTCATCCTGGCCACCGCCGGGCGCGGCGACCTGTTCGGCGAGCTGGCGCTGCTCGATCATGGCGGGCGCACCGCCCGCGCCACGGTCCTCGAGGACGCCGAGCTGCTCGTCCTCGACCGCGCCACCCTGATCGATTTCATCCGCCGCCGGCCGGACGCGGCGCTGGACATGATGGCGGTGATGAGCGGCCGCATGCGCGCCACCACCAGCCGCCTGCGGCAGATGGCGACCCGCAACGCCAACGAGGAGATGGCGACCAAGGTGACGGCGCTGGAGCGCATCACCGACGCCATCGCCGCCTTCAGCGGCAGCTTGGCGTTCCTCGCGCTGCATGCGCTGTGGTTCCTGATCTGGATCGCGCTGAACACGATCCCGGGCATGCCGAACTTCGACCCCTTCCCGTTCGGCCTGTTGACGATGTGCGTGTCGCTCGAGGCGATCTTCCTGTCGGTGATCGTGCTGCTGAGCCAGAACCGCCAATCGGTCAAGGACCGCATCCGCGCCGACGTCGACTACGAGGTCAACCTGAAGGCCGAGCTCGAGGTCTCGCACCTGCACGAGAAGATCGACCAGCTGCACGCCGTCCTGCTCACCCGGCTGCACCTGATCGAAGCGCGCCTGCGCGGATAGGGACGCGGCGGCCTACCGGGCCGCGCTTCCGCCTAGCGGCGGGCGGAGCGGAGTTCCTTGACCTTGGCGAGCGGGATCGGGGCGCCGATCGGGCGCTCCGCATCCGGCACCAGCGCATTGTTGGGACGGCCTTCGAAGGTCTGGGACAGGTCCGTCTTGATGGCGTCCTCAGCCTCGTCGCCATCCCTTTGGCGCAGGGCGCGGATGATGCGGTCATGCTCGGTGGTGAGCACTTTCACCACCTTCTTCGGCTGATGCTTCACCAAGTCGATGGCGTAGACGGTCAGGAACGGAGAAATCTGGACCCAGAGCCGCTCGATGATTTCGAACACCACTTCGGAGCGGGCCGCGTGATAGAGCTGGAAGTGGAACTCCATGTTCTTGACGCAGTAGCGCTTGACGTCGCCGCGCAGGATCGCCGCCTTCATCTCGTTGTTGGTGCGCTCAATCGCGTCGATCTCGTCCGGCGTGGCGAGCGCCGCGGCGCGGCGCGCCGCCAGTCCCTCCAGCATGATGCGGATATCGCGCGCATGCTGGCGCTGCTCGTCGTTCATCTGGCGCACGCGCACGGTGCCGTTCGGCAGGAGCTCGAAGGCTCCCTCGGTCAGCAGCCGGCGCACGGCCTCGCGCACCGGCGTCGGGCTGGTTCCCATGCTCTCGGCGATCTCGCGGACCGTGAGCGACTGGCCGGCGATCAGCTCGCCGCTCAACAGCGCCCTTTTCACCGCCTGATAGGTGCGTTCCTGCAAAGTCAGGCGGACGCCGCCGCCTGACAGATCCAACCGCGCCGCCATCTAGATATCCAGCTCCATCTTGCGATTCGTCACCAAAGTTGGGTGTGATTGATTAGCACAATGTATACGCCGGGTGGCCGCGGACCTGGCAAGCACCATCTGCGCCGCGGCGCAGGATCGGCTAAAGTATATTTTGATCAAAATATATTGACACCCCATTTCTGCGCCTCTTATCGTCCAGGCAGTCAGCCCGGCGGTCGCCGCACCGGCCCAGCAGGCGGGAGGGTTCTTGCATGCCGGGGGGCGGAGTACCGACGTCTCGGTGGTTCAATTCTCGGCCGTGCGGACAGGTCGGCCGGCGCCGGGCCGCAACTACAAGACCAGCGACTAGAATCAGAGCAATTCTCAAGGGAGGGGACCCATGGAACGGAGACAGTTCTTAAGCGCAGTCGGTGTCGGAGCGTTGGCTGCGGGTGCGATGGCATCGACCAGGCCGGCCGCGGCGGCGGCCGAGTTCACCTGGCGCATGGCGAACCTTTATCCGCGCGGCACGTCCTATGGCGCGGTCTATCAGGGTTTCGCGGACCTCGTGAAGCGCGCCACCAACGGAAGGCTGGAGATCAACCCGCTGTTCGACGGTGAGGGCGTCGGCGCCACCGAGGTGCTGCAGGCGACCATGTCGGGCCTGGTCGAGGCGGGCTGCCCCTACATGGCGCTGCATGCCGGCGAGCTGCCCTGCGGCATCGTCGAGCTCGGCTTGCCCGGCGGACCTGACAACCTGGCTGGCCTGCTGGCCTTGTTCTATCGCGGCGGCTGGCTGGAGGCGGTGCGCGAGGCCTATGCCTCGGTCGGCCTCTACAACGTCGGCCCCTATTTCCAGCCCGGCGTCTACCTCATCACCAAGAACCCGATCAACAGCCTCAGCGACCTCAAGGGCCTGAAGCTGCGTGCGCCGGGCGGCTACGGCAAGTTCGTCGCCCAGTTCGGCGCCCAGCCGGTGACCATGGCCTTCGGCGAGACCTATACCGCGCTCGCCACCGGCGTCATCGACGGCTGCGCGTCGTCGAACCTGATCGACTACCGCGACGGCAAGTTCTACGAGATCGCGAAGAACTTCTATCCGGTCGCGGTCACCGCCAGCCAGGTCTCTCCGCTGGTCGTCAACATGGACAAGTGGAACGCCCTGCCCGACGACATCAAGGCGATCGTCGAGACCTGCAACGTTTGGCACGGCAACGCCCAGGCCAACGAATCAACGGTCAGCGTCGGCGCCGCGGTGGCGGAGATGAAGGCCGGCGGCATGGTCTGGGGCGCGCCGCCCTCGGACGCGGACAAGACGGCCTGGAAAAAGGCAGCCGAGGCGCTGCTGCCGGAATACGAGGCCAGCGATCCGTTCAGCGCCAAGCTGGTGCAGCTGCAGCGCGAGTTCATGGCCAAGGTCGGCTGAGCCCACGCAGCACCGACAAATGAGATGACCGCCGGGCGGCGCGCCTGCGCCCGGCGGCCCTCCATCGCGGCGGCCGGCGCCACGCGCACGCCCGCATTCCGCCCTGCCCGAGGGGAACGCCATGACGCTGCTCAAACTGCTGCTGCGCGCCATCGACCGCCTGTCGGTGATCGTCGGCTACTCGGTGGCCGTGCTGGTGCCGCTGATGATCCTGTCCCTGGTCTATGAGGTCATCAGCCGCTACTTCTTCCATGCGCCGACATTGTGGGCGCAGGACGTCTCGATCTTCCTGTTCGGCTATATCGGCCTGCTGGGCGGCGCCTTCGTGATGAAGGAGCACGCGCACATCAATGTCGACCTGGTCTATTCGCGCCTGAGCGTGCGTGGCCGTGCCGTCTGCGATTCGCTGACCGCCCTGGTGGCGATGTTCTTCCTGGTTCTGGTGGTCGTCTATGCCTGGCACGAGGGCATCAAGGCGATCCAGCTCGGCCTGCGCCGCCCGACCGATTGGGCGCCGCCGGTAGGCCACTTCATCCTGGCGATCTCGATCGGCGGATTCCTGCTATTGCTGCAGACCTTCGCGCACTGGATCCGCAACCTGCACGTCGCGCTGACCGGGCTGCCGCTGGAGCCACAGCCGCAGCACGAGCCCGAAATCATCGAAACGCGCGTTTGAGGCGGCCATGAGCATCGAACTCCTCGTCGTCGCGATCTTCTGCGCCATGCTGCTGATGTTCGCGCTCGGCGCGCCGATCGGCCTGTCGCTCGGCGGCATCGCGATGATCTTCGGCTATTTCTACTGGGGCCCGCAGGCCTTCAACCTGATCACCACCACGACCATCAACTCGATCACCAACTTCCTGCTCCTCGCGATTCCCCTGTTCATCTTCATGGGCCAGGTCCTGATGCGGTCGGGCATGGGCGAGGCCATGTTCCATTCGGTGCACGTGGTGGCCGGGCGCCTGCGCGGCGGGCTCGCCATCGGCGTCATCCTGACCTGCACCCTGTTCAGCGCCATGGTCGGCATCATCGGCGCCGGCGTCATGACCGCCGGCACCGTCGCCCTGCCGCCGATGCTGAAGCGCGGCTATAACCGCCACCTGGCGCTCGGCACCATCATGGCCGGCGGCGGTCTCGGCATCCTCATCCCGCCGTCGATTCCCATGGTGCTGTTCAGCGCAATGACCAAGGCGTCGCTTGGGCAGATGTTCGCCGGCGCGCTGATCCCGGCCGCGATCATGGTCGGGTTCTTCGTCTCCTACATCGGCCTGCGCTGCTGGCTGCGGCCGGAGGATGGCCCGCCGCTCAGCGTCGAGGAGCTCGGCACCTGGAAGGACAAGGCGCTGGCCGTGCGCAACGGGCTGCTCGCCTTCTCGCTGATCTTCTGCGTGCTGGGCACCATCCTGACCGGCATGGCGACACCGACCGAAGCCGGCGCCATGGGCGCCTTTGGCGCCTGCATCCTGGCGCTGTTCTTCCGCAAATTCGGGCTGCGCGCGCTGCGCGAATGCTCGGTCGGCACCATGCGCCTGACCGCCATGTGCCTGTGGATCCTGATCGGCGCCACGGTGCTGTCCAACTTCAACCTGCTGATGGGCGCCGCCAAGCTGCTGAACGGCGTGTTCGACAACATGGGGCTGAGCCCGATGGGCGTCATCCTGGTGATGCAATTCACCATGCTGGTGCTCGGCTGCTTCATCGACGAATACGTCATCGTCCTGATCTGCGCGCCGCTGTTCACGCCGATCGCCGTCGCCCTCGGCTTCGATCCGGTCTGGTTCGGCATCCTGATGATCCTCAACCTGGAGATCGCCATCCAGACGCCGCCCTACGGCTTCGCGCTGTTCTATCTGAAGGGGGTCGCGCCCAAGGACGTCACCATGCTGGACATCTACAAGTCGATCGGTCCTTTCGTCGCCATCAAGGCGGTCGTGCTGCTGATCGTCATGTTCATCCCGGAAACCGTGACCTGGCTGCCGGACAAGCTGTTTCCCTAGATATTCAGGAGCGCATCAGATGGCTTCCGCAGTACCCAAGATCGTCACGCTGGTCGGCGCCGGGGTGATCGGCCGCGGCTGGATCCGGGTCTTCGCCCCGCATGGCGCCGAGGTCCGCGTCTATGATCCCAATCCGGCGCAGATCCCGCAGACCCTGGCCTGGCTGGCGCAGGACCTCGCCGCCGACGTGGCGGAAGGATTCGTCACGCCGGCCGAGCGCGACCTGGTGCTGAAGTCGACGCGCGGCGAAAGCGACCTTGCCAAGGCGCTGGCCGACGCCGATTACGTGCAGGAGAGCGCGCCGGAGAAGCTCGACGTGAAGCACGCGCTGTTCGCCGAGCTCGACCGCCTGGCGCCGGCCAAGACCATCCTCGCCTCGTCCACCTCGGCACTCGACATCGGCCTGATCGCCAAGGGCCTGCCCGGCGAACGGCGCTGCGTCATGGCGCATCCGTTCAATCCGCCGCATCTGATGCCGGTGGTGGAGATGCTGGGCGCGCCTGGCACCGATCCGGCAATCCTGCAGAAGGCCTGCGACATGCTGGCGGCCTGCGGCCAGATCCCGGTGCGCATGAACCGCTACGTGAAAGGCTTCCTCGGCAACCGCATCCAGGCCGCCGTGGTACGCGAGGCGCTGCACCTGGTGGAATCCGGTGTCGCCGACCCGGTGGCCGTGGACGCGGTGATCCGCGACGCGCTGGCGCTGCGCTGGGCGACGATCGGGAATTTCGGCGCCAACCACGCCAATGCCGACGAGGGGATCGCGCAGTATTTCGAGCGCTATGGCGGCTCCTACGCCACGATGATGGCCGACCTCGATTCCGCCCCGCCCCGCTTCGATCCCGCGGTGCTGCGCCGGATCGCCACCGACATCGAGGCACGCGAGGGCGTCAAGGGCGTTGCCGCCTTCGTGCGCAAGCGCGACGTGATGGTCAAGGAGCTGAACCAGCTGAAGCGGCGCCACGAGGCGAAAAAATGACCCCTCGGCCGCAGAATGTCGTCGTCACCGCGGCGGGACAGAGCGTCGGCCGGGCGATGGCGGAGAAATTCCTGGCCCGCGGCGACAATGTCCATATCTGCGACATCAACGCCGACCTGCTGGCGCAGGTGCTGGCCGCGAACCCGAAGCTCGGCGGCACCGTTTGCGACGTGTCCGACGAGGCGCAGGTCGCCGGCCTGTTCGCCGCCGCCCGGTCGCGCATGGGGCCGATCGACGTCCTGGTCAACACCGTGGGCATCGCCGGGCCGCGCGGGCCGATCGAGACCCTGAGCTTGGCCGATTGGCGCGCCACCATCGCCGCCAATCTCGATTCGATGTTCCTGACCATCCGCCAGGTGGTGCCGGACATGCGGCGCAACAAGCGCGGCGCCATCGTCAATTTCTCCACCGGCTCGACCAAGACGGTCATGCCGTTCCGCTCGCCCTATGTCGCCAGCAAGGCGGGCGTCGAGGGCCTGACCAAGGCGCTGGCCCGTGAGCTCGGCCCCGACAACATCCGCATCAACGCCATCCTGCCCGGCATGATCGACAACGAGCGGATGCGCGGCATCATCGCCCGCATCGCCCAGCAGGAAGGCCGCAGCGCCGATGAGGTCGAGCGGGAGGCGCTGAACTTCGTCTCCATGCGCAGCAAGATCCAGCCGGAGGAGATCGCCGATATGGTACTGTTCCTCTGCTCCGAATCCGGGCGGCATGTCTCCGGGCAGATGATCGGGGTAGACGGCAACATCGAGTGGGAAGCCTGATACGGAGGAACCATGCCATGAGCCTTCGCGCCGAGATGCAGAAGCACCAGGCCACGGCACGCAATGGCAATCCGGCCGAATGCCGCGAGCCCATCGCCGGAAGCACGGTGCAAAGCGGGGGCATGCGGACCGAGGGCCGTTTCGGCCGCCATGTCGTGGTGATCGACGAGCCGAAGGTCTTCGGCGGCGACGACACCGCCGTCAATCCGGCCGAGGCCCTGCTGGCGGCGGTGGCCAGCAGCGTCTCCGTCACCATCCGCTGCCATGCCGCGCTGCAGGGAATCCAGGTCGGCCGCATCCGGGTGGAGATCGCCGGCGATCTCGACATCCGCGGCTTCTTCGACACCGATCCCACGGTGCGGTCCGGTTTCCAGTCGGTGAAGATCGCCGTCGCCATCGACAGCGACGCGACGCAGGAGCAACTGGCCCGGGTCCTGGCGGCGGCGGATCGCGGCTGCCCGATGCTGGACACCTGCCGGGGCGCGACGCCGGTCACCATCGAGCTGGCGCAATGACCGCCCGGCGCATGGCGGCGCAGGCCCTGGTCCAGGATGCCCTGGTCTGGGACAACATCTGGCCGCTCGAGCCCGAGGTCGGCAACGACCTGCATCGCCTGGCCGGGTTCCGTGCCGCCGGCTACGACGTCATCTCGCTCACCATCGCCGGCGACAACCATACCAGCGGCCAGGCCTTCAACCGCGTGGCGACCGCGCGACGGCGCATCCAGGCCACCGCGGGGGTCCAGCTGGTGGAAAGCGTTGCCGGCATCGCGGCGGCGCGCGAGGCCGGCGACCTGGCGGTGCTGCTGCATTTCGAGGGCACACGCTGTTTCGAGCGCAATCTGGACCTGATCGAGGCCTTCTATCGGCTGGGCGTGCGGCACAACCTGCTGGCCTTCAACCAGGCGAACTCGGTTGGCGGCGGCTGCGCCGAGGAAAGCGACGGCGGCCTGACCCGGTTCGGGCGGCGCGTGGTCGCCGAAATGGAGCGCGTCGGCATGCTGCTCGACCTCAGCCACACCGGCGCCCGCACCTCGCTCGACGCGCTCGCCATGGCGACAAAGCCGGTCGTGTTCAGCCACTCGAACTGCAATGCCATCCACCCCCATTTCCGCAACCTGAGCGACGAGCAGATCCGCGCCTGCGCCGCCACCGGCGGCCTGCTCGGCCTCTCCGGCTCCAGCATCTATCTGGGCGACGATGCGGTCCGCAGCGAGACGCTGTTCCGCCACCTCGACCACGTGGTGCAGCTGGTCGGCGCGGAGCATGCGTGCCTGGGCCTCGACGTGGTCTTCGAGACCGAGCCGCTCAACCAGTTCATGCGCGCCCGGCCGGAGGAATGGCCGGATGCGGCGCGGCCCGGCTGGCCCGGCGTGCACTATGCCCAGCCCACGCAGCTGGCCGAGCTGACGGAGCTGATGTTGGCGGCCGGCTATGGCGAGGCCGCCATCCGCGGCATCCTGGGCCAGAACCTGATGCGGGTATGTGGCGCCGTCTGGCGCTGAAAGTCGATTTCATTCGAACAGGAGAATTGAAAATGTCCCAGCCAACAGCGACACCCGCGGCCAAGAGCGGCCGCAAGGTCATCATCACCTGCGCGGTGACGGGCTCGGTGCATACGCCGACGATGACGCCCTATCTGCCGATCACGCCGGACCAGATCGCGGCGGAATCGATCGCCGCGGCGGAGGCCGGCGCTTCGATCATCCACCTGCACGCGCGCGACCCCAAGGACGGCCGGCCGACGCCCAGCGCCGACATGTTCATGCAGTTCCTGCCGCGCATCAAACAGAACTGCGACGCGGTCATCAACATCACCACCGGCGGGTCGCTGGGCATGAGCATGGAGGATCGTCTGGCCGCACCCTTGC
>JBGAGP010000013.1:0-55812 GCA_044226685.1 Dongiaceae bacterium
CAGAACCATTTCGTCAACGCGAACCCGGCCGACACCAAGCTGGTGCCGATCTCGCGCACCATCGGCGCCGACCGCGTGGTGGACGAGATGCTGTTCTGCTTCACCCATGACCGCGAGATCGACTGGATGCTGCCCGGCGTTCAGCCGACCGGCAAGTATGTCGAAATTCCGCTCGTTGCGATCGTCTGCTTCCGCGGCGACAAGCTCTATCACGAGCACATCTACTGGGATCAGGCTTCGGTCCTCGCGCAGATCGGATTGATCGACGCGTCCAGGCTGCCCACCGCGGGCATCGAGACGGCGAAGAAGCTGCTCGACGAGACGCAGCCCTCCAACACCATCATGAAGCGCTGGGCCGAAAGCGCCGACAAGGCCTGATGCGATGAAGAACCCGGTCCTGGACAAGCTGCGCGCCGGCGGCTGCGTCGGCTGCATGTGGACGACCCTGGGCGCCCCGGTCGTCGCCGAACTGATGGTGGAAGAGGGGGCGGACGCCATCGTCTTCGACCTGCAGCATGGCTTGTGGACCATTCCCACGCTGCAGGCGGCGATCGGCGTGGTGCGCGAGAAGGCGGTGCCGCTGATCCGCACCCAGGACGATTCCTATTTCGCCATCGGCGCGGCGCTGGACAGCGGCGCGATGGGCATCATCGTGCCCGTGGTGGAGACGGCGGAGCAGGCGGAACGCATCGTCCAGGCGGCGAAATACCCGCCCATCGGCAAGCGCTCCTCCGGCGGCATCCGCTCGGTGATCGACGCAAAGGCCATGGTGCCGAAGACCAATGACGCGATCTTCGTCGCCGCGATGATCGAGACCGATCTCGGCGTCGCCAATGCGGCGGCGATCGCAAAGGTGCCCGGCATCGACATGCTGTTCATCGGGCCCTTCGACCTGTCGCTGTCGCTGGGGACCTTTCCCGAATTCGGGCCGAAGCACGAAGCGGCGATGCAGGCGGTCAAGGACGCGGCGCACAAGGCGGGCAAGAGCTGCGGGCTGTTCACCATCGGCGAGAGCATGGCGGCCGACCGCCGGCGCCAGGGCTTCCAGATGGCGGTACTGGCCTACGACCAGGACCTGGTCCAGACGGCGTCGAAGGCGCGCCTGCGCCGCTTCGCCGACCAGCCGGGCAAGGACCTGCTCTCCGGCGCGGTGGCGCTGGTGACGGGCTGCAACCGCGGCATCGGGCCGGAGACGGTGCGCGCCTTGCTGAAGGCGGGCGCGAAAAAAGTATATGTCGGCTCCCGCAAGCTCGATGGTGTAAAGGCGCTGATCGCCGAGGCGCCGGACAAACTGGTGCCCGTCGAGCTCGACATTACCAGGCCCGAGCAGATCGCGGCGGCGGCGAAGCTCGCCAAGGACGTCACGCTGCTGGTCAACAACGGCGGGGTGAATTTCAACACGCCGCTCTTCGCCATCGAGAGCAGCGACAATGCCCGGCGCGAGATGGAGGTGAACTATTTCGGCACCCTCGCCATGTGCCGCGCGTTCCAGCCGATCCTGAAAGCGAATAGCGGCGGCGCCATCGTGAACATGCTGTCGATCCTGTCGCTGGTGAATCTGCCGCTGATGGGCTCGCTCTGCGCCTCGAAGGCGGCGTTGTGGAGCCTGACCCAGGCGCTGCGCGCCGAGCTGAAGGCGCAGGGCACCCATGTCATGGGCGTGCTGCCCGGCGCCGTCGACACCGACATGACCGCCGGCGTCAACGTGCCGAAGGTGCAGCCGGGCGTGATCGCCGACGCGATCGTGCAGGGGCTGAAATCCCGCGCCGACGAGATCTATCCCGGCGACATGGGCGCCGGGGTCGCCTTCGGCTTGAGCAGCGATCCCAAGGCGGTCGAACGGGAATTCGCCAACTATCTGCCGGCAGCGCGGGTGTGACGCTGCTCCGCGCATGATCAAGGTCGAGCATGTCAGCAAGTCGTTCGGCGGCATCCGTGCCGTGGAGGATTGCTCGCTCGAGGTTGCGAAGGGGTCGGTCACGGGCTTGATCGGCCCGAACGGTGCCGGCAAGTCGACCCTGTTCAACATCATCGCCGGACTGATGGCGCCGGATGCTGGCACGATCCGGCTAGATGGCGCGGACGTGACCGGCTGGCCGGCGCACCGGCTGTTCCATAGGGGCCTCGCGCGCACCTTCCAGATCGCCCAGGAATTCTCGCGCATGACGGTGATCGAGAATCTGATGGCCGTGCCGCCGAACCAGTCGGGCGAGAACCTGTTCAAGGCGTGGTTTGCCTGGAACCGGGTGCTGGGCGAGGAGCGCCAGCTCCAGGAGCGCGCGCGCCAAGTGCTGGGCGAATTGCGCCTGACGCATCTGGAGCGCGAATACGCGGGCAACCTCTCCGGCGGGCAGAAGAAGCTGCTGGAACTGGGCCGCACCATGATGATCAGCCCGAAGGTGGTGCTGCTGGACGAGCTGGGCGCCGGCGTCAACCGCACGCTGCTGGGCGAAATCGCCGGCGAGATCGAGCGGTTGAACCGCGCGCACGGCTACACCTTCTTCGTCATCGAGCACGACATGGACCTGATTGCGCGGTTGTGCCAGCCGGTGATCGTCATGGCCGAAGGCCGCGTGCTGACCCAGGGCAGCATGGCGGAGATCCGCCGCAACGAGGCGGTGATCGAAGCCTATCTCGGCGCAAGGCATCACAAGCCGCACCACTCATCGGCCGGGGAGCAGCGCGCATGAGCCTGCTCAGCGTCGAGAACCTGGTGGCGGGCTACGGCCCGGTTGATATCCTGCAGGGCGTCTCGCTCACGGTCGAGCTTGGCCAGATCGCCGTCGTCATCGGCTCGAACGGCGCCGGCAAGTCGACGGCGATGAAGGCGATCTTCGGCCTGGCCCAGGTGCGCGGCGGGCGCGTGATGTTCGAGGGCGCGGAGATCACACGCCTGCCGGCGGATGCGCTGTGCGGCCGTGGCATCGCCTATGTGCCGCAGGAGCGCAACGTCTTCCGCACCTTGAGCGTGCGCGAGAACCTCGAGATGGGGGCGTTCCTGAAGCCCGGCAACATCGCGCGCCGCATCGAGGAGGTGCTGGGCCTGTTCCCGCCTTTGCGCGAGAAGCTGAAGCAGGCGGCCGGTGAGCTCTCGGGTGGCCAGCGGCAGATGGTGGCGATGGGCCGTGCGCTGATGCTGGAGCCGAAGCTGCTGATGCTGGACGAGCCGACTGCGGGCCTGTCGCCGCTCTACATGGACCAGATCTTCGACCGCATCGTCGCGGTGAACAAGGCCGGGATCGGCGTCCTGCTGGTCGAGCAGAACGCCAAGCAGGCCCTCGCCATCGCCCATACCGGCTATGTTCTCGCCACCGGCCGCAACCGCTTCACGGACACCGCCGCGAACCTGCTGGCGAACCGGGAAGTGGCCGAGAGTTTCCTGGGTGGGTAGGGCAATGCCAGGGAAACTCAACACAAGCCACACACTCGCTGAGCTCCTTCCCCCCACCGCCGACGAATGTCGGCATGCGCCGACGGGGCGGGGGAAGGTGGGGAAGGGGGATGTTGCAGCGTCCGGTATCTCCACGGTGAACGCTCGCCTATCGCCTCCGGCGATGCGCGTCCGCAGGACGCGACCCCCCATCCGGCTCCGACTAGGCTCACTGCGCTCGCCAAGTCTCCGCTGCCTTCCCCCGCAAGGGGGGAAAGGTCTTGAGATTGGGGGGAAGGTCTGATGGACGGCCTCAGCGATTTCATCAACCTGTATCTGCTACCCGGCCTCGTGGTCGGCTGCATCTATGCGCTGGGCGCCATCGGCATCTCGCTGCTGTTCGGCATCCTGCGCTTCGCGCATTTCGCCCATGGCGACATGATGACCCTCGGCGCCTATCTGGCGATCATCTTCACCGGGTCCCTGGGCTGGAGTCCTTATGCGGCACTGCCGATCGCGGTCATCGGCGCGGCGCTGGTGGCGTTGGGCCTCGATCGCGTCTTCTACAAGCCGTTCCGGCGCTCGCCCGGCATCGTCTCGGTCATCGCTTCCTTCGGCGTCATGCTGATGCTGCGCTCGGCGATCCAGCTGATCTGGGGCGTCGACGTGAAGACCTACGACATCGGCATCCGGTTCCCGATGGAATTCGGCCTGCTCAAGATCGCGCCGCGCCAGGTGACCATCGTGCTGGTGACGGCGGCGCTGGTGGTGGCGCTGCACCTGTTCCTCAGCCGCACGCGCCTCGGCAAGGCGATGCGCGCGGTCAGCGACGACGCCGACCTGGCGCGGGTCAGCGGCATCAACGTGGAGCAGGTGATCCGCTGGACCTGGATCATCGGCGCCGGCCTCGCCGCCGCGGGCGGCGTCTTCATCGGCATCCAGACCAAGGTGCATCCCAACATGGGGTGGGACCTGCTGCTGCCCCTGTTCGCTGCCGCCGTTCTGGGCGGCATCGGCCGACCCTATGGCGCGGTGGCGGGCGGGCTCGCCATCGGCCTCACCCAGGAGCTGGCGACCTATCGCTGGTTCTCCGACCAGCCGTTTGTCGATCCCGGCTACAAGCCGGCGGTCGCCTTCTCGGTCATGGTGATCATGCTGATCTGGCGGCCGACGGGCCTGTTCAAGGGAAGGACCTGAGCATGACCCTGGTCGGCTTCTTCAGCTACCTGATCGCGCTCGGCACCATGAGCGGCCTCTACGCGCTGCTCTGCCTGGGCCTGAACCTGCAATGGGGGTTCGCCGGGCTGTTCAACGCGGGCATCGCCGCCTTCTTCGCCATCGGCGCCTATGTGGCGGCGATCCTGACCTCGCCGGAAAGTGCGGCACATCTGGGTGGCTTCGGGCTGCCCTATGTCGTCGCCTGGCCGGCGGCGATGGCGGCGGGCGGTCTCCTCGCCTGGGCGGTCGGGCGCGTCTGCCTTGGCCTGCAGGGCGACTACCTCGCCATGGCCAGCATCGGCATCGCCGAGGTGCTGCGTATCTTCATAAAGAACGAGGAATGGCTGACCGGCGGCACCCGCGGCATCGCCTCGATCCCGCGCCCGTTCGAGGCGCTGCTGCCGCAGCCTTGGAACGGCCTGGCCTTCCTCGGCGTGATCGTCGTGCTGGTGGGCATTGTCTATCTGGCGGCGGAGCGCGCCTGGGTCTCGCCCTGGGGCCGCGCCCTGCGCGCGATCCGCGACAGCGACGTGGCGGCGGCGGCCATCGGCAAGGACGTGAAGCAGTTCCGCCTCGAGGCCTTCGTTCTGGGCGCCATGGTGATGGCCCTGGCCGGCGCCTTGTCGGCGCACTATTTCAAGTTCCTCGGCACCACGGCGACTGAGCCGCTGATGGTGACCTTCCTGGTCTGGGTCATGCTGATCGTCGGCGGCAGCGGCAACAACCGCGGCGCGATCCTCGGCGCCATGCTGATCTGGCTGATCTGGTCGGGCACCGAATTGCTGACCAACCGCCTGCCGGCGGAATGGATCACCCGCACCAGCTACATCCGCGTGCTGCTGATCGGCCTGTTGTTGCAGGTGGTGCTGCAGAAGTTCGGCAAGGGCCTGCTGCCGGAGAAGCCGCCGCGCATGGCCGGCGCTCAGGCGAGGGACGAGACCAGGTCCTGAAGGCTGGCGACGATCCGCGCGCCGCGCGGCAAATCGTATTCCGGCGGTTGCCCGGCGCGGTTGATCCAGAACGTGCGGAAGCCGAAGGCGGCGGCCCCTCCGGCATCCCAGGCATTGGAGGAGACGAAAGCGATCTCTCCGGCACTGGCGCCGGCCCAGGCGCGGCCGAGCTCGTAGACGCGCCGGTCCGGCTTGAAGATGCGCAGCGGCGCCACCGAGAGCACGGCATCGAGCTGCGGCTTCAGCCCGCTGGAGACGAGGCCGCTTTCCAGCATGTCCGGATCGCCATTGGAAAGTGCGGCGAGGCGCAGGCCGTTGCGGCGCAACTGGGCCAGAACGGCCTCGGCTTCGCCGTAGGCCGCCAGCTGCTCATAGGCGCCGAGCAAGGATGCGCGGAGATCGGACCCGGCAGCGCCGTACGCTGCCAGGGCGAAATCGAGCGCCGCCTCGGTCAGGGTCCGGAAACTGCGGTATTCCCCGCGCAGCGAATAGACCCAGGTGTATTCCAGCTGCTTCTGCCGCCACAGGCGGGAAACCGCATCGGCTTGCGGTCCCAGCGCGCCGCCCTCCCGCGCGATGGCCGAATGCACGTCGAGCAAAGTGCCGTAAACATCGAACAGGATTGCCTGAATCGCCATCGGTAAAATGTCCCGCAAATTGTGCCGAGCCGGGGCCGGAGCGGCATTAAAGCCGCCTTAACAGGTGCGGTGCCTAGAATCGCATGGTTCTCAACGGGTGGTCAATTTTCGGGGTTGCCCGCTATGGCTGGCAAGCGAAGCAGGACGCAACGAAGCACCGCGCCGGTGGCAGCGCCGCCGCCGACACCGCAACGCCGCATGTTCGCGCGCGAGGTGCCGGCGCTGGATCTCAGCGCCATCTCGCTCTGCGTCATCAACGACAACGAATTCCTGCGCTCCTACATGGAGCGGCTGTTCGGCATCATGCGGGTGGGTCGCGTGGTCACCTTCGAGAATACCGCCATCGCCCGCGAACGCATGACCGCCGCCAATCCCGACATCGTCATGATCGACCTGGACCTGGCCGGCCAGGACGGGCTGGACCTCGTGCGCAGCATCCGCAAGGGCGAGGTGGGCATCCGCAACGACGCGGCGATCCTGGTGTGCTCCGCCTTCGTCGACCGCGACTACGTGCTGAAGGCGCGGAACAACGGCATCAACTGGACCCTGGTGAAGCCGCTCAGCTTCCGCCGCTTGTACGAGGGCCTGGCGCGGGTCATCCTCGACGAGCGGCCCTTCGTCGATTGCGACGCCTATACCGGCCCGGACCGCCGCCTGCTGGTGGGCATCAGCGGCTATGACGGGTTCGAGCGCCGCAAACCCAAGCAGCCGGAGACGGGCGCATGAGCCAGGCCTTGCGCGACAAGGTGCAGGAGATCCCGCAGATCAAGCTGCGCCAGATGGAAGCCGACGCCAGCATCGCCATGCTGGAGCTCAGTGCCTCCTTCCGCAAGCATGTCAACGGCGCGCTGCGCGACATGTTCATCCTGCTGGCCGATCCGGACCCCGAGGACGAGGAATGGCGCCGGCGCATGCACGGCCTGGCGCGCGACCTGCAGGGTGCCGGCGGTTCCTTCGACTACGCGCTGCTGATCATCATCGGCGAGGTGATGTGCCAGACCATCAAGGACCTGGCGGAGTCGAACCAGCAGGCGCTGCAACGCCGGATCGCCGCCTACGCCGCGGCGCTCGACGCCGTCATCAAGGTCGACCTGAAGGGCGACGGCGGCGACAACGGCCGCAAACTGCTCTCGGTGCTGCAGATCGAGCCGCCGGCAGCTTAGCCAGCGCGAAGCAGGTTTCGCATCTGCCGAAGAAAAAAGGGGCCCGCGAGAGCGGGCCCCTTTCGTGTTTCCGATCCGCGCCGTCTTACGGCGTGACCAGGCCGACTTCCTTGTAGCCCGTGCCGTCGACCACGAAGTGGCCGATGACGCCGGCGACGTCGCCCTTGTCGTCGAAGTCCATCGAGCCGGTGGCGCCGGTGTAGTCGATGTCCTTGCCGGCCTTGATCAGCTCGACCGCCTTGGCCCAGTCGCCCGGGCCGACCGGCTCGCCCGGAGGATTGGCGACGGCGCGGAGCGCGTCGCGCACCTTGGTGCGGTCGGTGGAGCCGGCCTGCTGGATGGCGAGCGCCGCCAGGATCACCGAATCATAGACCTGGCCGATGAAGATCTTGTCCTTGGTGGTCTGGAACTTCGCGGTGTAGAGGGCATCGAACTTGTCCGCCGCCTCGCTCTTCGGCGAGGAGGGCGAGGTGAAGAACGAATCCTTCAGGTTGTCGGCGCCGATCTTCTCGATCAGCAGGTTGTCGCGCAGGCCGTCGGTGCCGATGAAGCGCTTGAACAGGCCGTTCTCCAGCGCCTCCTTGACGATGGTGAGGCCGGAATCGCCGGCATAGGCTATCAGCACCAGCGCCTCGGGCTTGTCCTTGGCGAGAGTGGCGAGCTCGGTGGTGTAGGAGGGCTGCTTCTCCTCGTGCTTCACTTCCGCCGTGATGGTGCCGCCCAGCGCCTTGTAGGCATCCGAGAAGGCCTTGGCCAGCGGTGCCGCGTAGTCGTTGTTGGCATAGGTCAGCGCGACGCTTTTCACGCCCTGGTCCATGGTCAGCTTGGCCAGGACCTGGCCCTGATAGGCGTCGGACGGCACCACGCGGAACACCCAGTCATTGTCGGCGAGGGTGGTCATGTCCGGCGACGTCGCGGTCGGCGAGATCTGCGTGACACCGGTCGGGATGATCACGCTGTTTGCCGCGGCGATGGTGGTGCTGGACATCAGCGCGCCGACCACGGCGGCGACGTTCTCGACGTTCACCAGCTTGGTGGCGGCGTCGACCGCGCCCTGGGCCGAGCCGGTGGTGTCGCCCACCGCGGCGACCATCTTGCCGCCGAGCAGGCCGCCGCCGGCGTTGATCTCATCGGTCGCCAGGGTCACCGAATCCATCATCGGCGGGATGAAGTTGGCGATCGGGCCGGTGATGTCGAACAGGATGCCGACCTTCACATCGGCGCCGGCAGAGGCGGCGGGCGCGGCCTCGGTGGTGGTCGCGGCCTGCTGCGTCTCGGTGGCGGCGGGCGCGGTCTCGGTCGCGGCCGGCTGCGTCGCTTCCGCCGCCGGCTGGGCGGCGGGCTGCTCGGCGGCCTGTTCTTCCTTCTTCTCGCACGCGGCCAGGCCGATGCCCAGGGCCAGCAATGCGGTCGCGCTCAGGAGCGCATGCTTACGGACGTTCATGGTCTAAGTTCCCCCTTTACCTGATCTTCGGATGTGTTTGCCGGATGGCCGCGCTCTCAGGTGAACGCGTTGAAGGTGATGATGGTCAAGGTGTCCTTGACGTTGGGCAGCGTCTGCAGCCGCGAGGTGACGAAGCGGCCGACATCGGCTTCGCTCGCGAGGTTGCATTTCACCAGCAGATCATATTGGCCGGAAATGGAATAGAGCTCGCCGACCTCCTCGATCGTGTCGAGGGCCTTGGCCGCCACGTCATAGGCGGTGCCGGGATCGCATTTGACCATCACGAAAATCGGCCGCATTGCTGGCTCGCTGAATTTTCAACCGGCCGCATGTTGCCCCGCCGGCCCGGGAAAATCCAGTCCCGGCAAGGGTCTATTGCGGCCGATCAGGTCACCGCGGCGCGCTGGCGGAATTCCGGCTTTTGCCAGGCACCCTCCGCCATCACCTCCCGCAGCCGCCGGACCGCCTCCCAGACGTCCTGATAGCCGACGTAGAGGGGCGTGAAGCCGAAGCGCAGGATATCCGGGGCGCGGAAATCGCCCACCACGCCGCGGGCGATCAAGGCCTGCATGATCGGATAGCCCTCCGGGTGGCGGAAGGACACCTGGCTGCCGCGCAGGGCGCCATCGCGCGGCGAGGCCAGGACCAGGCCCTGGCCGGCCAGTTCCTGCTCCACCAGGGCGATGAACAGGTCGCCGAGGGCGATGGACTTGCGCCGGACTTCCGCCATGTCGATGCCGGCGAACTGGTCCAGCCCGGCTTCCAGCGCCACCAGGCTCAGGATCGGCGGGGTGCCGACCAGGAAGCGCTCGATCTCGCGGGCCGCCCCCTGGCGCGGCCGGTAGTCGAGGTCGAAGGCGAAGGGCGCGTCATGACCCATCCAGCCGAAGAGCGGCTGGGTCGCGGTGTCCTGCCAGCGCTCGGCGACGTAGATGAACGCCGGCGCGCCGGGGCCGCCGTTCAGGTATTTGTAGCCGCAGCCGACGGCGAAGTCGGCGCCGCAGCCGTTGAGGTCGACCGGGAAGGCGCCGGCCGAATGGGCAAGATCCCACAGCGTCAGCACGCCCGCCGCATGGGCGGCCTTGGTCAGCGCTTTCATGTTGTGACGCCAGCCGGTGCGGTAGTCGACCTCGGTCAGCATCAGGACCGCGACATCGCCGCCGAGCGCGCCGGCAATCTGGTCGGCCGGCAGCACGACCAGCTCGTGCTTGTCGTCGAGCAGTTCGGCCAGGCCTTGCGCCATATAGAGATCAGTCGGGAAATTGCCATCGTCCGACAGGATGACGCGGCGACCGGGCTGGTGGCCGAGTGCCGCGTGCAGCGCCTTGAACACGTTGAGCGAGGTGGAATCGGCAACCACGACCTCGTGATCCTTGGCGCCGATCAGCCTGGCGATCTTGGCGCCGACGCGGCGCGGCAAACCGATCCAGTCGTGCTGGTTCCAGCTCTTGATCAGGTCCTTGCCCCATTGCGCGGCGATCACCTCGCGCACCCTGGGCTCGGTCGCTTTCGGCAGGGCGCCGAGGGAGTTGCCGTCGAGATAGACGATGCCTTCCGGCAGGACGAAGCGCGCGCGCGCCGCGGCCAGCGGGTCGCGCGCGTCCAGCGCCTGGCAATCGGCCAAGGTGGTCATGGGTGATAGAGCTTCTCTGGCGGCGTCAGCACGTCGGCGATGACCTTGCGCTCGCCGCCGCGGATCGCGGTGAAGAAGCAGGAGCGCCGGCCGGTATGGCACGCCACGCCCGTCTGGTCGACCAGCAGCAGCAGGCAGTCATTGTCGCAATCGACGCGCATCTCGACCAGGCGCTGGACCTGGCCGGAAGTCTCGCCCTTCCGCCACAGATTGCCGCGCGAGCGCGACCAGTAGCAGACACGCCCGGTCGCGAGGGTTTCCCGCACGGCGTCGCGGTTCATCCAGGCCAGCATCAGCACCTCGCCGGAATCGTGCTGCTGGGCGATCGCCGGCACCAGCCCGTTCGCGTCGAAGGCGATCGCCGCGAGGATTTCTTGCGTCGTGTCTTGCGTATCGCTCATGGCGCCCTCAGCCGCCGCCCAGCCGCGCCAGCCCGTCCGCGAGATCGGCGATCAGGTCGGCCGGGTCCTCGAGCCCGGCATGGATCCGCAGCGTGCGCTGCGGCGCCGGCCAGGGCTTGGCCGTGCGCGTGGTGTGCGCGGGGATGATCAGGCTCTCATAGCCGCCCCAGCTGTAGCCCATGCCGAACAGGCGCATGCCGTTCAGCATGGCCTCGATCCGATCAGGCGGGCAGGGCTTCAGCACCACGCCGAACAGGCCGGACGAGCCGCCGAAATCGCGCTTCCAGAATTCATGGCCGGGCGTATCCGGGAAGGCCGGGTGCAGAATCCGCTCGACTTCCGGCCGCGCCGCCAGCCAGCGGGCCAGGGTGAGGGCGGTCTCCTGATGCTGTACCAGCCGGGCGTGCAGCGTGCGCAGCCCGCGCATGGCCTGGTAGCAATCCTCCGCCGAGGCGGCATGACCCATGACGCTGTGTGCCGTGCGGGCCAGCTGGTGATACAGGTCGCCGCGGCAGGTGACGATGCCCATCATCACGTCGGAATGGCCGCAGATGTATTTCGTCGCCGCATAGATGGTCATGTCGACGCCGAGCCTCGGCGGCTTGAAGAACAGCGGCGTGGCCCAGGTATTGTCGATCACGGTCAGGCAGTTGCGCGCCCGCGCCGCGGCGACGATGGCTGGGACGTCCTGGGTCTCGAAGGTCAGCGATCCCGGGCTTTCCAGATAGATGACCTTGGTGTTGGGCCGGATCAGGGCGGCAATGCCCGCGCCGGCCATGGGGTCGTAGAAGGTCGTCTCGACGCCGATTTTGGCCAGGAAACCCTCGCAGAGGATCCGGGTCGGCTCATAGGCGGTGTCGGCCATCAGCAGGTGGTCGCCGGGCGCCAAGGTGCCGAGCAGGGCGGTGGATACCGCCGCCATCCCGGAGGGCACGATGACCGCCCGATCGGCGCCTTCCAGCGCGGTAAACGCCTCGGCGAGCAGCCGATGGGTGGGCGTCCCGTCGCGGCCGTAGGTGACGGCGTCGTATTTGTGCTTGTAGGAGTCCCGCATTTCCTGGACCGTCGGGAACAGGATCGTCGAGGCGCGATAGACCGGCGGGTTAACCACTCCGCTGTGGTCACGCGGGTGGTTGCCCGCATGGGTAGCGATCGTGCGGTCCCTCATTCCCGGCTCGGACATGCGGCTTATTCCACGGACGTTTGGTCAACAGACTGTCTAGGCAAGAATGCTTGTAGCATCGCGCTGGAATGTGTAAAAGGGCAGTAACGCTCGGTTTCGCCGCCATTTGCGGCTGCAAACAGCGGAAAAACAAGAAGAGCCACTACAGGGAAGGACTACCTCAATGAACAGCATGAAATACATCGTTGCCAGCGTCGCGCTCATCGCGGGGATGTCGACTGCGGCGCATGCGGCTTCGACGCTGGAGAGCGTCAAGGCGGCAGGCAAGTTGAAGTGCGGCGTCACCACCGGCCTCGCCGGGTTCGGCGCGCCGAACGACCAGGGCGTGTGGTCGGGCCTGGACATCGATCTGTGCAAGGCCGTCGCCGCCGCCGTGTTCGGCGACCCCAGCAAGGTCGAATACAAGCCGCTCAGCGCCGAGCAGCGCTTCACCGCCCTGCAGTCGGGCGAGGTCGACATGCTGGCCCGCAATTCCACCTGGACGCTGTCGCGCGACACCCAGCTGGCGCTCGATTTCGTCGCGGTCAACTACTACGACGGCCAGGGCTTCATGGTGCGCAAGGATCTGGGGATCTCCAGCGCCAAGGAGCTGAAGGGCGCCACGGTGTGCGTGCAGGAAGGCACCACCACGGAAAAGAATCTCGGCGACTTCGACAAGGCCAACGGCCTCGGCATCCAGCCGGTGAAGTTCAAGGAGAACGATCAGGCCCGCTCGGCCTATGACGAGGGCCGCTGCGACGCCTACACGACCGATGCTTCCGGCCTGGCTGGCGAGCGCACCGCGCTGAAGGACCCGGATGCGAACGTCATCCTGCCCGACGTCATCTCGAAGGAGCCGCTGGGCCCGGTTGTCCGTCACGGCGACAACCAGTGGGGCGACATCGTCCGCTGGACCCACTACGTGACGCTGATCGCCGAGGAGAAGGGCATCACCCAGGCCAATGTCGACGACGTGATCAAGGCCAACGCGGCCGACAATCCGGCCGCCGATGGCGAGATCCAGCGCATGCTGGGCATCACCGAGAAGATGGGTGAGGGCATGGGCCTCACCAACGACTGGGGCTTGAACATCATCAAGGCCGTCGGCAACTACGGCGAGATCTTCGAGCGCAACGTCGGCCCCAACACGCCGATCAAGCTGCCGCGCGGCTTGAACGCCCTGTGGAACCAGGGCGGCCTGCAATACGCGCCGCCGATCCGCTAGCAGCCAGCACGGTATCAACGCCCGGCCCGTCTTCAGCCGGGCGTTGATATCTTTTCATTTCCGCTCTCGAACGGGGGAGGAGTGACGTGGCTGATCTCAGCGAGGGAAGACAGCACAGCGAAGTCGTCTGGTGGCGCGACGAGCGCAAGCGGGGCCTGCTCGCGCAACTGCTCGTGGCCCTGGCCGCAGTCGGTTTCGCCTGGTTCCTGATCAACAACATGATCGTGAACCAGGCCAAGCTCGGCGTGCCGCTGAGCCTGTCCTTCCTGTCCGATCCCGCCGGCTTCCAGCTCAGCTTTGCCAGTCTTTCGGTCACGCTGGATTCACCCATCTCGCGCATCCTGCTGGTCGGCGCCCTCAACACGCTGCTGGCCGCCTTCGTCGCCAGCATCCTGGCGACGGCGCTGGGTGTCTTCATCGGCATCATGCGCCTGTCGACCAACTGGCTGATCGCGCGCATCGCCGAGGTCTACATCGAGGCGATCCGCAACGTGCCGCTGCTGTTGCAGCTGGTGTTCTGGTACGGCGGCGTGCTCGTGGCGCTGCCGAAGCCGAAGGACGCGCTGACCATCGCCGACGTGGTGTTCCTCAGCGTCAAGGGCCTGGTGACGCCGAGGCCCATCGTGCAGAGCGATTTCTGGATCATCGCCGCGGTCTTTGTGGCCGGCATCGTCGCGACCGTTTTCGTTCGCCGCTGGGCGAAGGAACGCCAGATGCGGACCGGCCAGCAATTCCCGATGTTCTGGGCCGGCCTGGGGCTGGTGATAGGTCTGCCGGCGCTGGTCAGCCTGTTGCTGGGGACGCCGCTGGAATGGGAGCTGCCGCAGAAGGGCACCTTCAACTTCACCGGCGGCCTGTCGTTCCAGCCGGAGGTGGTGGCCCTCATCCTCGGCCTCTCGGTCAGCCATGCCGCCTACATCGCCGAGATCGTGCGGGGCGGCATCCTGGCGATCAGTCACGGCCAGACCGAGGCATCCTATGCGCTCGGCCTGCGGTCGGGCATCACCCTGCGGCTGGTGGTCATTCCCCAGGCCTTGCGCATCATCATGCCGCCGATGATCAGCCAGTACCTGAACATCGTGAAGAACTCGACGCTGGCCGGCTTCATCGGCTATCCGGATCTCTTCTCGGTGATCAGCACCTCGCAGAACCAGACCGGCCGCGCGGTCGAATGCGTGGCGATTCTGATGCTCTTCTACCTGACCGTCAGCCTGTCGATCTCGCTGGTCATGAACTGGTTCAACAAGCGCGTCGCGCTGGTGGAACGGTGAGGAGGGCGCCATGAGCGACATTCCCATGTCCACCGTGGAGCCCGGCACCCGACCCAGCCTGCCGCCGCCGGTCACCGAAACCGGCGTCATCGGCTGGATGCGCAAGAACCTGTTTTCCACCTGGCTCGACGCGGCGCTCACGGTGGCGGCGCTGGCGCTCGTCTACCTGATCATCCCGCCTTTCGTGCAATGGGCGATCATCGACGCGACCTGGACCTTCCCGCCGGATGTCCTGGATGGAACCCGGGCGCCGCAATTCTCCGATTGCAGCGCCAATGCCGGCGCCTGCTGGATCTTCGTCGCCGCGCGCCTGCCGCAGTTCTTCTACGGCTTCTACACCGACACGGAGCGCTGGCGCGTCGACATCGTGCTGGTGTTGCTGGCGGCCTCGATATTCGGCCTGCTGTCGGAGCGCATCAAGAACAAGAAGCCGATCGCCCTGTTCTTCTTCGTGGCGTATCCGTTCCTGGCCTTCTGGCTGCTCTATGGCGGCTTCGGGCTGGAAGTGGTGGAGACGCGGCTCTGGGGCGGCTTCATGCTGACCGTGGTGATCAGCAGCGTCGGCATCGTCATCTCGCTGCCGCTGGGTATCCTGCTGGCGCTTGGCCGGCGGTCGCATCTTCCGGTGCTGCACACGCTCTGCGTCTTCTTCATCGAGTTCGCGCGCGGCGTGCCGTTGATCAGCATCCTGTTCATGGCCAACGTGCTGCTGCCGCTGTTCCTGCCGCAGGGCGTCAATTTGGATATTCTGCTGCGCGTGCTGATCGGCGTGACGCTGTTCTCCGCCGCCTACATGGCGGAAGTGGTGCGCGGCGGCCTGCAGTCGCTGCCCAAGGGACAGTACGAGGGCGCCATGGCCATGGGCCTCGGCTATTGGCAGATGACCCGCTTCATCATCATGCCGCAGGCGCTGCGTGTCGCCATTCCAGGCATCGTCAACAACTTCATCAGCCTGACCCAGGACACCACGCTGGTGGCGATCGTTGGCCTCTATGACTTCCTGAACATCGTGCGCGCCGGCTCGCGCGACAAGAACTGGATCGGCACCGAGATGGAAGGCTACGTGTTCTGCGCCTTCGTCTACTTCCTGTGCTGTTTCCTGATGTCGCGCTACAGCATGTATCTGGAGCGCAAGCTGCACACCGGCCACAAGAAGCGATAGCAGAGGGCATGCCATGACCGCTCAAGCGACCGCGCAGACCAATCCCGAAGGTGCCATGCAGATCGGCACCGACGTGATGATCGAGCTTTCCGGCGTCAACAAGTGGTACGGTCAGTTCCACGTCCTCAAGGACATCAACCTGACCGTCTATCGCGGCGAGCGCATCGTGGTATGCGGCCCTTCGGGGTCGGGCAAGTCCACCATGATCCGCTGCATCAACCGGCTCGAGGAACACCAGCGCGGCAAGATCGTGGTGGACGGCATCGAGCTCAGCCACGACCTCAAGAAGATCGACCAGATCCGCCGCGAGGTGGGCATGGTGTTCCAGCATTTCAACCTGTTCCCGCACCTCACGGTGCTGGAGAACCTGACCCTGGCGCCGATCTGGGTGCGCAAGATGCCGAAGAAGGAAGCGGAGGAGGTGGCGATGCACTACCTCACCCGCGTGCGCATCCCGGAGCAGGCGAAGAAGTATCCGGGCCAGCTTTCCGGCGGCCAGCAGCAGCGCGTCGCCATCGCCCGCTCGCTGTGCATGAATCCGAAGGTCATGCTGTTCGACGAGCCGACCTCGGCCCTTGACCCCGAGATGATCAAGGAAGTGCTGGAGGTGATGGTCGAGCTGGCGCGCTCCGGCATGACCATGCTCTGCGTGACGCACGAGATGGGTTTCGCCCGCACCGTGGCCAACCGCGTCATCTTCATGGACCGCGGCGAGATCATCGAGCAGAACACGCCGGAAGAGTTCTTCAACAATCCGAAGTCCGACCGCACCAAGCTGTTCCTGAGCCAGATCCTGCATCATTGACGCGGAAACCTGCGCTCGGAACTTGCCGTCCGCTCCGATCGTCACCCCGGGTCAAGCTGGGGGTATCGAGGGCGTGGCGGCGTCGGCGGTTCGTTCCGTCGGACGCGGCGGCGCCTTTCGAAACCGGCCAATTCCCAACCCGCTGATATCCGTCGCGCTTTTGCCCTCGAGGATGAGCTCGCGCAGCACCGCGCCCACGGCGGGGCCGAGCAGGAAGCCGTGACCGTTGAAGCCGAAGGCGTGGAACAGGCCCGGATGGGTCTCGCTCTGCCCCAGCACGCACACCCCGTCGGCGGTGTCGCCGTCGACCCCGGTCCAGGATCGGATGACGGGCACGTGGGCGAGGCCGGGGATGAAGGCGAGGGCGATGTCCATGCCGCGGCGCATGGTCTCCGGCAACGGGCGGGAGCGGGTGGCGTCTTCGCTGGCGCGGCCCTGGCCGGAGCCGAACAGGATGCTGCCGCGCAAGGTCTGGCGCAGGTAGAAATCGCCGCCGACAAAGCCCAGCACCGGCGCGATCCGGTAGGGCAGCGGCTCGGTCACCTGGACCTGGGGAATTTCCGGCGCGAGGTCGACTTCCTCGTCGAACCAGCCGGCGACCTTGCCGGCCCAGGCGCCGGCGCAATTGACCAGCACGGGTGCGGCGAAGGCGCGGCCGTCGGCGACGCGCAGGTTGAACGCGCCGCTGGAATACCAGGCCTCGGTCACCTCGGCATGCTCAATCAGGTTGGCGCCGGCCTCCTGCGCGGCGGAGGCGAAAGCGGGCGCCACGAGCCGCGGATTGGCGTGGCCGTCATTGGGGCAGAGCACGCCCAGCATCGGCTTGTCCGAGAGCCAGGGGTAGCGGGCCTTCAACTGCAGCTTGTCGAGCAGTTCCAGGTGCAGCCCCATCTCGCCGGCCTTGCGATAGAACTCGGCGAGTTGGCTCTGGCGTTCCGCATCCATCGCCAGGCGCAAATTGCCGGTGGCGCGGAACTCGCCGTCGAAGCCGATCAGCTCCGGCAAGTGGTCCCACATCTCGCGCGCGCGCATGGCGAGGGGCAGCTCGCGCAGGTCACGGCCGTTCTGGCGCACGCCGCCGAAATTGACTCCGCTGGCGCGGGTGCCGGCCTGGTCGCGCTCCAGCAACGTCACCGCCTTGCCGCGCCGCGCCAGCAACAGCGCGGTGGCGCAGCCGGCGATGCCGCCGCCGATGATCAGCACGTCGCTCTTGGCGATGGGCCGGTTGGCCACGGGCGGGGCGGCGCCCGCCGATGTGGTCGGGGTGTCGTTCATGGCTGCCGCCCGGCGATGGTGGCGACGGTGACCGGCTTCACCGGCGGCTGCGAGCGCAGCCGCCCGACGCTGTCGCGGCTGACGCCGAGGGTTCCGGCGAGGATCTCCGCCGCCGCATGGCCGCAGAGGCGGCCCTGGCAACGGCCCATGCCGACGCGGGAGTAGGCCTTGGCGCGGTTGAGCTCGCGGGCGCCCATCAGCCCGGCGATGCCGCGATAGTCGCCCACCCGCACGCCCTCGCAGCGGCACAGCAGCGTGTGGTCCGGAATCGCGGTGAACAAGTCCGGGGGCAGGGCGAAGGCCCGGCGCAGTGTCGCCTGCAGCTTTGCCCAGCGTGCGACGGCGACCATGTCAGGCCCCGGCTGATAGCCGACGGGCTCCAGCCTCAGGTCCGAGAGCGCGGCGAAGGCCGCCAGTCGACCGCGGGCCTCCGCCGCATCGGCGCCGAGGATGCCGTTGCCGTCGCCGGCGACGTAGAGGTTGTCGCGCCCGACGACACGGCCGAAGCCGTCGACCTGGGGCAGCCATTGGCGCTGCGCCGCGTCGAAGGCGAATTTCGCCCCGGCAAGGTCGGCCAGCTGCGTCTCGGATTGCAGGCCGTAGCCGAGCGCCACCGCATCGCAGGCGATCTCCCGGACCTTGCCGTTGCCCTTGACGGCAATGCCGGTCACCTGGCTGTCGCCGAGGACGCGCTCCAGGCGGTGATCGAACAGCAGCTTCACCCCACGCCGCCGCAGCCCGAACAGCCAGCGCAGGCCGCGCGCGGCGGCGGCCGGGCTCGCCAGCAGGGACAGGCCGGCGGCCAGGAACGCGCTTCCCTTCGACGGCAGGATGATCGCCGCCGGTGTCACGCCTGCGCGCGCATACTGATAGGCGGTGAGCAGCAGCAGCGGACCGGCGCCGACGAAAGCCACTTTGCTGCCGATGGTGCAGCCCTGGTGCTTCAACGCGATCTGTGCACCGCCCAGGGAATAGACACCGGGCAGGGTCCAGCCGGGCGCCGGCACGATGCGGTCCATCGCGCCGGTGGCGAGGATCAGCCGGTCGAAAACGATCTCGCTGCTCCTGCCGTCGCTGGCGATCACCGCGCGATCGTCGATCAGGTCGTAGACGAGGCTCGACGGGCGGTAGTCGATCTTGTGGCGGATGCGGTCGAAGGCGACGAACAGGTCCTTGGCGCGCTCGGCGCTGGCGCCGTAGAGGTCCTTGGCCGAGCGCGAGAAGCCCGGCACGCGCGGCGGCTGGCGGTAGATCTGGCCGCCGATGCGCGGCGCTTCGTCGACCAGGATCGGCGCGCAGCCGGCGGCGACCAGCAACTCGGCCGCGCGCAGGCCGGCGGGTCCCGCGCCGACGATCAGGATCCGAGGAGGCTGGTCGGCCATGTGGTGCGGATGCGCAAGCCGGGCTCGACATAGGTGGAACAGGCGCGCACGCGCCTGCCGTCCTCCAGCCAGACCCAGCAATCCTGGCAGGCTCCCATCAGGCAGAAGCCGGCGCCGGCGGACTCGCCCTCCTGTTTCTGCCGCAGCAGGCCGCGCTGGGTCAGCATCGCCACCAGCACGGTGTCGCCTTCCATTGCGCTAAGCTGCCAGCCGTCGATGGTGATCTCGATCAGCTTGCGGTCAAGATCGGCGACGCGCTGCAGGCGCGGCCCGGTGACGGGAGCGTTCATGCGCCGGCCCCCGCCAGGCGGATCTCGACCGAGGCCGGGATCAGCCCTTCGAGGCGCGGATCGCGCATCCGGCCGCGCTCCTGGCGATAGGGCCGGAAGCCCGCCTTCTGGTAGTTGATGAAGGCGCGCGGATGGTCGAACGACCAGGTGCTGACGATCAGCCGCTCCGGCCCGTAGGACCAGGCGAGGTCGACTGCCCAGCTCAGCAGGTAGTTGCCGAGGCCGCGGCCGATGAAGGCCGGTGCGAGGCCGAAATAGGCGATACGGATGTCCGGATTGGCGCGGCGGTCGAGCTCGACATAGCCGGCCGGCTCGCCGCCGGCATAGAGCACGTAGATCTCGATGCCCTCGGCCTGGATCGCCGCCGCCAGCTGTGCGTCGCTCATCCGCCGACGATCGGCCCACAGCCAGCGTTCGCCCACCAGGTTGTAGAGATAACGGTAGAACGTCACGGAAGGATGCTCCAGCCGCATCACCGCGTATTGCCCGACCGGCCGCGCGACGGAGGGCCGGGTCGGCGGCGCCGTCATCTCCAGGAAGGTGGTGATGACCTCGAGCTCCGCGGGCGCCATGTCGACGGCGTCGTCCTTCAGCCAGCGTTGCATCACCGCGCGCGGCGCCACCTCGTAGCCGAGGCGGCGGTAGAATTCCTGCACCTTCAGATTGGTGTCGCGGATCATCAGGTTGCACTTGGGCAGCCCGCGCGCCACCAGCCAGCGCTCGGCGTGGCGCACCAAGTCGCGGCCGTGGCCCTTGCCCCGGGCGTCCGGTGCCACGGCGAGCTTGTAGAGCCAGCCGCGATGGCCCTCATGGCCGACCATGATCGAGCCGATGAGGCGGTCGCCGGCAAGGCCGACATAGAGCTGGCAATTGTGCGTGGCCAGCATGAGCGGGATGTCCTTGGCCGGGTCGTTGTAGTCGACGCTGATTCCAGCCGCGTCCCACAGGGCCGTGAGGGCCGGATAGTCGCCCTCGGCATAGGCGCGGATCTCCATGCAGTGGATCTCCCCCATGCCGGCCGCGGGGGTCAGGGGGCGACCGGCGTGTCGCCGGGCAGGCCCCACTCGGCCCAGGAACCGTCATAGACCGCGACATCGCGGTGGCCGATCAGGTGCAGGCCGAAGGCGAGCACGCAGGCGGTGATGCCGGACCCGCAGGAGGTAACGACCGGCTTCGTCACGTCGATGCCCGCCTTGCCATAGAGCGCGCCGAGTTCCTCGGCGGTCTTGAAGGTCTTGTCCGCCTTCAGCAGTTGGTCATAGGGCAGGTTGTGCGCGCCCGGGATGTGGCCCGCGCGGCGGCCCGGCCAGATCTCGGGATCGGTGGCGTTGAAGCGGCCGGCGCTGCGCGCGTCCAGCATCTGTTCCCGCTTGCTCTGCAGGTTGCGCAGCATCTGGTCCTTGCTGCGCACGCGGGTGTTGTCGAGGCGCGCGGTGAAGTGCCGCTCCTGCAGCTGCACCGGACCGTCTTCCACCGGACGCCCCTCGGCCAGCCATTTCGGCAGGCCGCCATCCAGGATCGCCACCTCGCGCGCGCCGAAGATACGGAACATCCACCACACGCGGGCGGCACTCATCATGCCTTGGCCGTCGTAGATGACGATGCGGTTGCCGTCGCCGATGCCGAGCTTGCGGACGCGCGAGGCGAATTTCTCCGGCGGCGGCAGCATGTGCGGCAGGGACGAGGTGCTGTCGCTGATGTCGTCGATGTCGAAGAACACCGCCCCGGGAATGTGGCGCTCGAGGTATTCTGCCCTGGCGTCCTTGCCCTGCATCGGCAGGTAGTAGGTGCCGTCGACGATGCGCAGGTCCGGCTGGTGCAGGTTGGCGGCGAGCCAGTCGGTCGAAACCAGACTCTCCGGATGCGCGTAGCTTGCGGTCATTGTCCACCCGAGCCGGCGAAGGCGATGTTGACGCGCCGGTTCATCTTGCCCTTGTTCTCTATCTTCACCACTTCGACCGGGCCGATCTCGCCTGTCCGCGCCACATGGGTGCCGCCGCAAGGCTGCAGGTCGACGCCGACGATGTCGAGCAGCCGCACCTTGCCGCCGCCGGACGGCGGCTTCACCGACATGGTGCGCACCAGCTCCGGCTGCGCAGCCAGCTCTTCGTCGCTGATCCAGCGCGGCTGCACCGGATGGTTCTCGGCGATCAGGCGGTTCAGTTCCGCGGTGATGAAATCCTTATCCAGGGTCTGGTCGGGCAGGTTGAAATCGAGCCGGCCCTTGCCGTCGCTCACCTGGCCGCCGGTCACGTCGCCCTTGATCACCGCGCAGACCAGGTGCAGGCAGGAATGCATGCGCATCAGGCGATGGCGCCGGGCCCAGTCGATCTCGGCCGTCACCCTGGCCCCGACCGCGAGCGGAACGCTGCCCGGCTTCGGGACATGCACGGCATCCTCATGGCTGGCGCCCTTGACCGTGTCGACGATCTCGACGCTGTCGCCGCTCTCCAGGACCAGCCGGCCGATATCGCCCGGCTGGCCGCCGCCGGTGGGATAGAACACCGTGCGGTCCAGCCGGATGCCCTTGTCGTCGACCGCGACCACGGTCGCGTCGCACGATTTCAGGTAGGCGTCCTGGCGAAACAGCAGGTCCATGCGGCGAATCCCTCGATATTTTACGGTTTTGCATCATGGAGTTGGCGTTCTTGACGGTCAAGGACCGCTGCGCCTAGGGTTTGGCCGCAACCCTGGAGACCTGCATGAGCAAGCCGATCCTGTACGGCCCGACCTACAGCACCTATGTGCGGACGATCCGCCTGGTTCTGGCGGAAAAGGGCGTCGAATACGATCTCGTGAACGTCGACATGGCAAGCGGCGAGCATCGCAGCACGGCGCATCTGCAGCGCCAGCCCTTCGGCAAGCTGCCGGTCTTCGACCATAACGGCTTCATGCTCTATGAGAGCAACGCCATTGCCCACTATATCGACGATGCCTTTCCCGGGAAGCGCCTGGCGCCCTATGGCATGCATCGCCGGGCGCGGGATCAGCAGATCGTCGACGTGATCAATTCATACGGCTATCACCGCATCGTCGTCAGGCTGGTATTGCCCTATTTCTTCGCCGACAAGGAGAAGGGGCCGGACATGGCGGCGATCACCGCGGCGGTACCGGACATCGAGCATGTGCTGGGCGCGATCCAGGACCTGATGATCGACCCCGATCCTTTCCTCATGGGGCGCGAGATCGGCTTGGCCGATCTGTTCCTGGCGCCGATCATCCACTACTTGATGATGTTCCCCGAGGGCGGCCGCATCCTGCCCAAGCTGCCGCGGCTCGCCAGCTGGTGGCTGGCGATCCAGCAGCGCGACACCGTGGTGGCGACGGTGCCGCAATTCTGATCCGCTGTTCCGCCGGCAACTCGCAGCATCGCTTGCTCCCATGAACAATCCATCCGGCGGCCGGTCGAGCCACGGCGCCGTCCTGGCGTTCCTGGCATTCGGCAATTTCATCGTTGGCATGGGGGCCTTTGTCGTCATCGGCATCGTCTCGCCGATCGCCGAGGGGCTCGGCGTCTCAAAGGCCAGCGCCGGCATGGTGCTGACGGCCTATGCCTTCGCCTATGCGGTGCTGTCGCCGGTGACCGCGGCGATCACCGGGACGGTCTCGCGGCGCGTGGTGCTGACCGCCGCCCTGGCGATCTTCTGCCTCGGCTCCGTGCTCTCCGCGCTGTCACCCAATCTGCTGATGCTGGCGGCGTCGCGCATGGTCGTGGCGCTGGGCGCCGCCATGTTCACCCCCGTCGCCGCCGGCGTGGCGGTCGCGGTGACCGTTCCCGAGCGGCGCGGCAAGGCGCTGGCCACGGTGTTCGCCGGGTTGACCCTGGCGCAGGTCGTCGGCACGCCCTTCGGCGCCTGGATCGCCTATCGGGTCGGCTGGAGCGCGGCGTTCTGGGCCGTGGCGGCCCTGGCGGCGGCGGGCGCCGTGATCATCGCGCTGTCGGTGCCCCGCGACATCCATTTCCACGCCTCGGGCTTCCGCGCCATCCTCGGCGTGCTGAAGGACCGCCGGGTCATGTTCGCCACCGCCTTCACCGCCAGCTTCGTCGGCGCGACCTATCTTGTCTTCACCTATCTCGGCCCGTTGATCGAAGCCTCGGTCGGCAGCAACCCGGAGCTGCGCACCGGATTCCTGGTGCTCTATGGCTGCGGCGCGGTGATCGGCAACATCGTCGGCGGCACGCTGTCCGACCGGATCGGCGCGCGGAAAACGCTCATCGTCATCTGCGCGGCGCAGATCGTCTTGATGCCGCTGTTCTCGCTCACGCCGCTCGCCTGGCTGCCTTTCGCGGCACTGGTCGGCGCCTGGGCGGCCTCAGGCTGGTCCTTCATGGCACCCCAGCAGGCGCGCCTGGTGCAGGTGGCGCCCCAGGCGATCTCCCTCGTCCTCGCCCTCAACGCGGCGATGATCTATGTCGGCATCGCCGTCGGGTCGGCCTTGGCGGCCCGGGTGCTGGAATGGCAGGGGTTGGCGGCGCTGGGCCTTGCCGGCGGCATCGGCGGCGTCCTGGCGCTGGCCCACCTGCTGGCCTCGGCACGGCCGCAGGTGGGATCGCGCTAGAGCCAGTCGGGGCAGGGCAGGTTCTTCGACTTCAGGAAGGCCGGGTTGAACAGCTTGCTCTGGTACCGCGTGCCGAAGTCGCACAGGATGGTGACGATGGTGTGCCCAGGGCCAAGCTCCTTGGCGAGGCGGATGGCGCCGGCGACGTTGATGCCGGTGGAGCCGCCCATGCACAGGCCTTCGTGCTTCAGCAGGTCGAACACGATGGGCAGGGCCTCGCTGTCCGGGATGCGATAGGCGATGTCGACCGGCGCGTCCTTGATGTTCTCGGTGATGCGGCCCTGGCCGATGCCTTCGGTGATCGAGCTGCCCTCGGCCTTCAATTCACCGGTCTTGTAGTAGGAGTAGAGCGCGGCGCCTTCGGGATCGGCGAGGGCGATCTTGACGTTCTTGTTGCGCTCCTTCAGCGCCATGGCGACGCCGGCCAGGGTGCCGCCGGTGCCGACCGCGCTGACGAAGCCGTCGACCTTGCCGTCGGTCTGGGCCCAGATCTCCGGCCCGGTGGTGCGGAAATGGCCCATGCGGTTGGCGGTGTTGTCGAACTGGTTGGCCCAGATGACGCCGTTCGGATTGCTCGCCTTCAGCTCGTCCGCCAGGCGCCCGGACAGCTTCACGTAGTTGTTGGGGTCCTTGTAGGGGACGGCCGGGACCTCCTTCAGCTCCGCCCCGGCCAGGCGCAGCATGTCCTTCTTCTCCTGCGACTGGGTCTCCGGGATGACGATCAGGGTCTTGTAGCCGCGGGCATTGCCGACCAGCGCCAGGCCGATGCCGGTATTGCCGGCGGTGCCCTCGACGATCAGGCCGCCCTTGCGGATCAAGCCCTTCTTCTCGGCGTCCTCGATGATCGCCAGCGCGGCACGGTCCTTGACCGAGCCGCCGGGGTTGAGGAACTCCGCCTTGCCGAGAATGGTGCAGCCGGTCAGTTCCGAAGCGGCCTTGAGCTTGATAAGCGGCGTGTTGCCGATCGCGCCGATGAAACCGTCGCGGATGTCCATGTGATAGCCTTTGTGTGAAATCTGTGCTCTCGCTAGGCGCAACTTAGCGAGCCGCCAGGGCAATGATCAAGTCGCGGCTTTGGGGCCAGATTCGATCTCAATACACCGAGTCAGGCCTTTGATTTTCCAACATAGAGTCCAGCGGGGACGTGCTTGAACCGATAATGGCCAAGGTCGGCGGCGGCGGGGCCTGGCGCGTCGATGTCGATCAGGCAGCGCGCCATTCCACGGAACGCGGCGCGGAAATGGTTCTTGGCCTTCACGCAGAGCAGGTCGAGCTTTTCCGGATCGATGCCGTGCAGCCGGAAATAGGCGGGGTCGTTCGGCGTCTGGCAGCTTTCGGTGACGATGACCTGCACGCCCTTGACCTGCAGCAGCGCGGTGCGGCCGACATCGGCCGGCAGCTGGTGCTCATAGGGGCCCTCGTTGCGGAAGCGGCCGTCGGTGAGTTTCAGGATCCTGGCCTCGACCTCGACCGGCGCGCCGAAATCCGGCGCCACCCGGCCGCCCAGTTCGGCGCCGATGGTCGCGCCGACGCCGCGCCGGTGGCAGGCTTCGACCAAGGCCGGATCCCAGAAGAAGGCGAAGACGGTACTTGGCGGCGTTTCGATCGCGAGCAGGGCGCGGAACAAGGCCGGCGTGTCGCCGATGCCGCCGGAGAGCGGATTGTCCGCCGGATCGAGCACGATGGCCGGTCCCGCGCCGCCGGCGGCCAGGGCGCGCTGCAACCCTTCGCGCGGATCGGGCAGGGCGACATAGAAGCGGTCGCGCCGGGCGGCAAGGTCGCCGAGCAGGGCATCGACCGCCTGCTGCGCCAGGGCCGGGTCGCCGTCCGATACCGCGACGACGCTCGGCCCGGCAAAGGGCGAATCGCCATAGGCGAAGCCGCCATAGAGGGTGACATCGAGCATGCCCGGACGGCGGCGCCAACCGTCGGCGAGGCGCTGCATTTCCGCCATCGGCCCGTCATCGGTGCGCATGTTGAAACTGGGCAGGATGGCGGGCAGCTTGCCGATGGCGATCTGTGGCGCGCCGCGCCCCGCCGCTTTCGTCAGCAGCATGTCCAGCACGCGGCGCGCCGCAACGTGCATGTCGACATGCGGATAGGTGTGATAGCCGGAAGTCGCGTCCAGCAGCGCGATCATCCCGGCGCCGAGATTGGCGTGCAGGTCGAAGCTGGCGCCGAGCGGTGTCGCGCCGATGATGCCGCGCACCTGCCGCAGCAGGTGCAATTCCGGCGTCGGGTCGTCGGCGACGGCCATGGCGCCGTGCAGCGAGAGATAGACGGCATCCCACGTGCCGGCCTTGAGGCCGTCCAGGATCAGCCGCGTGATTTCCACCATCGCTGCGGGCTCCACCAGCCCCCCGGGCGGTGCTGAGGCGCAGTGGAGATAGTGGAACTCCCAGTCTGGAAAATCGCCCTCGGCCTCCAGCGCGCCGCCGATTTCGGTCGCCGTGCCGGCATAGAATGCGCGCGCGGCGTCGCCGGCCACCCATTCGCGGGCCTGGAACTCCGCCAGGCCAGTGCGTTGCGGCGCAAAGGAATTCGCCTCGTACCACAGGCGCGCTATCGCCAGTCGCCGTTTCTGCAAGGTTCGCCCGTCCGCTGGTTCCGATGGGAAAATATCAGTGCCGGGCGGCAATTCCTAGGCGGGTCGCGGCCGATCGGTTGAAGCGGGAGCGGAAATCGCTAGAGTGCGGGCGATTTCGGGATCAGGACGTTTCTGGGGACAATCATGGCGCGCGATCCGCGTTACGACATTCTGTTCGAGCCGGTGAAGATCGGCCCGGTGACGGCGAAGAACCGGAATGCGAGATCCATCCCTCGAGCGACGTGACGCCCTATGTCGAGGCGCGGCTGTGGGACGATCACGACATCCCGCACAACGCGCTGATGTGCGAGGCGGTGCACAGGCACGGCGCGCTGGCGGCCGTCGAGCTGTCGCACAACGGCCCGGCGTCGTCGAACCTGTACAGCCGCGAGATTCTGATCGGCCCGGTGCACCAGATGACGCGCTACTACCCGTTCCAGGCCCGTGCCATGGACCGCGAGGACATCAGGACCTATCGCCGCTGGCATCGCGAGGCGGCGCTGCGGGCGAAGAAGGCGGGCTTCGACATCGTCTATGTCTATGCCGGGCACGACCTCTCGCTGCCGATGCATTTCCTGCAGCGTTGGCGCAACAGCCGCAGCGACGAATACGGCGGCAGCCTCGAGAACCGCGTGCGCCTGTTCCGCGAGGTGATCGAGGACACCAAGGAAGCGGTCGGCGACACCTGCGGCGTGGTGGTGCGCTTCGCGGTCGACGAGATGATGGGGCCGGACGGCATCACCAGCGATGGCGAGGCGCGCGACGTCGTCGCCATGCTGGCGGAACTCCCCGACCTCTGGGACGTCAATGTCAGCGACTGGAAATACGATTCCCAGACTTCCCGTTTCAAGGAGGAGGGCTACCAGGAGCACTTCGTGAAGTTCGTGAAGACGCTGACCACCAAGCCGGTGGTGGGCGTCGGCCGCTTCACCTCGCCAGATACCATGGTGTCGCAGATCAAGCGCGGCGTGCTCGACATGATCGGCGCGGCGCGGCCCTCCATCGCCGATCCGTTCCTGCCCAGGAAGATCGAGGAAGGCAGGCTCGAGGACATCCGGGAGTGCATCGGCTGCAACATCTGCATCACCGGCGACAACACGATCACGCCGATGCGCTGCACCCAGAACCCGACCCAGGGCGAGGAATGGCGCAAGGGCTGGCACCCCGAGATCATCCCGGCGCGCGAGTCCCAGGACCGCGTCCTGGTGGTGGGCGCCGGTCCGGCGGGGCTGGAAGCCGCGCGGGCATTGGGCGCCCGCGGCTATGAGGTGCATCTCGCGGAGGCGACCACCGATCTCGGCGGGCGTGTGACGCTGGAATCCAAGCTGCCTGGCCTCGCCGCCTGGGGCCGGGTGCGCGACTACCGCATGCAGCAGATCGAGAAGATGCCGCATGTGACGATCTACCGCGACAGCCGCCTCGATGCCGCGAACGTGCTGGAATTCGGCTTCGAGCGCGTGGTGCTGGCGACGGGTGCCACCTGGCGGCGCGACGGCTTCGGCCGCAGCCACCACAAGCCGATCCCGGGGCTGACCGCCGCCCAGGTGTTCACGCCGGACGACCTGATGGCGGACAGGATACCCGCCGCGGGGCCGGTCGTCGTCTACGACACCGAGGATTTCTACATGGCCGGCGTGCTGGCGGAGAAGCTGCGCAAGGCGGGGCTGGAGACCATCTTCGTCACGCCGTCGGATGTGGCCTCGGCCTGGACCTCCAACACGCTGGAGGTCGGGCACATCAACAAGCGGCTGCGTGCGGTGGGCGTGCAGGTCGTCACCCATCACGACGTGGTCGCCGCCAGCGCGGACCATGTCGAGATCACCTGCGGCTATTCCGGCGAGACGCGGCAGGTTTCTGCCAAAGCACTGGTGCTCGTCACCTCACGCCTGCCGAACGAAGCGCTCTATCTCGAGCTTGTTGCCGCCCCGGAAAAGCTGAAAGACTCCGGCATCAAGTCCGTGACCCGGATCGGCGATTGCCTGGCGCCTGGGTTCATCGCGCACGCCGTCTATCACGGCCACCGCTACGCCCGCGAGCTGGATGCGCCGCCGGCGGGCGAGGTGCCTTTCAAGCGCCATCTGCCGATGGTGACGGCGCCGTAGAACCTACCTTCACTCGATGAACCCCTTCCCCCCTTGCGGGGGAAGGTGGGGATGGGGGGTGTTGCAGCGCCTGGTCTATCCACGAACGGTCTTCGCCTCCTATCGCCTCCGGCGATGCGCGCCCGTGGGGCGCGACCCTCCATTCCCCCCGGGCTCTATCGACCCGGGGGTCGCTTTGCTCGCTAAGGCTGCGCTGCCTTCCCCCGCAAGGGGGGAAGGGGGACCCTTACTCCACGAACCCTTCCTTCGTCGCCGGCGAGGGCGCGTGGTGGTGGAATTCGCCGCGCGGGTCGAGTTCCGGGGCGCCGTAGACGGCCTGCACGTTGGGCACGGCGACGTAGTCGCTCTGCTCCTTGGGCGTCTTGGCGCGGCGGCGGAACACGCGGTAGAGCGCGAACAGCGCGACAAAGCCGTAGCCGATGCCGGTGTAGAGGAACAGCCCGGCCGCGCCGATCTGCTCCATGACCAGGCCGGCGAGGCTGGGGCCGGCGCTGGCGCCCACGCCCCAGACGAAGAGCAGCCCGGCGGCGGCGCGCACGAAATCCTTGCGATCGACATAATCGTTGGTTTGGCCGACGCCGAGGGCATAGAGCGGCGAATTGAACAGCGTCATCGCGAAGAACAGACCGATCAGCCAGGTGAAGGGCAGTTGCGGCGTCAGCGCGATGGCGAGCGCCAGCGCGCCGGCCAGAAGATTGGCGCCGATGATGACCGGCCGGCGGCCGTAATGGTCGGAGATGTAGCCGACCGGGAACTGGGTGATGAGCGCGGCCCCCGTGCCGATGGCGATGAGCAGGGTGAGGTTCTCCGGCTTCAGGCCGATCTCGTCGATATAGGCGGGCAGCAGGGAGTAGAGCGAGCCGGTCAGCAGGCCGGAAGCAAAGCAGCAGACAACACCCGTCGGCGAGGCCTGGATCAGCTTGGTGATGCTGAAGCCCTGCTTGTGGCCAATCTCGGGATTGCCGACCCTGGTGAGCGCCAGCGGGATCATCGCCGCGGCCAGCAGGATGGTGGCGACCTTGAACAGGAGGTCGCCCTGGATGTCGGCGATGTTGAGGGTGAGTGGCGAAAGCCCGCCGGCGCCCCAGGTCACCACCATGTAGACGGCGAAGATGCGGCCGCGATTGTCTTCCGACGCCTTGTCGTTGAGCCAGGACTCGATGACGATGAATCCGCCGGCCAGCGCGTAGCCGGACAAGCCCTTGAACAGGGCCCAGGCATAGACATCCTTGGTCAGGGTGAAGAACAGAGTGGCGATGGCGGTGCTGACGGCGAAGACGCCGAAGGCGCGGATATGCCCGACCCGGTTGATCAGGCGTTCGCAGGTCAGCGTGCCGAACAGGAAGCCCACGTTGTAGGCGGAGAATACCACGCCGATCAGGAATGCCGAGATTCCCCGGTCGGCGAGCTGCACGCCGATCAGCGTGCCGCTGATGCCAAGCGCGGCCTCGATCAGGACGATGCCCAGCAACACCGGCACGACCGGCTGAACCGCTTTCCACATGCACGCCTCCGCAGCCCGACGCGTCGGGGTTACTCGATCTAGCTCGGCCTATTCGATCAGCGCAGTCTGCCCACGTTTCAGCAGGCCGCCGGCGATGATCACGCGCTGGATCTCGCTGGCCCCCTCCCAGATGCGCTCGACGCGCAGCTCGCGATAGAAGCGCTCGGCGACGTTCTCGCGCATGTAGCCGCGGCCGCCGAATATCTGCACGGCGCGGTCGGCCACGCGGTTCGCCATCTCGGAGCAATAGAGCTTCACCATCGAGCTCTGGGCGTGGCTCACCTTCACATCCTCACCGGCGTCGATGCCGGCCGCGGTCTGGTAGACCATAAGCCGCGCCGCCCACAGCTCGGTCAGGCTGTCGGCCAGCATGAACTGCACCGCCTGCATGTCGCTCAGCATCTGGCCGAAGAGCTTGCGCTGGCGGGCAAAGGCCGCCGCCTCGTCGATCAGCCGCGCGGCGGCGCCGCAGCAACGCGCGCCGATCATCAGCCGCTCGTAGCGGAACCAGTCATGGGTGAAGCCCATGCCGTCGCCCTCGGCGCCGATGCGGTTCGCTTCCGGAACGCGCACGTCCGTGAAGCGGTAGATCGGATGATGTGCGGCAAATGTGTGGGTATAGGCGGGGGACCGCACCACTTCGATGCCGGGCGTGTTGCTGTCGACGAAGAACAGGCAATGCGCCCCGGCGTTGGGGCCATCGGTGAGCTTGGCCTGGAAGATGATGACGTCGGCCAGGTTGCCGGAGGTGACGTGCCACTTCTCCCCGTTCAGCACGTAGTGCCCGCCGTCGCGCCGCGCCGTTGCCTGGATGGCGTCGACATCGGAGCCGGCTTCGGCCTCGGTGATGGCGTAGCATTCATGCCGGGTGTCGGCGATCAGCGGCTTCACCCAGGTCTCGATCTGGTGCGGCGAGCAGGCCTTCACCATCCACTTCTGGACATTGGAGAAACGCCAGCCGAGCGCGTTGGTGACGCGGCCGGTCTGTTCCTGCGCCACCGCCTGCAGCAGCATGGAAGCGCCGCCGCCGCCGAGCTCTTTCGGGGCGTCCATAGAGCTGAGGCCGATCCTGCGCGCTTCATCCTTTTGCCGCTTCAGCACCTCGGGCGGCACTTCGCCGTGATTCATCTCGGCATGAACTTCCCAGGGGATCAGTTCCTCGTCGACATACTTGCGCACTGCGGCCTGCAGGGCGCGCGCTTCGGGCGGCAGGGGATAGGACATGGGACCAACCTACGAACGGACAGGCACGGATGGATTGCCAAACGATCCAAGCCGGATCGCCAGGCAGCGATACGCAATCGGACGGTGGCGGTCAGGCGGTCGCGGCCTGTGCGGCGCCACCGCTGCGTTGTCGGCCGAACTCGTTGGGGAACAGGCCGCCGAGATAGGTGCGCAGGACGCGCTTGGCGCCGTCGCGGTCGACTGATTTCGGATTGATCAGCATGTCGAGCCACAGCCCGTCGATCATCGCATCGAAGCCGCGGGCGACGAGATCCGGATCGAGGTCGCTGTAGCCGCCTTCGGCGATCACGCGGGCGAACAGGTCGCGCGTCTCGGCATGGAAGGTGTCGGTGATCTGCTGGCAGATCTTGAGGAATTCCGGGCGCCAGCGCGTCTCGCCCCAGAAGGCATACCAGACCGTCACCTTCTTGCGGTTGGCGATGGCGCGGTGGAAGTCGGATTCGATCGCGGCGTCGAGCTGCGCGGCGGCGCTCTGCCCGGCGTTGCGGATGTTCTCGTCGGTCTGCTGGATGTAGTCGTCGACCAGGTGCCGCAGGGTCTCGATCAGCAGCTGGTCCTTGCTCTTGAAATAGAAATTGACGATGCCGACCGACAGGCCCGCCGCCTTGGCGACGTCGGCCAGGGTCAGGTCGGAGAAGCCATGCGCGGCGATGCAGTCGATGGTGGCTTCCATCAACTGGACCCGGCGTGCCTCTTTCAGAGCGTCCCGCGACATGGCCAATTCCTACACGGTCCCTGCTGGCAAGGCAATCAAGGACGGGCGATACTCGGGCGGCAAGGGCCACTGCTCCAGGTGTTTCGGCGATGTTCAAGGCGGATCTGTTGCGCGGCAAGCGTGTGCTGGTGACCGGCGGCGGCACCGGCCTGGGCCTGGCGATGGGCCGACGTTTCCTGGAGCTTGGCGCGTCGCTGGCGATCTGCGGCCGGCGCGAAGCGGTATTGAAGTCGGCGGCCGAGAACCTGTTGACCCAGGCGCCTGGTCGGGTCACGTGGCGGGTCTGCGACATCCGCGACCCGGCCGCGGTCGACGCCATGCTCGATGAGCTGTGGCGCGACGAGCCGCTCGACGCCCTGGTAAACAACGCCGCCGGCAACTTCATCGCCCGGACCGAGGAGCTGTCGCCGCGCGCCATCGATGCCGTGCTCGGCATCGTCCTGCACGGCTCGGCCTATGTCACCACCGGCTGCGGCAGACGCTGGCTGGCCGAGGGCCGGCAGGCAAGCGTGCTCTCCATCGTCACCACCTATGCCTGGACCGGCTCGGCCTATGTGGTGCCCTCGGCCATGGCCAAGGCCGGGGTGCTGGCGATGACGCGCAGCCTGGCGGTGGAATGGGGTGGGCGCGGCATCCGGCTCAACGCCATCGCGCCGGGGCCGTTCCCGACTCCCGGTGCCTGGGAGCGGCTGGTGCCGCGCGCGGATCTGGCCCGGCGTTTCGAGACCAACAACCCGCTCGGCCGGCCGGGACGGCACGAGGAGCTGGCGAACCTGGCCGCTTTCCTGCTCTCAGACGGCGCCGGCTACATCAATGGCGAGGTCGTCACCATCGACGGCGGCGAGTGGCTGCAGGGCGCCGGCCAGTTCAATTTCCTCCGCGAACTGACCGACGCCGACTGGCAGGCGATGAAGCCGAAGAAGGGGTAGGGGAGGCGCCACCTTTTCCGCCTGCTCGCTCTGCTCCTTCCCCCCTTGCGGGGGAAGGGTGGGAAGGGGGGTGATGCAGCGCCGAGTTTCACCGCGAAGGATGATCGCTTAAGTCGCCTCCGGCGATTGCGCGCCTGCAGGCGCGCTACCCCCCCCCATCCGGCAGCGCCTAAGCTCGCTTTGCTCGCTAAGGCTCCGCTGCCTTCCCCCGCAAGGGGGGAAGGCGTGATGTTAAACGAATCTAGGAAAACTCGACGCCCATCACCTTGTCCCAGGTCTCGATCGGGGCGGGGATCGGCTGGTTGCCGGCGCCGGCGACCGATTGGTCGAAATCGACGATGGCGCCGGTCATCATCCCGGATTCCTCCGAGGCGAGGAAGGCGATCGCCCGGGCGACCTCGGCCGGCTTCAACAGGCGGCCGAAGGGCTGCTTCGCCTCGGCCTTCTTCAGCCAGTCCGGGTCGCCGCCGTGGTAGCGCTGCTGGATGGTGTCTTCGCCCGGCGTGTCCATCCAGCCGAGATTGAGCGCGTTCACCCGGATGCGGTGGCGCATGACGGAATAGGCGAT
The DNA here is from genome assembly GCA_044226685.1 of Dongiaceae bacterium. Taxonomy (GTDB): domain Bacteria; phylum Pseudomonadota; class Alphaproteobacteria; order Dongiales; family Dongiaceae; genus Dongia_A. Next base: position 33,600 of record JBGAGP010000013.1, read on the forward strand.
GTTCTTGGTGAGGATGTTGAGCCCGGCCTTGGACGCGGCATAGACGGTCAGCATCGGCACGCTGCCGTAGGACGAGACGCTGGAGATGTTGACGATGGAGCCCGCCACCTTCTGGCGCTGCATCAGCTTCACCGCGTCCTGCATCAGGAAGAAGGGCGCCCGCATGTTGATGTTGACCATGCGGTCGAACAGTTCCGGCGAGGTGTCCCAAACCGATCCGCGCTCGGTCAGCGCGGCGACATTCACCAGGACGTGCAGGCTGCCGAATTCCTTGTCGGCGGCGGCGATGATGCGGCGACAATCCTCGACCTTGGCGAGGTCGGCCGGAACGAAGACCCCCCGGCACTTGGCGCTGGAGATCGCCTTGACCACGGCATTGCCGCGTTCGGCATCGCGGCCGGTGATGACGATGCCGGCGGCGCCGCGCTCGGCCAGCAGGCGCGCGGTGGCTTCGCCCAAGCCCTGGGTGCTGCCGGTGACGACGGCGTATTTGCCGGCAAAGCTGCTCAAATCACTCACGGAACTCTCCTGATAAGACATGCGCGGCGGAGGGTTCGCGGGAACCCTCCGCCGTGTGGAGTCGAATCCTAGGAGCGTTGGCGGCGTGACGGCAAGGGCCTTGCCGCCGGGGTGGCGCCTCAGTCGCCGCGGATACCGTCGAGTTCCAGGTCGCCCGCCTCGATGGCTTCGCGCAGGACGTTGAGGCCGGTCTCGACCTCTTCGTACATTTCGCGGCTGCGCCGCAGGTCCCGGATCTCCGCCTCGCCGATCGGGCCGTTGCTGCCGTTGCCGAGGTCGACCAGCTGGGCCAGGTAGCGGCCCTTCAGCTTGGCGAGGATGCGGGCGACGCGCTGGATCTCCGCCGGCGTCGTGCCGATCACGGCGTTGACGGTCTCGGCCCGGACATAGCTTTTGATGTCGTGCTGCAGGTGATGCAGGTATTGGCCGACGCTGGGCGTCCGCCGCTCAAGCGCGCTCTTCTTGGCCGGCACGGCGCCCGCATTCGCGTTGGCGGCGGGCGGCTCCATCAATCGGATGGTGGACCGGGAGGGGGTGGGACCGGCACCGCCGGGAATGGCGGCAGCCTTGGGCGGCGCGGCCTTGGCCTTGTCTTCCGGTCGCGCGAACATCGACAGCATGGCAATCCTCCCTGCTGGGGTTGATCTGCCTGCTATCAAGCAAGCGCCGTGCCGTTCCTGGTCTTGGTGGAAGCGTTGATTTCAAAAGGAAATGGCGCCCGTGAAGGGCGCCATTCTCCGTCCGCGCTCCTACCCGGCAGAAGCTGCCGGGCAGCCTAGACGAAGACGAATTTGTTGGTCGGCCGCTCCATGGCGCTGGACAGCGCCTGGCTGGCGCGCCCGATCAGGGCCTCGGCGGTCGACCCGCTGGTCGGATAAAGGGCGATGCCGATGGCGGCGGAGACGCTCAGATAGCGGTCCTCGAAGGCGACCGGGGCGTTGATGTCGGAGAGGATCTTGGCGGCGACGATCTGCACGTCCTCGACCCGGGGCATGGATTCCGCCAGTACCACGATCTGCGAACGCTCGAAGCTGGCGACGGTGTCGCTGGCGCGCATCAGCGCCTTGATGCGCTGGGCGAAGTTGCGATAGAGGACCGGCACAGCACGGTCGGCCACGTCGACCGGCAGGACGCTCCAGTTGAAGTCGATCAGCAGGACGGAGAAGAAGTCGCGGTTGCGCCGGGCGCGGCGCACGGCCAGCGACAGGATCTCCCAGAACAGCACCTGGCTCGGCAGGTCCGAGACCGGGTCGAACAGGGCCAGGCGGCGCAATTGCTGCTCGGCGTCGCGCCGCGCCAGGGCGTAGCGCAGGGCACGGCGCAGCCCGCTCGGGGTCAGGTCGGAGGGGACCAGCACATCGGCCGCACCCGCCTCGCTCATGGCCCGCTCGGCGTCCGCCCAATGATCGCTGCCGAGCAGCAGGATGGGGGCGCCGTCCTTGCGCTCGCCGAGTTTCTTCAGATGCTTCGGCGAACTCCAGCCATTGACGCTGCAATCGAGCAGCACGCAGGCGCTTTCCTGGTCGTCCGCTTCGGCCTGGGCCTTGGCGGTGTCGGCGACGGCGGTGAAGTGGATGCCGTTGCCGCCATCGTCGAGGCACGCCCGGCGCACCGCATCGACGGTGGCGGGGTTCGTGGAGACCAATACGGCGGTCAGCGGATTGGGCTTGGCGTTCATCGGATTTATGGAGCTATAAGCGAGGAATTTCGGCGATTGTTGTCTTCCGTGGGTTAAGAAGGGTTTAACCTGCCCCTCCGCCAAGGCGCCGCGAGAAGTTAACAAGCGTCGATGTCCGAGCCGCATCTCCCCGAAATCCTCGAAGCGATACCGCTACTTGCCGGACATCCCCCGGCCTATTGGCGTTGCCAGCCGATGGGCGGAATCACCAATCGCACCTACCGGGTCAGCGGCGGCGGCGAAATCTATGTCCTGCGCATCGCGGCGGAGAGCACGCATTACCTCGACCGCGCGGCCGAGGCGCATAACGCGCGCATCGCCGGCCGGCTCGGCATCGCGCCGGCGGTGCTGCATGCCGATGAGCGGCTGATGGTGACCGGCTACCTGTCCGGCGCCAGGCCGCTGGACCTAGAGGATTTCGCCGATCCCGCCTGCCTCGATCGCATCGGCGATGTCCTGCGCCGCCTGCAGCACAGCGGCGAGACCTTTCACGGCGCGCGGCATCCCTTTGGCGAGATCGACAAATACCTGGCCCTGCATCCGCATCCGCGCGCGGCGGCGTTGCGCCGGGCGGCGGAGCCCCTCGCCGAAGCGATCGCCGTGGCGCCGCTCGCGCCCGCGCCCGCGCATGTCGATCCCAATCCGGCAAACTTCCTGCTGTGCGGCGATGGCGTGCTGCGGCTGGTGGATTGGGAATTCTCCGCCATGACCGATCCCTGCTGGGACATCGCCGCGATCCTGTCGCAGCGTTCCTACGACGACGATGCGCTGCGCCGTCTGGCCGGCCGCGTCCTCGGCAATGCGGATGGCGCCATCCTGGCGCGGATCGCCTTGTTCCGGGTGGCGATGTTCCTGGTTGCCGGCTCCTGGTGCGCGATGGAAGCGGCGTTCCGCGGCGATTCCGGACTGGCGCGGATGGCCGACGACTATCTCGATCGCTTCGCCGAGGCGCTGGCCGACCCGCGAATGCCACGCTGGCAGTCGGGTCATTTTCCGGCCGCTTGACAAGGCGGCGCCACTTTCCCCATCTTGGGCGCGCTCAACGGGGTGCCCGCACAGGGCTGAGAGATGCCAACGCATCAACCCGAAGAACCTGATCCGGATAATGCCGGCGGAGGGATCTGAGTTAAGCGAGATTTGAGCATCGCTCTCGATTTCCTCCGCCGCCAAGTGGAGGACATCATGGTCTTGCGTCGATGCGCTCTGCTGGCGGCGGTGATCGCAACCAGCATCACGGCACCAGCTTTTGCCGACAAACCGAAACTCACCATCTACACCTACAACTCCTTCATCGCCGAATGGGGGCCTGGGCCCGCTCTGCAGCCTCTGTTCGAGGCGGAATGCGGCTGCACCATCAACTGGGTCGCGCTCGAGGACGGCGCCGCCTTGCTGTCGCGCCTGAAGCTGGAAGGCGAGCAGACCGAGGCGGATGTCGTGCTCGGTCTCGACACCAATCTGACGGCGGAGACGGCGGCAACCGGATTGATCGCGCCGCATGATCTCGACCTCTCGGCGCTGAAGCTGCCGCTCGCCTGGGACGACAAGGACTTCGTGCCATACGATTACGGCTATTTCGCCGTCGTCTATGACAGCCAGGCGCTGCCCAACCCGCCGCAAAGCCTGGCCGATCTCACGGCCCCCCGTGAAGGAACGGGCGAGGCGCCGAAGATCATCCTGATGGACCCGCGCACCTCGACCCCGGGGCTTGGCTTCATGCTGTGGGTGAAGCAGGTGATGGGCGAGGGCGCCGCCGATGCCTGGAAGAACCTGGCCAAGAGGACGCTGACGGTCACCAAGGGCTGGAGCGAGGCCTATGGCCTGTTCCTCAAGGGCGAGGCGCCGATGGTGCTGAGCTACACCACCTCGCCCGCCTATCACGTGATGATGGAGAACACCGACCGCTACAAGGCGGTGAACTTCGCCGAGGGCAACTACATGCAGATCGAGGTGGCGGCGCGGCTCAGGACCTCGCACCAGCCGGACCTCGCCAAGCAGTTCCTGGCCTTCCTCACCTCGCATGCGGCGCAGGAGAAGATCCCGACCACCAACTGGATGTATCCGGTGGTCGACCTGGGCGATGCGCTGCCGCAGGCCTTCCGCGACCTGAAGCTGCCGGAGAAGTCGCTGCTGATGCCGAGTGAGGAGGTCGCCGCCCAGCGTTCGGGCTGGATCGAGGAATGGCTGAACAGCGCGGGCCAGTGATGAGGCCAGTGATGAGGCGAGTGACGATCTGCCCGTCCGGCGCACGGTGGCGCGATGCGTAGCGCCAGCGTCGTCATCGCCTCGTTGCTGACGGGCTGCATCGGCGTCGCCCTCGCTCTGCTTTTCGCGCAGGCGGGCGACGCCGACCTGGCCGGGCTGCTCGCCTCGGCCTATCCGCGGCGGGTACTGGAATTCACCTTGCTGCAGGCGGGCCTGTCGACGCTCGTCTCCATCGGCCTCGGCGTTCCGGTGGCGCGCGCCTTCGCCCGCGAGACGGCGTTTCCCGGCCGGCGCCTGCTGCTTGGCCTGATGTCGCTGCCCATCGTGCTGCCGTCGCTGGTGGCGGTGTTCGGCATCGTCTCGATCTATGGCCGCAACGGCGTCCTCGGCGCGGCGTTGGGGGCGGTCGGCATCGCGGCGCGGCCGGACATCTACGGCCTTGGCGGCGTGGTGCTGGCGCATGTCTTCTTCAACCTCCCGCTGGCGGTGCGCCTGCTGCTGCCCGGCTGGCAATCGATCCCGGTGGAGACCTGGCGGCTGGCGGCGCAGCTCGGCATGTCAGGCTGGGCGCGTTTCCGACTGATCGAGGCGCCGATGCTGCGCCGCTACCTGCCGCAGGCGGCCGCCGCCATCTTCATGCTCTGCGTCGGCAGCTTCGCCATTGTGCTCGCCTTGGGCGGCGGGCCAAGCGCTGCCACCTTCGAGGTGGCGGTCTATGAGGCGATCCGCTTCGAGTTCGACCCGCCGCGCGCGGCGCTGCTGGCACTGTGCGGGCTGACGCTGAACCTGCTCTGCCTTCTTCTGGCGCAGCGCGCGGTGGGCGAGGCGGCGCTCGCCAGCGGCTGGCGCAACGCGCAAGGCTGGAGCGTGGGTTGGACCCTCGGTCGGGCCGGCGACGCGCTGTTCCTGCTGGCGGCGGCGCTTTTCGTGTTGAGCCCGATCCTCGCCACGCTGGTCGACGGAACCCTCGGCTTGCTGCGGGGCCGGCTCGACTGGCTCGCCTTGACCATGGCGACGGGTGTCAGCCTCGGCCTCGCCTTGCCGGCGGCGTGCCTGTCGCTGGCCGTGGCGCTGCCGCTGGTGCTCGCGGAGGCGACGGCGCGATCGCTGCAACCGCGCCGCGCCGCGCTCCTGCGCATCGCCTCGGCGCTGCCCATCGCCGTGTCGCCAATGGCGCTGGGCCTGGGCTGGTTCCTGGCCTTGCGCCTGGTCATCGACGGGACGCCGCGCGCGGTCATCGGGGTCATCCTCCTCAACGCGCTGATGACCATTCCCTTCGTCGCGGCGATCCTGCGCCCGGCGGTGGAGCGCGCCTGGCACCGCCACGACAGGCTGTGCCGGGCGCTGGGCATCGCCGGCTGGTCGCGCTGGCGGCTGGTCGACTTGCCGGTGCTGCGGCCCGGCATCGGCGTGGCGCTGGCCATGGCGGCGGCGATGGCGCTGGGCGACCTGGTCGGCATCGGCCTGTTCGGCGACGCGAAGCTGCGCAACCTGACGCTGCTGCTCTATGACCAGATCGGCGCCTATCGCATGGAAGGCGCGGCGGCCATCTCCGCCCTGCTGCTGCTGCTGGTCTTCGTCACCTATCAATCGATCGAACGCATGGTGGGTGGTCGTGCCGCGCCTTGAAACCCGGGATCTCGCTTTCCGCTACGAGGACATGGACATGCGCTTCGACCTCGCGGTCGAGCATGGCGCGTTCATGGCGATCATCGGGCCGTCCGGCGCCGGCAAGAGCACGCTGCTGTCGCTGATCGGTGGCTTTGAGCGACCTTCGGGCGGCAGGGTCTTGGTCGACGGCTTCGACATCACGACGATGGAGCCGGCAGCGCGGCCCTGCACGACCCTGTTCCAGGATCACAACCTGTTTGCGCATCTCGACGTCGAGAAGAACGTGGGCCTTGGCCTCGATCCTGGGTTGCGGCTCGACGCCAGACAGCGCGCCGAGATCGCCCAGGCCCTCGCCGATGTCGGCCTGACCGGATTCGAGCAGCGATTGCCGGGGCAGCTCTCCGGCGGCGAACGCCAGCGGGTGGCCATCGCGCGCTGCCTGGTGCGGCACCGGCCGATCCTGCTGCTGGACGAACCTTTCGCGGCGCTCGGTCCCGGCTTGCGGCGCGAGATGCTCGACCTGGTCCGCGCCTTGCGCGACCGGGTCGGACTTACCGTGCTGATGGTCACGCACGACCCGGAGGATGCGCGCTATGCCGCCGAGCGCACCGCCTTCATCGCCGGCGGCCGCGTGGTGATGGTGGATGCGACCGAGCGCGTGCTGGGATCGACCTTGCCGGAGATCCGCGCCTACCTCGGGAGCTAAGCAAGCCCCATCCGCCTGCTCGCGCTGCCCCTTCCCCCCTTGCGGGGGGAATAGGTGCGATTGCAAACCCAAGCTTGAAAACGGGGCATTCCGGCCTTATTCGTCGGGCTGGATCGCGGGCCAAAGGTCGGCGATGTTTCGGCACTCAGCGGCCACATCTTTCATGCGCTGCGCGGTTGACTTGACCCCAGCGAAGACACTCTGCGAGCCGATATCCAATACCGAGCAGTAGGGACCATACGGCTCGCCATCATCGCTGAAGTGAGTTTTGAAATACTCCTGAACGATTGCCGATACATAGCCGGCGGCATCTTCGTTGAGCCGGAACGTGCGCGGGAAATGAAGCTTCATCCCGCCGATCAGTTTCTTATTGGCCTTCCCCTTGCCTCGGAGAATGATTTCGGGGCGAACACTGATAATGACGTTCTGAAGCTTGAGTTTCTCGGGGGCGTGCGCGCCGAGTGAGGGTGTTGCTCCCTGGAAATCGATCTTATCCAGCATGGACTCGAACGACTCCAGCGCGTCGATGTTGGAATTGATCCGCCGCTGAGTCCCGATCTTCTCCGGCTGCATCTGGTTAAGGACGGCAATCGCTCGCGAGATCGGTGTTAGGTCCTCCAGGTTGTCGGCGAGAACCTTGCCAATCGGCTCGGAGGCTTCTTTGTAATAAGGGCCCTTGTAGTCGGTCGGGAATTTCTGGTCGCGCAGGATTTGGCGCTGGCGGCCGCCCTTGGACACGATGTACTCGGCGAGTTTGTTGACGCTGATTCTGGGTGTGTTATCTTTAACCATTATGAATCTCCACCGCAGGAGGGGACAATGGAAGAGTACTTTGCCGAGATACCTGTAGGCAATTCTTCCGTGTTGTGCGTAGGGAGCATCACCCGCAATGAGGCTGAGCGCGCCGTCGACAATGGCGTGCCAGTCGACGGGTATGGCTATTACCTGTTCGTTGCGGACCGGACGGCGCCAGAGCGGCCTATCGAGGTCCTGGCGAAGTTCGTCTCATCCGCCGCAGCTGAAAATCTTGCGCGCCAGTTTCTGAGAATGCCGCGCGTCGCTTAGTCGCGCCCGTTCGCCGCGCCGAAAGGTAGTTCTAGCTGCCCTTCTTCGTGGAGGATTTCGGCTTTGGCGGGGCGACGATGCGGCGCAGCTTGCCCACGAAGGCTTCCTCGCTTTCGTCCGCGCCAACTTGGCGGGCGAGCTCCACAAACTTGTCGTGCTGCGTCTTCTTGGGACCTTTCGGCCGCTTCGGCATCAAACCGCGCCTTCTCAATCACCAACTGCTGGTTTGTACGTTACCCGCTTCCCCGTGATGCCAGCCAGCGCCGCAACGGTGCGGCTGAAGTCATCCACGCCAAGCGCGACGCGGTGATTATACCTGAAATCAAACTCGCACAAATAGCGCTTCAGGTGGGCTTCCGAGACGTGGTGATACACGCCGTTGATGCCGCGCTTCAAGATGCTGAAGTAGCCTTCGACGGTGTTGGTCGACACTTCACTGCGCACATACTCGCCGATGCTGTGGTTCACCATGCCGTGCTTTTTGAACATCTTCGCAGGGCGCGAGCCGCCCGTGTCGCTCATTACGTGGGTTGCTTCGTGGATTTGCTGCTCCAGGATCGGCCGCAGCGTCTTGCCGGTCACGTCCGCAATGTGATGGGTACGGACCCGGCCGCCACGCTCGACCAGCGCCAGCGTGGCTTGCTTGCCGCGACCGCCGACGTTCTCCTTCCGGCGCTGCCAAGCGTGCTTATTCTTTTCTCGACCACCAATATACGCCTCATCGATCTCGACAACCATGCCGTCGCCGCCTAGCTGGTCAAGGTGCAGTTCACGCATCGCTTCGCGGACACGATGGGCGAGGAACCAAGCGGCCTTCAGGCTGATCTCCAGCGTGCGGGAAAGCTGGTTGGCGCTGATTCCTTTCTTGGATGAGCAAAGCAGGAAGGCGCATTGCAGCGCCTTGTGCAGCGGCAGGCGGGCATGCTCGAAAACGGTGCCGACCTTAACGGTGAATTGCTTCCGGCATTCTCGGCACTTCCACAGACCGACACGGATACGCTTCTCGGGGTTGGCCGTCATCTTGTAGGCGGTGCCGATTGCGCCGCAGTGCGGGCAGACGGGACCCTTCGGCCAAACGATGCCTTCCAAGAAAGTGAAGGCCGCCTCTTCTTCGCGGAAATACGGCTTATTCAGAACGCTCATCGCAACCCCCACAATTGATGCCGTAAAGATAATGCTTGCATCCGTGCTTTGCAAGCATATACTTGCATCAACCTTGCAAGCATAGGAGGTTTTGGTGGCTGAAGACACAAAGGTTCCCGGAAGAGCTGCTGGCGGCATCGCCAGAGCCGTGAAGTTGACCGATGAGCGCAAGAGCGAGATTGCCCGGGCTGCCGCTGAGAAGCGATGGAACAAGGTGCCGGAAGTCATCTTCGGCGCGCCGGATAAGCCGCTGACAATCGGTGGCACGAAGATTCAGTGCTATGTCCTGGACGATGAGACTCGCGTCATCACGCAGGCGTCGTTCCTGGAAGCTCTGGGGCGGCACAGAAAGGCCAATGTGCGCGATGAAGGGGGCGAAGAGCGGCTGCCCGCGATTCTTCAAGGAAAAGCGATTAATCCCTTTATTTCAGCAGAGTTAATCGAGAAGAGCAGACCCATCCAGTTCCGCACTGAAACTGGAAACTTGGCGAGCGGCTATCGAGCGGAAATCTTGCCGGATATTTGCGAGGTATACCTTGCGGCTCGGGCGGCCGGCGCGCTCCCGCGCAACCAAGAGCATGTGGCTAAGCAGGCGGAAATTTTGATCCGCGCCCTGGCGCATACCGGCATCATCGCGCTGGTCGATGAGGCTACCGGGTACCAGTCAGTCCGAGCCCGGGATGCTCTTGAAAAGATCCTTGAGACGTTCATTAACGATGAACTTCGGAAGTGGACTAAAACTTTCCCGAATGAGTTCTACAAGCAGATGTTCCGCTTGAACGGCTGGCCGTATCGCCCCGAGAGCGTCAACAGGCCGGGAGTTGTCGGCAAGTATACCAATGACGTTGTTTATGATCGGCTCGCCCCCGGCGTAACGGCCGAGCTTGAGAGTAAGAATCCTCGCCTGCCCTCGGGCAATCGTCGCCATCGTCATTTCCAATGGCTAACCGAAGATGTGGGCGATCCGCGCCTGCGGGAGCACCTTTCTGCCGTCATCGCGCTTATGAAGGCTGCGGCTGACTGGAAGCAATTCAAGCAGTTCTTGGATGTCGCTCTTCCAAGCTTCAAGAAACGGGTTGGGCAATTGCCGCTTGAAGGCGGCCGAATGAACGCGCCTAAGCAGTAACCTCTTCTCACAGGAAGGAGGTGATGCGACCGTGCAAAAAGATTGCGCGAAAAAACCGACGAGGCCGCAATGGCCTCGTCTTTTTTTGGCCCCGTATCTTACTTGGGTTTGCAATCGCACCTATTCCCCTTGCGGGGGGAGGGGTGGGCTGGGGGGTGATACAGCGTCGGGTATCGCCGCGCAGCGTTTTCGCTGTCTATCGCCTCCGGCGATGCGCACGCGCAGCGTGCGACCCCCCATCCGGCTGCGACTAGGCTCGCCTTGCTCGCCAAGTCTGCGCTGCCTTCCCCCGCAAGGGGGGAAGGGAAGTTGACCGTAGGGCGAATCTCAGTCGAGCAGTGATCTTCTTGACACCACGAACTCCTCCACCGCGCCGGCGAAGGCGTCCACCTCGTCCTCCGTCGTCGGCAGCATCAGTGCCATGAAGCCGCGGCGGGCGAAGTATTTGCCGGCCGCGATCAGGTCGAGGTGCATCAGGTTCTGCAGCTTCGTGCGGCGCTCGGCCTCGGCCGGGTCGAGGTCGCCGGGCTGCCGGATCTCGTTGCGGGTGAAATGCAGGCCCACGAAGGACCCGATGCCGGTGGCTCTCAGCCCCACGTCATGGCGCTTGGCGACTTCGTTGATCGCGTTGCGCAGCCGGTCGCCCTTGCGGTTCAACAAGCCGATCGCCTTTGCGGCCAGCAGCTTGCGTAGGCCAGCGGTGCCGGCGGCCATCGACAGCACATTGTTGTTGAAGGTGCCGGCATGGGGGAACGAATCAGCCCGCTCGGGATCGAATCGCGCCATCAGGTCCATGCGCCCGCCGAAGGCGCCGAAGCTCAAGCCCCCGCCGAGATACTTGCCGAGCGTGGTCATGTCCGGCGTGACGCCGACCATCGCCTGGTAGCCGCCGGTGGACAGGCGCGACGTCATCACCTCGTCGAAGATCAGCACGACATTGTGCTCGCTGCAGGCCTGGCGGAGCGCGAACAGGAAATCGCGGTCGGCCGGCAGGCAGTCGCCCCCCATCATCGGCTCGACGATCACCGCCGCCAGTTCGGCCGCGTGGTCGCGGATCAGCGACGCGGCGCGGTCGGCGTCGTTATAGGTCGCGGTCAACCAGGGAATTGGCAGGTTGAGCGGCATCCCGCCGGAGCGGAAATAGAGCACGCCGCCGTGATAGCCGCCTTCGAAGGCGAGCACAGCAGACTTGCCGGTGACGGCGCGCGCGGTCTGGATGGCGAAGATGTTGGCCTCGGTGCCGGAATTGCAGAAACGCAGCAGCTGGATCGAGGGGAAGCGGTCGCGGATGGTCTGTGCCAGTTCCGCCTCGTACTGGTTTGGGCCGCCCAGCACGATGCCGCCCTCCAGCGCCTCGCGGATCGCCGCCAGGATCACCGGGTTCGAATGGCCGTAGAGGCCCGCCGAATACTCCCCGAGGAAGTCGGTATAGGCGTGGCCATCCAGGTCAAGGAGCGTCGTGCCATCGCCCTTGGCCCAGGCCAGCGGGAAAGGGGCGTAGTGCAGCACCGTCCGGGTGTTGCCGCCCGGCATGGTGGTGCGGGCGAAAGCGTGGCGCGCGGCGCTCTTCGGGTTGTCGGCGGTAAATCTCGCCTCTGCTTCGGCGAGCGCGCTGTCCAAGGACGTGTTCATGCGGAGAATCCTGCTTGGATTTGGGCCTCGGATATGGGCCTGGGATTAGGGTCTTGCTGCCGCGCTGGAGGGTAGGCTAGTCTCGCAACCTGTATACAGCTTTGCGGAATCACCGTGAAGCTTGGCCGGAAAAGCGAACCAGGGCAACATAAGCCGAACCGGCGACAGATCGGGACCAACAGGGAGAGACATCATGCGACATCTGCTTGCGCGCGGGCTCGGCAAGGCATTGCTGGGCGCGGCGCTCCTCGCGGCGAGCTTGGCCGCGACCCCGGCATCCGCCGAGACCGTGCTGACCCGTGGTTTCGGGGCATCGCCCGACACCCTCGACCCGCACATGAATTTCGGCGCGCGCGAGGGCTGGATCCAGGACGACATCTTCGAGGGCCTCACCGCCGGCAACGAGAAGGGCGAGATGGTCCCCGGCGCCGCGGAGAAGTGGGAGAGCTCGGATGACGGCCTGACCTGGACCTTCCATCTGCGCGACGGGCTGAAATGGTCGAACGGCGACCCGCTGGTGGCGCAGGATTTCGTCAACGGCGTGATCCGACAGCTCGACCCCAAGACGGCCTCGCCGCGTGCTTACTACTTCTCGTCCCTGATCCCGCTGGTCGGCGGCCAGGAATTCATCGATGCCGCGGACAAGGGCGACCCGAAGACGGTCGGCATCAGCGCGCCGGACGACAAGACGATCGTCCTGAAACTGAAGGCGCCGCAGCCGAACCTCCTGCTGCTGGTCGAATCGTATCACATCCCGCCGCTGCATAAGCCGAGCTTCGACAAGTTCGGCGCCGACTTCATCAAGCCGGAGAACATCGTCAGCAACGGCGCCTACATGATGACCGAGAACGTGCCGCAGTCGCACGTCACCCTGGTCAAGAACCCGAACTACTGGAACGCCGCAAACGTCAAGATCGACAAGGTCGTCTATGCGGTCACCGAGGACGACCAGACCGAGCTGAAGCGCTACAAGGCGGGCGAGCTCGACACCACCAACGAGGTGCCGAGCGACCAGCTCGACGCCCTGAAGGCCGAGGCCGGCGGCGAGCTGCGCATCACGCCCTATCTCGAATCCCAGTATGTCAGCTTCAACGTCACCAAGGCGCCGTTCGACAACATCAAGGTGCGCCAGGCGCTGGCCATCGGCATCGATCGCCAGGTGCTGCAGGACAAGATCTTGAAGGCCGGCTACCAGGCCAATTGCGGCTATTCGCCGCCGAACGATCCGCGCTACCAGCAGCCGCAGGTGCCGGAGTGCAATATGACGGCCGCCGAGCGCTCGGAGAAGGGCAAGGCCCTGCTGGCCGAGGCCGGCTTCGGCCCGGACAATCCGTTGAAGGTGACGATCGAGTCCAGCACCGACAACACGTCGAAGAAGATGGCCGAGGGCATCGCCCTGATGTGGAAGCAGTATCTTGGCGTCGACGCCAAGGTGAACGCCCAGGAGTTCCAGGCCTGGATGAACACCTTCTATGCCGGCGGCTGGGATGTGCTGAACGACAACCTGATCGGCGACATGCCTGGACCGGAATCGCACCTCATCTACATGCGGCCCAGCGCCGAGTCCGGCTACAACTGGAAGAACGACGAATACGAAGACCTGATGAACAAGGCGTCCGAGCAGGCCGACCTCACCAAGCGCTATGAATACCTGGCGCAGGCGGAGAAGGTGCTGCTGGACTACTATCTGGTGACGCCGCTCGACGTCACCACCTCGCGGCACCTGGTGAAGCCGAAGGTGAAGGGGTGGGAGGACAATATCCTCGACACCCATCCCAGCAAGTTGATGTCGGTCGAGAACTGATGAGCCGTAAGCGGCCCGGCGGGTGACCTCGCCGGGCCGCTGTCGCATCCGACCCGATGTTTTCCTTCGCCATCAGACGCATCCTCGGCGCGATTCCGACGCTGTTCGCGTTGATCGTCATCTCGTTCTTCATCATGCGCGTCGCGCCCGGCGGCCCATTCTCCACCAACCGCAAGCTGACCGAGGCGGTGCTGGCGAACATGAACAAGGCCTACCACCTCGACGAGCCGCTGCTGATGCAGTTCGGCCGCTATCTCTGGGGCCTGGCGCATTTCGACTTTGGCCCGTCGATGAAATACAAGGATTTCAACGTCACCGAGCTCATCGTCCAGGGCCTGCCGGTGTCGCTCATCGTCGGCTTCTGGGCCATGCTGTTCGCAACCATCACCGGCATCGCGCTCGGCATGGCCGGCGCCCTGCGGCGCAACGGCGTCACCGATTTCACCGCCGGAATCATCGCCATGACCGGCATCGCGGTGCCCACCTTCGTCATCGGCCCCCTGCTGCAGATCGTCTTCGGGTTGCAGCTGCACTGGTTCCCCATTGCCGGCTGGGACGGCTCGATCAACGCCGCGGTGCTGCCGGTCTTCGTGCTGGCGCTGCCCAACATCGCCTACATCTCGCGGCTGACGCGCGGCAGCATGATCGAGACCCTGCGCACCAACTATGTCCGCACCGCGCGTGCCAAGGGCATCGGCCCCGCGCGGGTGATCATCAAGCACGCCTTGACCGGCGCCATGCTGCCGGTCATCGCCTATCTTGGCCCGGCGACGGCGATCACCGTCACCGGCTCGGTGGTGATCGAGCAGATCTTCGGCATCCCCGGCATCGGCCGCTATTTCGTCGAAGGCGCCAGCAATCGCGACTATCCGCTGGTGATGGGGGTGACGATCCTCTATGGCGGCGTCGTCATCCTGGCCAACATCGTCACCGACGTGGTGCGCGGCTTCCTCGATCCGAAGGTGAGCTATGAGTGACGCGACGGTTGCGGCGCCCATCCCGCTGGAAACCGTCGCAGTGGCGGGGCTCAGCCCCTTCATGGCGTCGTGGCGGCGCTACAGCCGCAACAAGCTGGCTGTCGGCAGCATGATCTTCCTGTTGCTGATCGCGCTCGCTTGCTTCGCCGGGCCCTTGTTTTTCCCCTTCGGAACCGAGGATGCCGATTTCGAGAACATCTCGGCGCCGATCAACCTGTTCTCGCTGCATCCCTTCGGCACCGACGAATTCGGCCGCGACCTGCTGCTGCGCGTCCTGGTCGGCGGGCGGGTCTCGCTTGCGGTCGGCTTCGTCGGCGCGCTGGCGGCGGTCATCATCGGCGTGATCTACGGCGCGGCCTCGGGCTATATCGGCGGCTGGGTTGACAACGTGGCGATGCGGGCTGTCGATGTGCTGTACGGAATCCCGTATTTCTTCCTGGTGGTCCTGGTGAACCTGGTGTTTGGCCGGACCATCCTGGGCCTCTTCGGCTCGATCGTGGTCGTGCTATGGCTGACACCGGCGGTGATCGCGCGTGGCCAGGCGGTGTCGCTGCGGCATCGTGAGTTCGTCGATGCGGCGCGCGCGGGCGGCATGACCGAGTGGCAGATCATCCGCCAGCACATCGTGCCCAATTCGATGAACGTGGTGATCGTCTATTCCAGCCTGCTGGTGCTGGAGGTCATCGTCACCGAATCCTTCCTGAGTTTCCTCGGCCTCGGCATCCAGCCCCCGGCCAGCTCCTGGGGCTCGCTGATCGATAACGGCGCCAACAGCATCGAGAACGACCCGCGCCTGCTGCTTCTGCCGGGCTGCTTCCTCGCCGCCACCCTGTTCTGCCTCAACTTCATTGCCGACGGATTGCGCGATGCTTTCGACCCGAACGAGCGCTGACGCGTCGGGCGGGCAAGCGGCCACGCGGCCGGCCGCGGCGCCGATCCTGTCGGTGCGCGACCTCAGCGTCGATTTCAAACTCGAGCACGGCATCGTGCGCGCCGTCGACAGCGTCAGCTTCGATGTGCGGCGCGGAGAGGTGCTGGGCATCGTCGGCGAATCCGGCTCGGGCAAGAGCCAGATCCTGATGGCGGCCATGGGGCTCACCGCGATCAACGGCAAGTGCTCGGGCAGCGTCACGTTCAATGGCGAGGAGCTGCTCAACGCGGCGCCGGAACGCCTGGACAAGATCCGCGGCTCCGCCATGTCGATGATCTTCCAGGACCCGATGACCTCGCTCAACCCCTATATGCGGGTGCAGGAACAGCTGGCCGAGGTGCTGACGGCGCATCAGGGCAAGAGCCGCAAGGAGGCCGTCGACATCGCGGTGGAGATGCTGGACCGGGTGCGCATTCCCGAGGCGGCGCGACGCATCTCGCTCTATCCCCACGAATTCTCCGGCGGCATGCGCCAGCGCGTGATGATCGCCATGGCGCTGCTGTGTCGGCCGGTACTGCTGTTCGCCGACGAGCCGACGACGGCGCTCGACGTGACGGTGCAGGCGCAGATTCTCGACCTCCTGAGCGACCTGGTGCGCGACCTCAACACGGCAGTGGTGATCGTGACCCATGATCTCGGCGTCATCGCCCGGATGTGCGACCGGGTGATCGTGCTCTATGGCGGCCGCGTGATGGAAGAGGCGCCGATCGACGACCTGTTCGAATCGCCGCGTCACCCCTACGCCCAGGGCCTGCTGGCGGCGACGCCGCGGCTGGACGATGACGTCGCGCACGACCTGCGCACCATTCCGGGCTCGCCGCGCGCGCTGACCGGGCAGACCGGCGGCTGCCCCTTCGCGCCGCGCTGCGAGCGGCGGATCGAGCGCTGCTCGGCGGAAACGCCCGGCCTGCAGCGCGGCGCCAGTGGCCGCGCCGCGGCCTGCCACCTGGTCATCCCGTGAGGCCCCGCCGATGACCGAACCGCTGCTCAGCGTTACCGACCTGAAGGTGCATTTTCCGCTCGGCAAGGGCCTGCTCGGCGCTCCTGCCGGCGTGGTCAAGGCGGTGGACGGGATCTCCTTCGACCTCAAGCCGGGGGAGACGCTCGGCATCGTCGGCGAATCCGGCTGCGGCAAGTCGACCCTGGGCCGCGCCATCCTGCGCCTGACCAAGGCGACCGGCGGCCAGGTGGTCTGGCTGGGCCGCGATTTCTTCGGCCTGGACCAGGAGGCGCTGCGCGAGGCGCGCCGTGACCTGCAGATCATCTTCCAGGATCCGCTGGCCTCGCTCGACCCGCGCATGACCATCGGCGCCATCATCGCCCGCCCGCTGAAGACTTTCTTTCCGAAGCTCGGCAAGGCGGAGATCGACAAGCGCGTGCGCGAGGCCATGGCCCAGGTCGGCCTGGCGCCGGAGATGCTGCGGCGCTATCCGCACGAATTCTCCGGCGGCCAATGCCAGCGCATCGGCATCGCCCGGGCCATGATCTTGCGGCCCAAGCTCATCATCTGCGACGAGCCGGTCTCCGCCCTCGACGTCTCGATCCAGGCGCAGATCATCAACCTGCTGCGCAAGCTGCAGGCGGAGCTCGGCCTGTCGCTGCTCTTCATTTCGCACAATTTGAGCGTGGTGCGGCACATCAGCCACCGGGTGATGGTGCTCTATCTCGGCAAGGTCATGGAGATCGCCGAGCGCGACACCTTCTACGCCAATCCGATGCATCCCTATTCCAAGGCGCTGATCTCCGCCATTCCGCTGCCGGACCCGAAGCAGGAGCGGGCGCGCGAACGGCTGGTGCTGCAGGGCGACCTGCCGTCGCCGATCAAGCCGCCCAGCGGATGCCGCTTCTGCACCCGCTGCCCGCTGGCGACCGACCTTTGTCACATGAACGAGCCCCCTCTGAGCCCGCGTGACGATGGCCGCCTTGTCGCCTGCCATTTCGTGTAGGATCCGGCGCGCATGGTCACCTTGGAGAAACTCGAGCCGCTGCTCGACCAGATGTTCTCGGTCAGCGAAACCTGGGGCGCCCGCGTTTCGCCCGACGGCACGCGTGTGGCGTGGATCGCCAGCAATCGCGGGCCGACGACGCAGCTCTGGTGGGCGCCCACCGACGGCAGCGCGCCGCCGCGGGCCTGGGTCGCCAATGACCGCGACTGCGACTACTTCTATTGGGCACCGGATTCCCGATCGGTCATCCTCGGCCAGTCGCGCGACGGCGACGAGCGGACCGGGCTCAGCCGCATCGCGCTGGACGGCAGTCGGCAGGACCTGACCGACCCGCACCCGGATTTCTACATCCGCGGCGGCCAGATCGACCCCGCCGGCCAGTTCCTGGTCTATGCCGCCAATCGCGATCCTCAGAGCGGGCGCGAGATCGAGCAGAACGTCATCTATCGCCACGAACTCGCGACCGGTGCCTTGCTGGCCCTGGCCCGGCTGGAGAAAGCCGCGCATGTGGTGCCGCGGCTGTCGCCGGACGGTCTGCACGTGCTTTACCAGCGCAAGGATCGTCATCCGGCCGGCAGCCAGCTCTGGCTGGTCGGCACCGATGGCGCCGATGATCGCGAAGTCCTGAATGCCGGCGATGCGCGCAAGGCGGAAGGTTTGTGGGCGCCGGACAGCGCCCACCTGGTGGTGGTTGCCGAGACCGAGAGCCATCGCCGCGTCGGCCTGCTCGGACTCGATGGCGGCGCACCGCGCTGGCTGGTCGACGATGCGGAACGCGATATTTCCGGCGCGCACTGGCCGCGGGGGTCCGAAAGCATCGTCCTCGGCGAGACGCAATCGGCGAAGGAGCGGGCCTGGCTGCTCGACCCCGAGAGCGGCGAACTGGCGCCGTTCACTCGCGTGCCGGGCACGTTGCTGCCCATCGCGCCGACCGCCACGACGGGCTGGGTCAGCTACCACTACGCGGCGAAGCACCCGATGCGGCTGGTCCGCGTTGGCGCCGGCGGCACCTTGCGGCCGCTGTCGGAGCTAGCGGGCGAGGGACTGGGGCCTGAATTCCTGGCCGCGGCGGAGGATTTCCTCTGGCGGTCGACCGACGGCCTGGAGATCCACGGCTGGCTCTACCGCCCGCATGGCGCCAGCAGGGGCGCGGTGATCCTGGTGCATGGCGGCCCGACCGCCCATGACGAGGATGCGTTCAATCCGGAGATCCAGTACCTGGTCGCGGCCGGCTTCACGGTGCTGACGCCGAATTATCGCGGCTCGACCGGGTTCGGCTTGCCGTTCCAGGAGGCGATCAAGCAGCAGGGCTGGGGCGGCATCGAGCAGGACGACATCGCCACCGCCGCCAACGCGCTGATCCAGCACAGTCTCGCGAAGCCCGGCCGCATCGGCGTCACCGGCACGTCCTATGGCGGCTATTCCTCCTGGTGCCAGATCACCCGGGTGGCGCCGGAAATCATCAAGGCGGCGGCGCCGATCTGCGGCATGACCGACCTGGTGGTCGATTACGAGACCACGCGGCCGGACCTGCGGCCCTATTCCGAGGAAATGATGGGCGGCTCGCCGGCGCAGGCGCCGGAGCGCTACCGCGACCGTTCGCCGATCCATTTCGTCGGCAACATCCGCGGCAGGCTGCTGATCGTGCAGGGGGCGAACGACCCGAACGTGACACCGCAGAACGTGACCGATGTGCGCCGGAGGCTCGATGCGGCCGGCATTCCCTACGAGCTGCTGATCTTCGACGACGAAGGCCACGGCATCGCCAAGCCGGAGAACCGCAAGACGCTTTGCCGTCGGCTGGTGCAGTTCTTCGACGCAGCCTTCGAGGCCTAGCCATGAGCGCGTTGGATGAACTGGCGCGCCGCTGGGCGCGCTATCCCCTGGCCTGGGAGCCGAAGCTCTCCAGGGACGGCAGGCTGCTGGCCTGGACCTGGACCGGGATCACGGAAGTCGGCAACGTCTGGCTGGCGCCGACCGATGGTTCGGCGGCTCCGCGGCGGGTCACCGACGAGGCGGAGCATACCTATGTCCGGTCCTTCTCGCCGGACGGAAAGCAGTTGCTGCTGGCGCAGTCCGAAGGCGCCTCGGAGCATGACCAGTTGATCCTGCTCGACCTCGCCAGCGGCGCGCGCCGCGCCCTGACGCCGAAGCAGGACGATCACTACATCTATGGCGGCGCGTTCACGCCGGATGGCCTGTCCATTCTCTACATCTCGAGCTTTGACGATGCCACCCGGTTGCCGATCGAGGGCCAGCGCATCTATCGCCACGATCTCGCCAGCGGCCGGCGCACCTGCCTTAGCGCCGCCGAGAGCCTGGACGAGCGCGGCGTGGAGCTGAGCGAGGACGGCCGCTACGCGCTCTATCACCGCCACGAGCATCACGCGGGCGGCAGCCAGATCTGGCTGCTCGACCTGGCGACCGGCGAGGACCGCGAAATCCTCAATGTCGGCGACGGGTTGAAGGCTTATGGCCATTGGCTCGGCCAGGATCGCGTTCTGGTCTGGGCGGAAGGCGGCACCCATGACCGGGTCGGCGTGCTCGGCTTGCCCGACCTGCATTTGCGCTGGCTGGTCGACGATCCGCGCCGCTCGATCGACGCCGTCATTCCAGGCCATGACGGGCGCTCCGTGGCGCTGATGGATTTTCGCGACGGCGCGCTCCAGGCCAGCGTGCTCGCGCTCGCCGACGGCGACGAAGCGCCCCTGCGGAGCGAGACCGGGAGCCTGCTGCCGATCGAGCAGCTGCCCGGCGGCGCCTGGATCGCCGAGAATTATTCCTCGCACGGCCCGCACGACTTCGTGCGCCTCGATCCGCGGTCCGGGCGTATCGACATGCTGTCGCGCACGCGGGATCACCTGCCGGACCCGGCGCTGGCCTTTGCCACAGCCAAACCCTATCGCTGGCGCTCGACGGACGGGATGGCGATCGCCGGCTGGCTCTACGAGCCGGCGGGGGAAAGCCGCGGCCTGCTGGCCCATGTGCATGGCGGGCCGACCTGGCACAGCGAGGATTGGGTCAATACCTATATCCAATTCCTGGTCGCCGCCGGCTTCACCGTGCTCGATCCCAACTATCGCGGCTCGACCGGATACGGCCGGGCCTTTCGCGAGGCAATCAAGGAGGACGGCTGGGGCGGGCGCGAACAGGCAGACATCCGCAGCGGGCTCGAAAGCCTGATCGCTGCCGGCAAGGGCAGGCCGGGCCGCGTCGGCGTGGTGGGGCTATCCTACGGCGGCTATTCCGCCTGGTGCGCCATCACCAAGGCAGCCGACCTGGTCAAGGCCGCGGTGCCGATCTGTGGCATGTACCAGCTGACGGAGGATTACGAGGCGACCGGCATGCCGCATGGCCGCGCCTATAGCGAGGAGATGATGGGCGGAACGCCGGCGGAACAGCCGGAGCGCTATTTCAACGCCTCGCCGGCGAACTTCATCGACCGCATCCGCGGCGATCTGCTGATCGTGCATGGGCTCAAGGATTCGAACGTCTCGCCGGCCAACACGCGGGCGGCGCAGCGCGACCTCGACCGCGCCGGCATTCCGTACCAGCTGCTGACCTTCGACAACGAGGGCCACGGCATCTATCGGGCTGGCAACCGCGAAGAGCTGTTCCGCTGCTCGGCCGCATTCCTGTTGCGGTCGTTCGCGACGGCCTAGGTGCGCCGATGTCACCGTTTGTCTCGTTGACACCGGAGATTCAGCCGGAATTATCATTCATCGGCTAGGGCATCGCGCCGGCCATGCTGGGTGACGTGCAGGTCGTTGATGCAGCGTCTTCTCGCGCTGCGGCGCGCGGGCCCGGAACGGCTCGGCTACTGCCATCTGGCTGTCGAGGACGCGCACTGAATTGGGGGGTGGCATGACATCGCTGGCGGGCGTGCTTTCGTCGCAATCGCCGGAGCAGGAATCCGGCCTGCCATCCGTGCGCTCCGGCCTGGCGCAAGCCTATAACCGGCTTCCTCCTGCAGCGCTCATGCTGCTTGCCGTCATTTCCGTCGAGTTGAGCTGGGCGCTGGCATCCGTGATTCTTGCCGATGTCGGCCAGGCCGGGACGGCGTTCCTGAGCACGGCTTTCGCGGCAACGGTCTTTACCGTTCTGTCGCCGCCCAAGATCGACGGCAGAATCCGCCGGCACTGGCGCCTGATCCTCTTTTTCGGGCTGGCGGATGCCTGCATGGCACTGCCATTTCTCTGGGCGCTCAAATACGATGTTCCGCTCGGCATCGCATCCTCGATCGCGTTCCTCGGGCCCTTGGGACTTGCCGTGGTGACCTCGCGGCGGCTCCTGCATTTCCTGTGGATCGGCATTGCCGCTCTCGGTGTCGGTCTGCTGACCCCGGAAATCGGCGCCGACCTCAATCTCGTCGGTCTTGGCCTCGCCGCCGTATCGGCTGTTGCCTGGGGGGCTTTCGTGCCGGCCACCAAACTGACCGGACGCGCCTTTGGCGGTCGCGACGGCTTGACCTTCGGCTTGTGGGCTTCTGCGTTGATGCTGGCGCCCTTCGCCTTGGCGGAGGGAACCATGTTCCGCGCCGACGCTGCCAGCATCGCCGGCAGCTTGCTGGTCGCGTTGCTCGGAGCGATCCTGCCCTGGGCGATCGAGTACAGCGTCATTCAACGGATTTCTGCACGCACCTACGGCATCCTGGTCACGCTGGAACCGGCCGTCGGGGCGCTGGTCGGCGCGGCGTTCCTGGGTCAGGCGATTGGTGGGCGCCTGTGGATTGCGGTCGCCTGCGTGTCCGTCGCGGCCATGGGTGTTACCCTGTCCGAGAAGAAGGACCAGCCTTGATCTAGAGCGGGTTTCCCCAAAATTGAACCGGTTCTGCCGGAGCGATTTTCGGCAAGGGGGAGGAAGCGGTCGCAGG
>JBGAGP010000188.1:0-6096 GCA_044226685.1 Dongiaceae bacterium
TCCTCGAGGAGACCTACTACCACCGCCTCAACCCGCCGCAGGGCTTCGCCTTCCAGCGCGTCTACACCGACGACCGCTCGATCGACGAGACCATGGCCATCGAGGACGGCGATTGCGTCATGGTCCCGCGCGGCTACCACCCGGTCGGCGCGCCGCACGGCTACGATCTCTACTACCTGAACGTGATGGCCGGCCCGAACCGCAAGTGGGTGTTCAAGAACGATCCGGCGCATGAGTGGATCGTGAAGAAGCCGAAATAGGGCGACTTCCCCCGCTTCCCTCTCTCGTCATCACCGGGCCGCGACGCAGTCGCGAGACCCGGTGATCCAAGTTCTTGTCAGCGGCACGACACTTGGATTGCCGGGTCAAGCCCGGCAATGACGAAGGTGAACACATAACTCGCTCGTCACCCCGGCCTTGAGCCGGGGTCCATCGTTCAACCGCTCATGCGACTGCGGAATGGATCCCGGCTCAAGGCCGGGATGACGGGGGGAGAAGCGGCAGTGTCGGCGCTGCAATCCGGCCGGCTATTTCCCTTTGTTCCAACCCGCGACCACATCCACCATCGTCGGCACGAAGTCCGAACCGTGGCCGGTGTTGGACGCGATGGCGTAGGCCTGGTGGACGGCTTGCGCCACCGGGGTGGCCATGCCGAGGCTCTCGCAGAGGTGGTTGAAATAGCGCACGTCCTTGCGCGCGTTGTCGATGGCGAACTTCAGCTGCGTGTTGTCGTTGTCGATGGCATAGGCGGCAAGGCGCTGGAACATGACGCTGTTGGCGCCGCCGCCGCTGACCACGTCGCGCAGGGCCTTCAAGTCCACGCCCGCCATCTTGGCGGCGACGATGGCCTCCGCCGTCACCATGCCGTAGCCGAGGCTGAGCATGTTGTTGACCAGCTTCACCGTGTGCCCGGCGCCGACCGGCCCGCAATGGATGATGAGGTCGGAGAAGCACTCCAGCACCGGCTTGATCTCGGCCAGCGTCTTGGGATCGCCGCCGGTCATCAGGCCGAGCTTGCCGGCCGCGGCCTCTTTCGGCGTGCGGGTCATCGGCGTGTCGACGAAACGGCCGCCCTTGGCGGCGATGTCGGCGGCGATCTTCGCGGTGGAATCGGGGGCCGCCGTGGTGCAATCGGCGATCACCACGCCGGCATGCAGCCCGGCCAGGATGCCGTCGGGGCGATAGACCGTCTCCTCCATCTGCGGCGAGTTGGCGACGACGGTGATGACCATGTCCGAGGCGGCGGTCAGGTCGCGCGGGTTCTTGTATTCCTTGGCGCCCTTGGTGACGAGGTCCTCGACCGGCTTGCGGTTGCGATGCGCCATCACGCCCAGCTCGTAGCCCTTGGCCACGATGTTGGAGCCGATGCCGTGGCCCATGAGCCCGACGCCGATCAAGCCGATCTTCTTAGGTGTCGCCATATGACTTCTCCTATGCCGCGGTCCAGCCGCCATCGATGATGAATTCCTGCCCGGTCACGAACGCGGATTCGTCCGAGGCCAGATAAAGCGCCAGTGCGGCGATCTCCGCCGCCGTGCCCAGCCGGCCCATGGGCTGGCGCGCGATGAAGGCCTTGCGCGCCTCCTCCTCGTTGCCCACCTCGTTGCCAAGCGCCTTGATGCGCTCGCCCAGCGACGGCGTTTCCACCGTGCCGGGGCAGATGGCGTTGCAGCGGATGCCCCTGGTCACGTATTCGACCGCCACCGACTTGGTGAGGCCAAGCAAGGCCGCCTTGGTCACGCCGTAGATGAAGCGGTTGGGCACGCCGATGATCGAGGAGGCGATGGAAGAGACGTTGACGATGGTGCCGCCCTTGCGCGCCAGCATGCCGGGCAGGAAGGCGCGGATCATGCGATAGGCGGCGCGCACGTTGAGATTGGTGGAGAAATCGAAGTCCTTCTCCTCGCAATCGAGGATGCTGCCGTGATGCACGTAGCCGGCGCAGTTCACCAGCACGTCGATGGCGCCGATCTCCTTCTCCGCCGCGACGATGGCGCCGGCGTCGAGCACGTCGAGCGGACGCGTCGAGAGATTCGCGCCCTTCAGGGTGCCGAGCTTCTCCAGGTTGATGTCGGTGGCGATCACCTTCGCGCCCTCGGCGGCGAAGGCCTCCGCCGTCGCCCGCCCGATGCCCTGCGCCGCCGCCGTCACCAGCGCGGTCTTGCCCTGCAAACGCCCGCTCATGGAATCGTCCCGCCCCCCTAGGAATTCAACAGGCCGCGCTGGGCCAGGTTCTTCATCAAGGCGCCCACCCCGAAGGTCCAGGGCGCCACGTCGCCGCAATGCTTCACCCGGTTGGTCAGCGCGCCGAGCTTCGGCGTGGCGATGGTCACCAGGTCGCCGATCTTGTGGGTGAAGCCCTGGCCCTTGCCGTCGCGGTCCTTGATCGGCGCGAACATGGTGCCGCAGAACAGCAGGAAGCCGTCCGGATACTGGTGGTTGGCCGAGATGGTCTGCGCCACCAGATCCGCCGGATCGCGGCTGATTTTCGCCATCGAGGAGGAATCGTCCAGCACGAACTGGTCCGGCCCGTCGACCCGCACGGTGATCACCGACTGGCGCACGTCATCGAGCCCGAAAGACTGGTCGAACAGCCGCAGGAAGGGGCCGATGGCGCAGGAGGCGTTGTTGTCCTTGGCCTTGCCCAGCAGCAGCGCCGAGCGGCCCTCGAAATCGCGCAGGTTCACGTCGTTGCCGAGCGTCGCCCCGACGATCTTCCCTGCGGAATTGACCGCCAGCACCACTTCCGGCTCCGGGTTGTTCCACTTCGATTCCGGATGGATGCCGATATCCGCTCCCGTCCCCACCGCCGACATCACCTGCGACTTGGTGAAGACCTCGGCATAGGGGCCGATGCCGACCTCGAGATATTGCGACCACATGCCCCGCTCGATCAGCGCCTGCTTCAGCTTCTCCGCCTCGGCCGAGCCGGGCTTCACCTTCTGCAGGTTGCCGCCGATCTGGTCGTTGATCGCCTGGCGGATGCCGTCGGCCGCCGCCGGGTCGCCCTTGGCGCGCTCCTCGATCACCCGTTCCAGCATCGACAGCACGAAGGTGACGCCGCAGGCCTTCAGCGCCTGCAGGTCCGCCGGCGCCAGCAGCCAAGGCTTGCCCGGATCGCGCGTGTCCGGCGGCGTGTTGGCGAGGCAGTTCTCGAGGCCGCAGAGCCTTGCTCCCGCTGCCGCACGCGCCGCCTGCGCCGGATCGGCGCTTTCCAGCAGCGCGGACAGCGTCGGGAATTTCGCCGTCAGGTCATGGAGCGCATTGTCCTTTGCCAGCACCACATGCGGACCGCCGGCGTTGCCCGGCATCCAGACGCGGCCGACCAGGGTTCCGGCGGTGCCGTCGGCGGGCAACGCCTGCATTGTCGAGAGCTTGAGTTCCATGGTCCCCTACATCGTCGCGCCGATTTGCCAGGGCGTGAACTCGTTGTCGCCGTAGCCCAGCTCCTCGCTCTTGGATTTCTCGCCCGAAGCGACCCGCAGGATCAAGTCGAAGATGCGCTGGCCCATCTCCTGCATCGCGACACCCTTGCTCAGGATCTCGCCGCAATCGACGTCCATGTCCTCGGACATGCGCTGGTACATCGCCGTGTTGGTGGCGAGCTTGATGCTCGGCACCGGCTTGCAGCCGAAGGCCGAGCCGCGCCCGGTGGTGAAGCAGATGACGTTGCCGCCGCTCGCCACCTGGCCGGTGGCGGAGACCGGGTCATAGCCCGGCGAATCCATGAACACGAAGCCCTTGGCGGTGATCGGCTCGGCGTATTTGTAGACATCGACCAGGTTGCTGGTGCCGCCCTTGGCCGCGGCGCCCAGCGACTTCTCCAGGATGGTGGTGAGGCCGCCGTCCTTGTTGCCGGGCGACGGGTTGTTGTTCATCTCGCCGCCGTTGCGGCTGGTGTAGTCCTCCCACCACTTGATGCGGGCGATCAGCTTCTCGCCCACCTCGCGGCTCACCGCGCGGCGGGTCAGCAGATGCTCGGCGCCGTAGATTTCCGGCGTCTCCGAAAGGATCGCCGTGCCGCCGTGCCGCACCAGCAGGTCCGCCGCGGCGCCGAGCGCCGGATTGGCGGTGATGCCGGAATAGCCGTCCGACCCGCCGCATTGCAGCGCCAGGGTCAGGTGCGAGGCCGGCAGGGTCTCGCGCTTCACCTGGTTGGCCTTGGGCAGCATCGCCTTGACCCGCTTCACGCCCTCTTCGATGGTCATGCGGGTGCCGCCGGATTGCTGGATGGTCATGTACTGGAAGTTGTCGCTGGCCTTGAGGCCGTACGCTTCCAGCAGGAAGCGGATCTGCGCCGCCTCGCAGCCGAGGCCGATCAGCAGCACGCCGGCGAAATTGGGATGCCGCTGATAGCCCCACAGGATGCGCTGCAGCGCGTCGAAGCCCTCGCCCTTGGACGCCATGCCGCAACCGGTCGAATGCACCAGCGCCACCACGCCGTCGATGTTGGGATAGTCGTCGAGCCCACCGTTCTCGAACGCGGCAGCGACGCGCTTGGCGACGGTGGCCGAGCAGTTCACCGTGGTCATCACGCCGATATAGTTGCGCGTCGCGACGCGGCCATCCTCGCGCACGATGCCCTGGAACGTCGCCTGGTCCCTGCCGGTGAAATAGGCGGTCGGATGCGCGTCGGCACAGAAGGCGTAGTCGCGCTCGAACTCGCTCATCGCGCAGTTCTGCACATGCACATGGCTGCCCGGCGCGATGTCGGCGGTGGCCACGCCGATGATCTGGTTGTATTTGCGCACATAGGCGCCGGAGGCGATTGGCGCGGTGGCGATCTTGTGCCCCGACGGCACGGCGGAGGCCGTGGTGACCCCCTCGCCCGGAATGACGCTGCCGGCGGCGATGGCCTGCGAGGCGACCACGACATTGTCGGCCGGATGCAGCCGGATGGTGAGGCCGACCGCTTTCGGCGGGGTCATCTGGTTCATGCTCTACTCCTTGCGCGCCCCGGCCGTCTCACGGCTTTTGCGCGCCAGTTGTGCCGACATACACCGCATAGAGCGACGTTGTCGCGGTGATGAACAGGCGGTTGCCGCGCGGGCCGCCGAAGGTGAGGTTGGCGACCATCTCCGGGATCTTGATGCGGCCGAGCAGCTTGCCTTCCGGGCTCCAGCACTCGACGCCCTTCTGCGTGCTGGTCCACACATTGCCCTCGACATCGAGGCGGAAGCCGTCCGGCACGCCGTGCTCGACCTTGCAGAACACCCGGCCCTTTTTCAGGGTCTTGCCGCCGGCCACGTCGAAGGCGCGGATGTGGTGCGGCCCCTTCGGGTCGTGCGACAGGCCGGAATCGGCGATGTAAA
Source organism: Dongiaceae bacterium (assembly GCA_044226685.1). Classification (GTDB taxonomy): domain Bacteria; phylum Pseudomonadota; class Alphaproteobacteria; order Dongiales; family Dongiaceae; genus Dongia_A. The sequence continues at coordinate 5,313 of JBGAGP010000188.1, forward strand.
GAATCTTCTCGTCGGGCGAGAAGGCCAGCCCGTTCGGTTTCACGAAATCGTCGGCGACCACCTCGACCTTGCCGCTTGCCGGATCGACCCGATAGACGTAGCAGCCGTCCTGCTCCATGTCGGCCTTGTAGCCTTCGTAGTCGCTCATGATCCCGTAGTTGGGGTCGGTGAACCAGATGGAACCGTCCGACTTCACCACCACGTCGTTGGGCGAGTTGAGCTTTCTGCCCTTGTGCTTGTCGGCGATCACGGTGATCGTGCCGTCGGGCTCGGTGCGCGTCACCCGGCGCCCGCCATGCTCGCAGCTCACCAGCCGGCCCTGCCGGTCGCGGGTGTTGCCGTTGGCGTAGTTCGAATCCGCGCGGAAGGTGCCGACGCCATGCTCCGCCGTCCAGCGCAGCATCCGGTTGTTGGGAATGTCGCTCCAGACCAGGAAGCCGCCATCGGCAAACCAGACCGGACCCTCTGCCCACAGGCATCCCTCGAACAGCTTCATGACGTTGACGGTCGGGACCGTCAGCGCGCGGAAGCGCTTGTCGAAGTATTCGTAGGAATCGCCGACCAGTGACATCGCTCTCTCCTCCCCCAACTTCCGCTTCGCGCGGTCCGGTATACTAATATATCAGTTCGGGCCGCCGCAACCGCGGCGCCGTTGCCGGCGCCGGGTCCGGCATTCGCCTCAGTGGGATTCCTTCGGCACCTCATGGCCGCGGCAACCGACCAGGAAGTCGAGATCGGCGCCCTTGTCGGCCTGCAGCACGTGGTCGACATAGAGCCGCTGATA
>JBGAGP010000189.1:0-6066 GCA_044226685.1 Dongiaceae bacterium
ACGACTCCGGCGATGTTGCCAAGCACCTCGTTGTTCCAGAACCGCAGGACAGTGAAGCCCTGAGCACGGAATAGGGCATCACGCGCTGCGTCGCGCTCCACCGCCGTGGCGTGTTGGCCGCCGTCTATTTCGATGATGAGTTTTGCTTCGAGACAGGCGAAATCGGCAATGTATGGGCCGATGACCACCTGGCGCCGGAATCGGTGTCCGTCAATCTGCCGCTGGCGCAGATGACGCCAGATGGCGCGCTCGGCATCCGTCATGTTCTTGCGGAGCTGTCGTGCCCTGTCGTCCGGCATCGTGCGGCGGCACCCCCCCATCCCCACCTTCCTCCAGCCCGTCGGCGAAGGCCGACATTCGTCGGCGGCGGGGGAAGGAGTCCATCCCGCGCTGCATGTGCGCCGAGGCTACCCGAACGCCCTGCCCATCATCGCGCCGAGCCGCCTGGCGAAGGCGCTGGGGTCGGGCAGGGTTTCGCCTTCCTGAATGCGAGCCTGGTCCAGCAGGACCCAGGCGGCATCGGCGACGTCCTCGCCCTTGCCGCCGGAAACGGCCTTGGCCAGAGCGGCGATGACCGGGTGCGATCCGTTGATCTCCAGCACGCGCGGCGCCAGGGCATCGAGGCGCTTGTGCTGCTGCAGCAGGCGCGCCAGGCGCATGTCGAGGTCGCCCTCGTCGGCCACCAGGCAGACGGCGCTGTCGGTCAGGCGCTGCGAGACGCGCACGTCCTTCACCGCGTCCTTCAGGGCCAGCTTCATCAGCGCCACGAGGTTGTCGATGCCGGCGGCGGCGGGCTCCGGCTTTTTCGCCTCGGCCTTGTCGTCGCCCTTGATGGCGTCGAGATCGGCGCCGCCGCGGGTGACGGATTTGAAGGCCCTGCCCTCGAACTCGCCCACCGCCGGGATCCAGAACTCGTCGATGCCGTCGACCAGCAGCAGCACCTCGACGCCCTTGGCCTTGTAGCCTTCGAGCTGGGCCGAGCGCGCGGCGGCCTCCAGCGATTCGCCGGTGATGTAGTAGATCGCGCTCTGGCCTTCCTTCATGCGGCCGACATAGTCGGCGAGGCTGACCAGGGCGTCTCCATGGGTGGAGCGGAAGCGGGCAAGATTGAGCAGTGCTGCGCGGTTGTCGTTGTCCTCGTAGATGCCTTCCTTCAGCACGGCGCCGAAATTGTTCCAGAAGGCGGCGTAGGACTCGGCCTCGTTCTCGGCCTTCTTCTTCAGCTGCTCCAGCACCTTCTTCACCACGCCCTGGCGGATCTTGGTCAGCACCGGGTTCTGCTGCAGCATCTCGCGGCTGATGTTGAGCGGCAGGTCCTCCGAATCCACCAGGCCCTTCACGAAGCGCAGCCAGGACGGCAGCAGCTCCTCGCAATGGTCGGTGATGAAGACGCGCTTGACGTAGAGCTTCAGCGATTGCTTGCGGTCGGGATGGAACAGGTCGAAGGGCTTGGCCGTCGGAATGAAGACCAGGCCGGTATACTCGATCTTGCCCTCGGCCTTGAAATGCAGGGTCGACCACGGCTCGTCGAAGGCATGCGCCACGTGGCGGTAGAAATCGCGGTACTGCTCCTCGGTGATCTCCGATTTCGGCCGGGTCCACAGGGCCGCCGCCTGGTTGACCTTTTCTTCCTTGCCGCCCTCGACCAGCTTGATGGGGAGCGCGATGTGGTCGGAATACCTGGTGATGATCGAACTGACGCGGGCGGAGTCCAGGAACTCCTCGGCGGCCGTCTTGATGTGCAGGATGACATCGGTGCCGCGCGTGGCTCGCTCGGCTTCGCCGACCTCGAACTCGCCCTTGCCGTCGCTGACCCATTTCCACGCCTGGGTCTCGCCGGCGCGGCGGCTGACCACCTCGACCTTGTCGGCGACCATGAAGGCGGCATAGAAGCCGACGCCGAACTGGCCGATGAGCGAGACGTCGCTCTTCTTCTCGGCCTTTTCGGACTCCAGCGCCTGGACGAACTGGGCCGAGCCGGAGCGGGCGATGGTGCCGAGATGCGAGATCAGCTCATCGCGGTTCATGCCGATGCCGTTGTCGGACACGGTCAGCGTCTTCGCCGACTTGTCCAGGGTGACGGCGATGGCGAAGCCGGGATCGTCGGCCAGCAGCCCCGGCGCCGTCAGGCTCAGATAGCGCAGCTTGTCGCAGGCATCGGAGGCGTTGGAGACCAGCTCGCGCAGGAACACCGCGCGGTCGGAATAGAGCGAGTGGGCGACGATATCGAGCAGGCGCGACACCTCGGCCTGGAAGCCCATCTTTTCCATTTTCATGCTCAGCAACCTCGTCGTGAATCCTGGCCGTCCCGGGGCGCGATACGCGCCGTCATATGAGCGATCCCGGGCAAGGGTTCAAGAGCCTGCTTTACAGCCCCGGCCGACTGTGCGAGCGATTCCCGCGATGCGCAGCGGATCAGGGACTTAACTGCTTTCAGGCGGTGGCATGATTGCGACGAAGGCATCCCGGCGCAACCGGTGTGAGGCCCTGGCGGCGCGGGTCGTCCCGGCTGCGTGGCTGGTCCTGGTGGCGCTGGGTGCGACGCTGCCGGCAGCACCGGCGCGGCCCGAAGGCAGCCTCGCCGATTCCCCCGACGCGTTGATCGGCGACTACCGTCACAGCACCCTCACGCTCGCGGGCAAGGCGCGGCGCAGCGTCGCCACCATCGCGCGGCGCGGCGAGGGCTTCGCCATCGCCTGGCAGGAGGACGAAGGCAATCTGTTCGGCGGCATCGGTCTCAGCCTCGATGGCGTTTTCGGCGCCGCCTACACCGAGGCGCTGAGTGGCGAGTTCCGCGGCAGCTTTGTCGCCGCCTACCGGATCGCCGGCGGCACCCTCGAGGGTGTGCGGCTGCCGCACGGCGCGCCGCAGCCTCTGGTGCGGGAGATGCTGCGGGGCGCGCCGGGACTGGAAGGGCGCTACGACATCGTCGGCGGCGAGGGCGGCGATCTTGTCGAGGGTGCCGGATCGTTGGAGATCACGCACCAGGGCGACACCTACCAGCTGGTCTGGCGCGCCCCCGACCAGATCTACGAGGGCGTCGGCCTGCGCATCGGCGACGTGCTGATCGCCGGCTTCGCGCGCGGCTTCGCCCCGGCGCTGGTCGCCTATTGCGCCGACGCCCATGTGCTGACCGGGCTCGCGACCTACGGCCATTCCGGCACCGTCACGCCCGACCGCCTGGTGCGGGCCGGCACCGACGGCAACAGCGCCGCGGCAGAGCCCTCGACGCGCTGCCGCGCCGCCATCGACAAGTGGAACCCGTCACTGAAACGAGGTTGAGTCGCCACAAATGGCCGGCGATTTTCCGCGACCCTTGTCGGCGCGGCGTTAGCCGCGGATTTCCACGCCATCCAGGCGCCATCTTAACGCCACGGCAACACCATGATTGCAAGCTAGGGTTGTCTTGTCGCCCAACCCTGGCCCGTGTCGGCCTTTGCCTGGAGCTGCATCCATGCGCGGCAGCATTGTTCATCGCTGGCTTGCCAGCGCCGCGGCGATCGTCCTGGCGCTGCTGGCGCCGGCCGCCGCCACGGCGCAGGACGGTTTCTCCGGCCAATATGCGATCGCCGGCAGCGCCAACGGCGGCAGCTATGGCGGCAACGCCGTCGTTGCGGTTCGCGGCGCGGCCTTCGACGTCAGCTGGACGCGCGACGGCGCGGCGCCGGTGCAGGGCTTCGGCCTCACCCGCAACCGGGTGCTGGGTGTCGGATACTGGCCGGAGGGCGCGCCGCGGGATGCCGAACTCGGCGTCGTCATCTATCACATCGACGGCGGCAAGCTTGACGGCATCTGGCTGCCGCAGGGCGCCGACAAGCTGCAGCCCGGCCATGAAGTGCTGATCGGCGCGCCGGACCTGACCGGCCGCTTCCGGATCGCCCTCGGCGTCAATCCCAATGGCCGCTCCAACTACACCGGCTATGCCGATTTCGAGCGCGACGGCGACCGCTTCAAGATCACCTGGCATGCGCCGCGTCAGGTCTTCCTGGGCAGCGGCGTCAAGATCGGCTACGTGCTGGTGGTGGCCTACGCCTACGAGCATTTCCCCGCCGTCGCCGCCTATTGCGCCAACGGCCAGGACCTCCGCGGCGCGTGGTGGAGCGGCGAAGCCGGCCAGGGTGGCACCGAGATCCTGACCCCCGCGCCGTCGGACACGCCGCGGTTCGCCGGCGATCTGCCTTCCGCCGCGAACGATCCGTGCGTCACCCCGATCGCGGCGGCCTTCCAGCGCCCGGCGCCGGGCTAGGCGTTCGCGCCGCGCACCTCGTCCCACGCCTTCAGAATCGCGGCGGTGGCGCGCTCGCCGTCCGCCTCCGTCATCAGGCCGGAGATCACCGAGAGCCGCAGCACCCAGCGGCCGCGCCAGCGCGCGCCGCCGGCGAACAGCACGCCTTCCTGCACGAAGCGCTCGATCACCTTGCGGGTGAGCGCGTCGCCCGCCTCGTCGCCGCGCTCGGCACCGAAGCGCAGGATGACCTGGTTCAGCATCACGTCGTTGAGGATGGTGATCCCGGGCGTCGCGCCGAGCCGCTCGGCCATGGCGCGGGCGATGCGGCAGTGGCGGCCGATCATCTCGGCGATGCCGGCGCGGCCGAGCGCCTTGATGATGGCCCAGGTGGCGAAGCCGCGGGCGCGGCGCGACAGCTCCGGCACGTAGTGGCTGGGGTCGCGGTCGCCCGCCTCGGCCGCCGGCAGGTAAGACGCCGCGATGGTCATGGCGCGGCGATGCGCCTCCGGGTGCCGGGTGATGGCGTAGCCGCAATCATACGGCGTCTGCAGCCACTTGTGCCCGTCGGTGGCCCAGGAATCGGCCAGCTCCAGCCCGGCGCCGCGCGCCGCCGTTTCCGGGCAGGCGCGCGCCCACAGCGCGAAGGCGCCGTCGACATGCAGCCAGCCGCCGGCCGCGCGCACCAGCGGCGCCATCTCCGCCACCGGATCGATGGCGCCGGTGTTGAGCTGTCCCGCCTGGGCGATGGCGATGAGCGGGCCGCTGCCCCCGGCAACCGCCGCGCGGAACGCGTCGGGCAGGATGCGGCCGTTCCTGTCGGTGGCGACACGGATGACGCGGTCATGGCCAAGGCCGAGGAACTGCAGCGCCGAGAAGACCGAGGTATGCGCGTCGTCGCCGATCAGCACGCGGACCGGCGGCGCGCCGAACAATCCGTTCGCCTCGACATCCCAGCCCGCGCGGCGCAGCACTTCGCCGCGCGCGGCGGCGAGGCAGACGAAATTGGCCAGCGTGGCGCCGGTGACGAAGCCGACCGAGCAATCCCCCGGCAGGCGCAGCAGATCGAGCAGCCAGCGCGCCGCGACCTCTTCCACCGCGGCGGCGGCGGGGGTCGCCAGGTGGTTGCCGCAATTCTGGCCCCAGGCGCTGGTCAGCCAGTCGGCGGCGACGCCGGCCGGATGGGATGACCCGATGACCCAGCCATAGAAACGCGGGCCGGCCATGGCGTGCAGGCCGGGCTCGGCCAGGCGGGCCAGCTCCTCGATCACCTGGATCTGCGGCGCGCCCTGTTCCGGCGTCGGTGTCGTGAAGGCGGCGCGCATCTCGTGATAGCTGCTGAGCGGCCGCTGTGGCCGGTCGGCGATGCCGGCCCGGAACGTGGTCGCCAGTTCGGCGGCCCGCGTCCACAGGGCGGCGAGCGCATCGCTGGTCGGCGGCGTGTAGGCGGATTGCGGCATGGCGTGACACCTTTGACGGATCGGGAATGTGGCGCGGCCGCCTAGTACCCCTGGATTTCGGTGGCGGCAACTCCTGAAACTGGATTTGATACTGGGGCGATCGCGGCGGGGTGGGAGGGGCAATGGTCCGGTCGATATGGCTTCCATGCGTGCTGACCGTGTTTCTCGTCGCGCCTCTGTCCGAGGCGAAGGCAGCGGACCCAACCGATATCTCGGTCACCCCGGAACTGGCCGGCAACTATGACTTCGTGTCCGACGTGCCAAATGTCGGCCGTCTCGACGGGCGCGCCGAGGTGATGCTGAACGGGCAAGCCTATGACTTTTTCCGGACGTCGCCGAATGGAGTCTACGGCGTCGGCTTCGGCATGGAAGTCGACGGAA
>JBGAGP010000190.1:0-5966 GCA_044226685.1 Dongiaceae bacterium
ACCAGCGCGGCGAGGCCGTCGACGGCGTAGTGATAGCCGAAATGGATCGAGCCCAGCCAGATCGCGAGCGCGAAGCCGATGGCGGCGAGGCGCAAGGCCAGGATGCGCCAGCTGGCAAAGACATAGAGCACCGCGACGCTGACATGGACCGAGGGGAAGGCGGAGATGCCGCCGCCCTTCACCGCTTCGCTGTAATCCCAGTATTTCGCCAGGTACATCTGGCTGAGCCGGATCAGATCGTTGCCCGGCAGCAGCTGCGCCAGGCTGTCCTGCAGCGGCTGGAACCGCGCCGCCAGCTCGGGATGGAACAGATAGGCGAAGCACGGCCCGGCCGAGGCGAAGACCGCCGCCAGCAGCAGCCCGGTGACCGGCCACACCAGGAACATGGCGAGCAGGAAGCGCGCGCTATGGGCGCGCCTGGCGAAGATCGGCACCAGGGTCATGGAGAAGACCAGCACCACGCCCCAGCCGACATAGAGGTATTCCAGCCCGCGGGTGGCCAGCGGGCCGAACATTGCATGGGTCAGCCGCCACGGATCGGTGCCGAAGATGGTCGCGTCGAGATCGGTGAAGAACGCGTCCCAGCCGAAGCCGAGGCGCAGCCCGATCAGCGTCTTCATGATGGTGAAGCTGGCGAAGAACACCGGCGCCATCAGCGCCGGCACGGCGAGCCAGGTCCACAGCGCCGCGTCGCCCAGCGCCAGGCGTACCTTGGGCAGGGACGGCGTCTTGGCCCGCATCGCCGCCACCATGTGCCAGATCACCAGGATCAGCACGCTGATGCCGGCCACCTTGACCGTGCCGCTGGCATAGTCGGCGACCACGCTGCCCCAGGCCAGGAAGCCATGCGACAGCACCAGCGCCAGCGCATAGAGCGCGACGACGAGCAGACCGAACATCACCAGGATGTCGCGCTGGGCCCTGTCGAAATTCATGTCCCGATTAGACAGGCCGAGCGTTACCAAAGCCTAAAAAGACGGCGCGCCGCAGGCCGCCGTTTCGCGCGGCGGCTCATGGTCTGGGATGGATTGGAATTTAGCTAAAGGCCGCGCACCGGACGTGGCGCTCGGTCGGCGGCGGCTGGATCGGCCGAGGGTGGATTGGGGAGGCTGGCTCAGTCGACGCTGACTCAGTCCACGCTGACTCAGTCCACGCTGACCGGCAGGCGCTCGGTGCCCACCGAGAACACATCCGCCGAAGCCCGCATCTCGGCCCGCTGCGCCACGGCAACACCGATGGTCAAGGCGGCGACGACGAGGACGGAAACAAGAGTGATCGGTCGCTTCAGGGTCTGGTTCATGGTCATCACTTGGCGGCTACTCATGTGCAACGCGGGCTCGAGGACAATCCTGCGCGAAGTTGTTTTCACACTCGTTAACGTCGGCGGCCTAATCCGGAAAAATGACCCCGACCTACAGGCGCTGATGTGAGGCGCGTTGTTTTTCGCCGTCACGCATCGGTCGCCCGGATCAGCCGCGCATCAACCGCGCGCCGTGTCAGGCGTCACGACGGTGTCGAAGGACACCGCGCCGAATTGCAGCCGGTCGGCGGCGGCGCGCTCCTGGAGTCGGTCGGCGAGGGCGCCGCCGATGCTCAAGGCCAGCAGGGCAAGCACCACGCCGATGGTCAGCAGCTTGGTCGGCGACAGATGCATGGTCATGGTCGTTCCCCTCCGGTGCGGCCGCGATGCCCGCGCATTCCACGGGACCGGTTCGGCCTTTTCATGTGCTAGACATGGCGATCCCGGGGCAAAGCCGCTGTGACCGCGCTCACCCCGGGCTGCAAAATGCCACCGTTGATCTTAGTTAATTCAAGGAAATCAATGCATTATCGGAAACTGGGCCGCACCGATCTGAGTGTCAGCGCGATCTGTCTCGGCACCATGACCTGGGGCGTGCAGAACACCGAGGCCGAGGGCCACGCCCAGATGGACTACGCCCTGGACCAGGGGGTGAATTTCTGGGACACGGCGGAAATGTACCCGGTGCCGCCGACCGAGGAACGCTTCGGCAATACCGAGCGGATCATCGGCAGCTGGTTCAAGAAGAGCGGCAAGCGCGACCAGGTGATCCTGGCCAGCAAGATCATCGGGCCCGATGGCCGCTTCCGTAACATCCGCGACGGGCAGAACCGCCTGACCCGGGCCAATATCCTCGCGGCGATCGACGGCAGCCTGAGCCGGCTGGGCACCGACTACATCGACCTCTACCAGCTGCATTGGCCGGAGCGCAGCGTGAACATCTTCGGCCGGCTCACCTATACCCACCACCCGGACGAGACCTTCACCCCTTTCGAGGAGGTGCTGGGCGTCCTGGACGAGGCGATCCGGGCGGGCAAGATCCGCCATGTCGGCCTCAGCAACGAGACCGCCTGGGGCGCCATGCGCTGGCTGCAGCTGGCCGAGCAGGGCCGGGGGCCGCGCATGGCCTCGATCCAGAACTGCTACCACATGCTCAACCGCGGCTTCGAGGTCGGGCTGGCCGAGGTGGCGATCCGCGAGCAATGCGGCCTGCTGGCCTTCTCGCCCCTCGGCATGGGCTCGCTCTCGGGCAAGTACCTGAACGGCGCGCGGCCCGCCGGGGCGCGCATGACGCTGTTCCCCAATTTCCCGCGCTACATGACGCCGCGGGCGCAGGACGCCATCGCCGTCCATGTCGATCTGGCCCGCAAGCACGGCCTCGACCCGGCGCAGATGGCGCTGGCCTGGGTCAACAGCCGCGACTTCGTCACCGCCACCATCATCGGCGCCACCAACCTGGATCAGCTGAAAAGCAACATCGCCAGCATCGAGCTGAAACTGTCGCCCGAGCTGGTCAAGGAGATCGAGGATTTGCACAAGGTCTATACGATCCCGGTGCCGTAACGGCGCGGAGCACCCGCCCCGCCACGCTTATCCCGCCGAGATTTCTCCTGAAACTCCCCTCGTCACCCCGGGCTTGACCCGGGGTCCATCCCTCCGCCGCAAGGACGGACGGGTTGTCGCTGCCCGCCGATGCGCAGGAAACGGCGCGGCCCTTGCGATCCGCACCATGGGCCCCGGGTCAAGCCCGGGGTGACGGCCGCGTGGGTGGGGTCATCGTGCGATGACGGCGCGCACATCTCTCACGCCGTCGGGTCGAACTCCGCCGTCTCGGCGTTCTGCAGCGACTTGCCGGTGAGGCGCAGCAGGAAGCCCCAATGGCTGACCACAGCCACTTCGGGCCAGTCGGTCCAGCCGGCGGCACGGGCCTGGAAGGCGCGGGCGCGCTTCAGCACGTCCTGCTCGGTCTCGTCCAGCGCCGGCCACCAGGTCTCCTCGATATGGTCGAAATTGAGCGCCGGCCAGGTCTCGCTGAGGCGCGAGCGCGCGGTGCCGATGTCGCAATGGAACTTGGCATGCTCGCGCACCAGCGGCTCGATATCGATCGGCAGCTTGAGGATGCCGGCGAGGATCTCCGCCGTCTGCAAGGCCCTGGTATAGGGGCTGGTCAGCAGCCGCTTGATCGGCCGCTCGGCGCGCTGCAGGGCCAGCGCCGCCTGGCGCACCTGGGCGCGGCCCTCGGCCGTCAGCAGCGGATCGGGGATGCCGGGGTCGCGGCCGGTGCGGTTGTAGTGGACATTGAACTCGGACTGGCCGTGACGGATCAGCAGCATGACACTTCCAGAACTCACTCGACGTCGATGACCGGCCGGCTGTCGTCGCGGCCAATGCGGCGCGGCGCTTCGGCTGCGCCGCCGCCCGTTTCCGGCGCGTCATCCGAGACCACGGTGAATTCGCCATGGATGACGCCGCTGCGGCGATAGACCCTGCTGTCGAAGTGCCGGGCCATCCGGCGCAGCAGCCAGTGCCGGGTCGCCGGCAGCATCAGGACCAGCGCCAGCGCGTCGGACACGAAGCCCGGGATGATCAGCAGCATGGCCGCGGCGGCGAAACAGGCCGCGTCCAGCATGGTGCTGCCCGGCTCCCGGCCCTCGGCCATCGCCTGGCGCAGCCTTCCCACCGCCTGCAGCCCGGTGCGGCGCAGCAGCAGCAGGCCGCCGACCATCGCCGCCAGCACCCAGAGCAGGGTCATGGCGACGCCCAGCTTGCCGCCGATCCACACGAAGCCGGCGATTTCGAGGAATGGCAGGGCAAAAACCAGCAGCCCGATCCATCGCGTCATTGTTACCCGCCCATCTGCGGCAAAACCGTACAGGGGCGGCCGCTGACCCGCCCAGATGCTTGCCGGCTCGACCGCTATTGCCTATCTAGGGGGGAGCGGGCTTCGCCGCAACCGCCAAAGCCGGCGCGGGTTGGGTTCCAGATGGCCGGAGCACCGGTTTTTGCCGGGCTTTGGCCGGAATCCCGCGCTAGACTGGATCCAGGCGGGAAGTTGCGCCGGTTGCCTCAGGAACAAGGTCTCGCAGGTCGCTGATCGTGCTGCAAATCATCTTTTTCGCCGTGGTCGCCGCCGTGCTCGGCTGGAAGCTGTACAGCGTCCTTGGGCGCCGCACCGGGCATGAGAAGCGGTTCGACCCCTTCGGCCAGCCGGACGCGCCCAACAGCCTGCCGGACCGCGATGGTGCGCGCGACAACGTGCGCAAGCTGCCCGAGCCGGCCGGCGCGCGCGAGCGCGCCCAGGACCGCCCGCAGGACCGCCCGCCCCAGGATCGCACCCCCCAGGATCGCACCCCGCTGGACCGCGACCGCCGCAAGATCGAGGCGTCGGTGGCCGCCATCGCCGGCGATGCCCGCCGCGGGCTGGACGAGATCCGTGCCGCCGATGCCAAGTTCGATCCGGTCGATTTCGTCGCCGGCGCGCGCATCGCCTTCGAGATGATCCTCGGCGCCTTCGCCAGGGGCGATGCCAAGGCGCTGCGGCCGCTGCTGAGCGACCAGGTCTTCGCCAATTTCAACGGCGCGATCGAGGAGCGGGCGCGCAACAAGCAGAAGCTGGAGACCACCCTGGTCGGCATCCTCGCCGCCGACATCGTCGCCGCCCTGCTCGACAAGAGCGTCGACCGGAACGGCGAGGCGCGCATCACCGTCAAGTTCCTGTCGCAGCAGATCAGCGTCACCAAGGACAGCGAAGGCCGCATCGTCGAGGGCGACCCGCACGAAGTCGCCAACATCACCGACGTCTGGACCTTCCAGCGCACCGTCAAGGCGCGCGACCCCAACTGGGTCCTCATCGCCACCGAAAGCCCGCACCTTGCGCCATGCGCCTTTCCCGTCTGATTCGCCATCACGGATTGCCACCGCTTCTCCGATCGTCACCCCGGACAGCCGCGAAGCGGCGTGAGCCGGGGCCCATTTTCGGCGCACGCGCCAAGCGGAACCATGGACCCCGGCTCAAGGCCGGGGTGACGACTTGGTCGCGGCAACGATTGCGTCTTGCCGCAGCGGCTGGACTGCTGCTCGCCCTCGCATCATGCGCCACCGTGCCGCCGCCCGCGCTGCGGGAACTCGCTCAATTGCCCGGCTGGAGCGATGACGCCGCCTTCGCGGCCTTTCCCGCCCTGAGCGCCAGCTGCGCCGCGATCGCGACGCTGTCCGCCGAGAAGCCTGCCGCCCTGGGCGGTTCGCCCGCCGAATGGCGCGACGGCTGCGCCGCCATTGATTCCCTGAAGGCCGCGTTGACCGCGGATCAGGATGCCGCCTTGCGCAACCTGCTGGCGGCGCATTTCGTCGCCCTCGATCCCGGCGCCGGCACCAACGCGCTGATCACCGGCTACTACGAGCCGCTGCTCGACGGCAGCCGCGCGAAGGATGCGGCGCATCCCAATCCGCTCTATCGCCTGCCGCCCGACCCGACGCGGTTCGACCGCGCCGAGATCGATGCCGGCGCACTCGCCAACCGGAAGCTGGAGCTGCTCTGGGTCAGCGACCCGGTGGATGCCTTCTTCCTCCAGGTGCAGGGCTCCGGCCGCGTGCGCCTGGCCGATGGCAGCGTCGTCCGTGTGGGTTTCGCCGGCACCAATGAGCGGCCTTACGTCTCCATCGGCCG
>JBGAGP010000191.1:0-5630 GCA_044226685.1 Dongiaceae bacterium
GGCGGCCTTCGGCATCGAAGATCGGCCGCGGCTGCTCGATCTCCACCACCTCCAGCTCATCGCCACGCGCGGTGCGCGCGGCCTTCAGCCGCTGCAGGTTGTCGGCCAGCACCTTGTGATTGGGATCGGCCGGGTCGCTGCAGGTCAGCGCGACGACCACGCCCGGGCGCACGAACCGCGCCAAATTGGCGGTCTGGCCACCGGTGATGTCGTCCTGCAGGCCGGCGCCGAGCCAGATCACCTGCTGCACGCCGAGATACTCGATCAGCACTTCCTCGACCTGCTCGCGGGTCATGTTCGGATTGCGGTTGGCATTCAGCAGCGTCGCCTCGAGGCGATCACCGCGCCCTCGCCGTCCACGTCGATGCCGCCGCCTTCCAGCACCAGGGAATGCACGTAGGGGCGCTCCCGAGGATGCTTCAGGATCTCTTCCGCCACCTTGGCGTCGCGCTCATGGTCCTCGTAGCGAAAGCCCCAGGCGTTCCATTTCCAGGCGACGCCGGCGACGCGCTTCTTCTTGTCGGTGACGAAGGTCGGGCCGTAATCGCGGATCCAGCAATCGTCGTGCGGCAGCGACACCTGCGCCACGCCGTTCGCCGTCAGCAGCGAAACCTCGGCGACGTTCTTCGGCTTGGTGACGATGGTGACGGGCTCGAACCGCGCGATGGTGTTGGCGATCTCGGCGACGACGTCGCGGGCGCCGTCCAGATGGTCGCCCCAGGTCTCCGCCCGGCTCGGCCAAGCCATCCAGCAGCGCTCGTGCGGAGTCCATTCGGCCGGCATCGCGAAGCCGTCGGCCAACGGATTGGTCATGCGCGCGTCCCTGTCTCCAGCCTCACGGTTGGTTGCCCCGGTCGATCCCAGGTGCTTTGCTCTTGGGAATGGAATACCCGCCCAAGTCTATCAGGTTGCAAGGCCCTGGCTAGGGGGGCTATTGACCCGCCTTCTTCAGCGGCAGGTCGAGCCGGATCGACAATTCCTTGAGGCGTGCTGCGGGAACTTCCGCCGGCGCCTGCATCAGCAGGTCCTCGGCCCGCTGATTGAGCGGGAATGCAATGACTTCGCGAATGTTCTTCTCATCCGCCAAGAGCATGACGATGCGGTCGATGCCGGGTGCCGAGCCGCCATGCGGCGGAGCGCCGAACTTGAACGCATTCAGCATGCCGCCGAAGCGCGCCTCGACCTCGGAGGCCGGATAGCCGGCGATTTCGAAGGCCTTGTACATGATCTCCGGCAAATGATTGCGGATGGCGCCGGAGGACAGCTCAACGCCATTACAGACGATGTCGTATTGATAAGCGTTGATGGTGAGCGGGTCCTTGGTGTTCAGCGCTTCCAGCCCGCCCTGCGGCATCGAGAACGGGTTGTGGCTGAACTCGATCTTGCCGGTATCCTCGTTCAGCTCGTACATCGGGAAGTCGACGATCCAGCAGAACTCGAACTTCTTGGCATCGATCAGTTCCAGCTCGCCGCCCAGGCGGGTGCGCACCGTGCCGGCGAATTTCTCGGCCACCGCCTTCTTGTCGCAGGCGAAGAACACCGCATCGCCGTCCTTGAGGTTGCAAGCGGCCTTGATCTGCGCCAGGCGCGCCTCGTCGAGGTTCTTGGCGATCGGGCCCTTGGGGCCGGCCGCGTCATAAACGATGTAGCCGAGGCCACCAGCGCCTTCCGAGCGCGCCCATTCATTGAGCTTGTCGAAGAAGCTGCGCGGCTTTGATGCTGCGCCTGGCGCCGGGATGCCGCGCACGATGGCGCCGCCGTCGATCGCCTTGGCGAAGATGCCGAAGCCCGAGCCGCGAAAGGCCTCGGTCACGTCGGCGATGACGATGGGGTTGCGCAAGTCCGGCTTGTCGGAGCCGTATTTCAGCATCGAGGTCGCATAGGGAATGCGCGCGAAGGGCAGTGCCGAGACCTTGCGGTCGCCGGCGAATTCCTCGAACACGCCGTGCAGCACCGGCTCGATGGTGTTGAAGACGTCCTCCTGGGTCACGAAGGACATCTCGAAGTCGAGCTGGTAGAACTCGCCCGGCGAACGGTCGGCGCGGCTGTCCTCGTCGCGGAAGCAGGGCGCGATCTGGAAATAGCGGTCGAAGCCGGCCACCATCAGCAGCTGCTTGAACTGCTGCGGCGCCTGCGGCAGCGCGTAGAACTTGCCCGGATGCAGGCGCGCCGGCACCAGGAAGTCGCGGGCACCCTCCGGCGACGACGAGGTCAGGATCGGGGTCTGGAACTCGGTGAAGCCGGAGTCGATCATGCGGCGGCGGATCGAGGAAATGACGCGCGAGCGCAGCAGGATGTTGGCGTGTACCTTCTCGCGCCGCAGATCGAGGAAACGGTAGCGCAGGCGAACCTCCTCGCCCGCATCCTCGTCGCTGTTGACCTGTAGCGGCACCACCTCGGCCGTCGACTGGATCACGAACTCGCGGATGCCGACCTCGATCTCGCCGGTCGGCAGCTTGGCGTTGACCGTCTCCGGGGTGCGCTTGATGACCTCGCCGGTGATGGTGACCACGTATTCGACGCGGGAGGCCTCGACCGCCTTGAACAGCGGCGAGGAGATGTCGAGCACGCACTGGGTGATGCCGTAGTGGTCGCGCAGGTCGATGAAGACCAGGTTGCCGTGATCGCGCTTGCGGTGGACCCAGCCGGACAGGCGGACGGTCTTGCCGACATCGGCCGATCGGAGCGCGCCGCAGTGATGCGTGCGGTAGGCGTGCATGGTCAATTTCCCCATAGAATCCAGGACTTCGGCGCGACAAGCCACGGAAAGGCGGCCCTTGTCAAGTTTCCCCTCGGCCGGGCCAGGAGCCCCGCCCGGCCCCCTCCGGGCACCCCTTCCAGTGCTCTTTCCACCCTGGGCCAAACCGGCTATAGCATCGGCCGATCATGGTCCGTCACCCCTCCTCCGAACCCCTCCTGATCACGGAGACCGATCAACTGGCCGCATTCTGCGAGCGGCTGGAGGGCGTGCCGTTCATCACCATCGATACCGAGTTCCTGCGCGAAAAGACCTATTGGCCGATCCTGTGCCTGATCCAGATCGCCGGGCCGGAGCCGGACCAGGTCGCCGCCATCGACAGCCTGGCGCCGGGCATCGACCTCAGCCCGCTGTTCCCCCTGCTGAAATCGCCGAAGACGGTCAAGGTCTTCCACGCCGCCCGGCAGGACGTGGAAATCTTCTTCCGCCTGACCGGGTCGGTGCCGAAGCCGATTGTCGATACCCAGGTCCTTGCCATGGTCTGCGGCTTCGGCGACGCCGCCAGCTATGAGACCCTGGCGGGAAAGCTCGCCAACACCCGGCTCGACAAGCTGGCCCGTTTCACCGACTGGTCGCGCCGGCCGCTCTCCGCCCGCCAGCTCGACTATGCGCTCTCCGACGTCACCCACCTGCGGCTGATCTACGAGAAGCTGCACGCCAAGGCGGAGAAGACCGAGCGCCTGGACTGGATCGCCGAGGAAATGGCGCTGCTGACCGATCCGGCGACCTACGAATTCAATCCCGAGAACGCCTGGAAGCGATTGAAGACGCGCTCCGAAAAGCCGCGCTTCCTCGCCGTGCTCAAGGAAGTCGCCGCCTGGCGCGAGCGCGAGGCGCAGAGCCGCGACGTGCCGCGCAACCGCGTGCTGAACGACGAGAATATCGTCGAGATCGCCGCCCATGTGCCGGAGACGGCCGAGGCGCTGGCGCAGAGCCGCGGCCTCTCCCGCGGCTTCGCCGACGGCCGTAATGGCGAGGCGATCCTCGCCGCCGTGCGCCGCGGCCTGGCCGTGCCCGAAGACGAGGCGCCCAAGCTGCCGCCGCGTCCCGACATCCCGCCGGGATTGGGCCCGCTCATCGACCTGCTGCGGGTGCTGCTGAAGCATCGCTGCGACGAGTTCGACGTGGCGCAGAAGCTGCTCGCCAACGCCGCCGACCTCGAGCGCATCGCCGCCGACGACCACGCCAAGGTGCCCGCCCTGCACGGCTGGCGCCGCAAGGTGTTCGGGGAGGAAGCGATCGCGCTGAAGCACGGCAAGCTCGCCCTCACCGCCAAGGGCCGCTCGATCCGCGTGATTTCGCTGGAGTAGCGCTCAAGACAGGCGCGCTTCGAAAACACCCTCGTCACCCCGGCCTTGAGCCGGGGTCCATCCATCCACTGCACGAACCCGATGCCAGCTTCGGCCGCCCTTGCGGCGGCGAAATGGATCCCGGCGCAAGGCCGGGATGACGAGCGAGATTGCGGATGCGGCGGTGCGATTCGCACCGCGCGTCAAACGATCTGCACCGGCTTGTCGAATGCCCGGCCGACCGCGTCGAGGCGGCGCTGCACGGCTTCGCCGAAGAGTTGGCGGGACTCTTCCGGCAAATGCAGGCAGATCTTGCTGTCCTTGCGCACCAGGCGGGTCTGGCTGAGCATGGCAAGCGTGCCGCCGCTCAAGGCATAGGCGAGGCGGATGACGGCGCCGACGCGCTGGGCGAACAGCACGTCCTCCTCCTTCACCAGGGAGAGGAACGGCTCGGCATAGGGCGCCTCGACGCTGGCGCCGTAGCGGATCGCCAGGGTAAGTGCCAGGGTGACCCGCTCGCTGTGCTCGATGCCGGCCACAGGCAGGCGCAGCACGCGGGTGAAAGTCTGCTCGGCGCGGTAATCCGGATGCTCGCGCCAGCCGATGTCGGAAAGCAGGCAGGCCGCGTCGAGCAGGCGGCCGCGGCGCTCGTCCTCGTCGGCGAAGAGCGGCGAGATCCAGGAATCGAGCACGTCGCTGACCGTGCCGAAGCGGCCGTCCATGCCGGCGAAATCGGCGCAGCCGACCAACAGGGGGTCGGCGGCCTGGTCGGCGGCGTTGAGCTTGGCGAACAGGCAGCCTTCGCGCAGGCCATAGGCGGAGAACAGCACCCGCTCCGGCTTGGTCGCGCGCAGCACGCGCTCCAGGATCAGCGCGCCGATCGGCAGGGTGTCGAAGCGGCGCTTGGAGATGCCGGGCACGCTGGCGAGGCTGCGCCGGCCAAGCCGGCTGATCACCCGGGCAAGGTCCTCGGTCGAGCGCCGGCCGATCCGGTATTCGTGGATCACATGCAGCGGGTAATGCGTCTGCTCCATGTGGATGCGGGCGAGCGTGCGCCAGGTGCCGCCGACGGGATAAAATGTACGGCCCTTGACCTCGGACAGCCATTCGATCTCGTCCAGATGGCGGTCGATGATCTTCTGCGCCGCGTCCAGATCGCCATCGGTGGCCTCGATCAGGCGCAGCGGGCCGATGGGCAGCGTCACCTGGCTGCCGATCCGGCCCTTGTTCAGCAGCACCAGCTCCAGGCTGCCGCCGCCGAGATCGCCCATCAGGCCGTCGCCGTCGGGCACGCCGGCCAGCACGCCCATGGCGGAGAGCCGCGCCTCCTCCTCGCCGGAGATGACGCGCACGGCAACGCCGGTGGCGCGCTCGATCTCCTTGGCGAATTCCTTGCCGTCCTTGGCGTCGCGCATGGCGGCGGTGGCCAGCATGTCGACCTCGCCCACATTCATGGCGCGGGTCAGCGCCACGAAGCGCCGGATGTTGACCAGCGCCTCCTTGCGACCCTCGGCATTGAGCTTGCCGGTGCGCTCCAGCCCCTTGCCGAGGCCGGGCAGCGCCTTTTCGTTGAAGATCGGCAC
>JBGAGP010000014.1:0-49785 GCA_044226685.1 Dongiaceae bacterium
CGCCGACTTGAACAGCCCGGCGGCGGCGCTCAAATGCGCCTTCTTGGCGGCGATCTTCTCTTCGACGCGGCGGATTTCCGTCCGCATCTCCTCGATATAGTCATTGAGCTCCTCGATCGACAGGACGTCGAGGTTGCGCAATTGCGGTTTCTGCTTGCGCGGCTCCAACTCCTCGGGATCCATCTCCGCCTCCTCACCCTGAACCCTGGGGATGACAAATGTATCCTCCGGGTGCCGTCAATTCCATTGCGCGCGCAAATCGGCTAGCAATCCCTTTCGGAACCCCAGTCCAGGATCGAGCCATGACCCTTCCCGCCGAGATGCGCGCCATCGAGATCAAGCAGCCGGGCGGCCCGGAGGTGCTGGTGCCGACCCGCCGGCCGCTGCCCAAGCCGGGGCCGGACGAGGTGCTGATCAAGGTCGCCGCCGCCGGGGTCAACCGGCCGGACGTCCTGCAGCGCCAGGGCGCCTATGCCCCGCCGCCGGGCGCCAGCGACCTGCCGGGCCTGGAGGTGGCGGGCGAGATCGTCGCGGTGGCCAGCGCCGGCGGCCGCTGGAGCAAGGGCGACAAGGTCACCGCCCTGGTCGCCGGCGGCGGCTATGCCGAATACTGCGCCGCCCCGGCGGTGCAATGCCTGCCGGTGCCCGGCAAGCTCGACCTGGTCCACGCCGCCGCCCTGCCGGAGACCTTCTTCACCGTCTGGACCAATGTCTTCGAGCGCGGCCGGCTGAAGGCGGGCGAGAGCCTCCTGGTCCATGGCGGGTCGAGCGGCATCGGCACCACCGCCATCCAGCTTGCCAGCCATTTCGGCGCGCACGTCTTCGCCACCGCCGGCTCCGACGAAAAATGCTCTAAATGCAAGGAATTGGGCGCCATTGCTGCGATCAACTACCGGACCCAGGATTTCGTCCAGGAGGTCAAGCGGGCGACCGGCGGCCAGGGCGTCGATCTGATCCTGGACATGGTCGGCGGCGACTACATCAACCGCAACCTGGAGTGCCTCGCGGTCGAGGGCCGGCTGGTGCAGATCGCCTTCCTGAAAGGCGCCAAGGCCGAGGTCAATTTCGCCGCCCTGATGGTGAAGCGGCAGACCATCACCGGGTCGACGCTGCGGCCCCGCTCGGTGGCCGAAAAGGGCGCCATCGCCCAGGCCCTGGAAGCCAAGGTCTGGCCGCTCCTGGCCAAGGGACAGGTGGCCCCCCTGCTCCACGCCACCTTCCCACTGGACCAGGCGGCGGAGGCGCACCGTCTGATGGAAAGCAGCGCCCATCTGGGCAAGATCGTGCTGACCGTCTAGCCCCGTCCTGAGCCCGGCCCCGGGCCCGCCGAAGGGGTCCCACGGCTGGGTTGCCGGGGACCTGCTGCGTGCCCATATCCCCTTGGCAAGGCCCGGATAAAGATGCTATCGGAGCGCCCATCGGACGCCGTCCGGGCGCATTCGGCAGGCCCGCTTGCCAGCCCGCAGCCGGCGTAGTTTCATCGACAATATGGTCAAGCGAAGTCTTGGCCGCCTGTCGGGGGAGAATCCCCTGGCTGGCCGAGGAGGTTCTTTATGGCGCAAATCCTGATGCCCAAGGCGACCGCGGTCTGGCTGGTCGAGAACACCACGCTCAATTTCGACCAGATCGCCGCGTTCTGCGGCCTGCACCCGCTCGAGGTGCAGGGCATCGCCGACGGCGAAGTGGCGATCGGCATCATCGGCCTCGACCCCACCGCCAACGGCCAGCTGACCGCCGAAGAGGTCAAGCGCTGCGAGGGTGATCCGGCGGCCCGCCTGACGGTCGCCAAGGTCAGCATCCCGTTGCCGCAGACCCGCACCAAGGGCCCACGCTACACCCCGGTCTCCAAGCGCCAGGACAAGCCGGATGCCGTGGCCTGGCTGGTGCGCCATCACCCGGAACTGAGCGACGCCCAGGTTTCCAAGCTGATCGGCACCACCAAGCAGACCATCGCGCAGGTGCGCGACCGCACCCACTGGAACACCGCCAACCTGCGGCCGCGCGATCCGGTGCTGCTCGGCCTGTGCACCCAGACCGACCTCAACGCCGCGATCCTGAAAGCGCGCAAGGCCGCCGGCAAGCCGGTCAACCTCGACCCGCTGCATCCGCCAGAGCCGCTGCCGGAGGAGCCGACGCAGCAGCCGACCGACGGCCGCCACGACTACAGCGCCTTCTTCGGCAACAAGAACTGATCCGCGCGCGCATTGCGCGAGATCGAAAGAGCGGCCCTCGGGCCGCTCTTTTCGTTTGGGCATCGCCTCACGCGCCCCGCCATCCTCTCATCGTCACCCCGGCCTTGAGCCGGGGTCCATGGAGCAGTCGCACCGGCCAATGGCCAAGCAGGCGCAGCCTGTGAAGCGGCCCGATGGATCCCGGCTCAAGGCCGGGATGACGGGCGGAGACGCGGCGCCATCAGTGACTCTTTCGCTTCTTTAATTCCTTAAACCGATCTTATAAAATCCAAACCCATGACCGAGCGCGAACGCCAGATCCTCGCCTTGCTGCGCGAGGACCCGATGCTGTCGGCCGCCGCCATCGCGCGGCGGCTGAAGACGAGTGCGGCCGCCGTGGCGGTGCACCTCTCGGCGCTGCGCCAGCAGGGCGAGATCCTCGGGCGCGGCCATGTACTGAAGCCGGAAGGCCGCGTCGTCGTGGTCGGCGGCGCCAACATGGACTTCAAGTGCCAGTCGCACGCGCGGCTGGTGCCAGGCACGTCCAATCCCGGCCATGTCACGCTGGCGGTGGGCGGGGTCGCCTGCAACATCGCGCGCAACCTGGCCAAGCTCGGCGTGCCGGTGGCGCTGATGAGCGTGGTCGGCCAGGACGAGTTCGGCGAGCGCATCCTGCGCGAGGCGCGCGCCGCCGGCATCGACGTCTCGCCGACCCTGCTCAGCACCCGGCCGACCGGCACCTATGCCGCTTTGCTCGACGCCGATGGCGAGCTCGCCGCCGCGGTCTCGGCGATGGACGCGACCGACGACCTCAGCGCCGCGCATATTGCCGCGCGCGAGGCGACATTCCGGCAGGCGGCGCTGGTTGTTGCCGACTGCAACTTGAATGAAGCCGCCCTGGATCGGTTGGCGGCGATCTGCGCCGCCGCGCGCGTCCCGCTGGCGCTCGATGCCGTCTCGACGCCGAAGGTCACGCGGCTCCGCCGCCTGCTGCGGGCGCGGCGGCCGATCCACCTGCTGGCGCTCAACCGCGACGAGGTCGCGGCCCTGTCCGGCAAGCCGGCCGGCAGCCAGCGCGCGTTGCGGGCGGCGGTCGCGTCGCTGCACGCGGCCGGTATCGCCCACATCTTGGTCAGCCTCGGCGCCGTCGGCGTCCAGGCCTCGAGCGCCGAACCGCCGGGAGCGGTCGCCGTGGCGGCCTTTCCGACCGCCGCCGTCGACGTCACCGGGGCCGGCGACGCGGCCTTGGCCGGCACCGTCTTCGGCCTGCTGCAAGGCCACGGCCTGGCCGTGGCCGCGCGCTGGGGCCAGGCGGCGGCGGCCCTCACCATCGGCGTCGCGGAGACGGTGAGCCCGGCGCTCTCCCCCGCCGCCCTGCGCGCGATGCTGGACAAAGGGCGAAAACCGCGGCGGGCGGCGGCACGCCACGCAGGAGCAAGGCCATGACCGATCGCCATCCCGATCTCGACCTGTCGCCCGAAATCGCCGCGGCGCTGGACGATCGCCATCCCGATCTCGACCTGTCGCCCGAAATCGCCGCGGCGCTGGAGGCGCAGCAGCCGGTGGTGGCGCTGGAATCCACCATCATCGCCCATGGCATGCCCTATCCCGACAACCTGGCGGTGGCGCGCGAGATCGAGGCGATCATCCGCGGCAGGGGCGCGCTGCCCGCCACCGTCGCCGTACTCGGCGGCCGTCTGAAGGTCGGACTGAGCGCGCCCGAGTTGGAGCATCTGGCCCGCTCGCCCGGCATCGCCAAGGCCTCGGTGCGCGACCTGCCGGTGTTGTTGGCGCGCGGTCGCCTTGGCGGGGCCGACGGCGCCACCACCGTCGCCTCGACCATGCGCATCGCGGCGCTGGCCGGCATCCGCGTCTTCGCGACCGGGGGCATCGGCGGCGTGCATCGCGGCGCCGAACTCAGCGGCGACGTCTCCGCCGATCTCACCGAGCTGGCGCAGACGCCGGTCGCCGTCGTCTCCGCCGGGGCCAAGGCGATCCTCGACCTGCCGCGCACGCTGGAGATGCTGGAGACCCTGAGCGTGCCGGTGATCGGCTTCGGGACGGACGAGTTCCCGGCGTTCTATTCGCGCAGCTCCGGCCTCAAACTGGCGGCGCGGGCGGATACGCCGGACGACCTTGCCCGCATCCTCGCGGCGCGCTGGCGCCTGCCGCGATCCGGCGGCGTGCTGGTCGCCAACCCGATCCCGGCGGCGGACGAGATCCCGGCGGCGGCGATCGAAGGCCGGATTCGCGACGCCATGTCGCAGGCCGAACGCGCCGGCGTCAGCGGCAAGGAGGTGACGCCGTTCCTGCTGGCGCGGATTCGCGACCTAACCGATGGCGAAAGCCAGCGCGCCAATGTCGCCCTGGTGCTCAACAATGCCAGGCTTGCCGCGGAAATCGCCGCCGCATTTGTCCGGTATTGACAGCATCGCTGAACAAGCGAACTAAGGCTTTCGGTCGGGTGCCGTCTTGTAGGATTGTTAATCGGGCGGGCCGAAATTGGCCGTATGAATCTGGGCATACTCTCATCGCGCATGTCGAACACGTTTGACCCGCCGCAGGAATGCTCCCCGGCAACGCTGGCGGAGTGCCATGCCTCGGTCCGGGCGCTGTTCGACTACTGGTCGGCCAAGCGCGGCACCCGCCAGATGCCGGCGCGCGGCGACATCGATCCGACCGAGCTCAAATCCTTCCTGCCGCATCTCATCCTGATCGACGTCGTGCCGGACGCGCGGCGCTACGTCTATCGCCTGGTCGGCACGCATGAGGTGGAGATGCGCGGCAGCGACCCCACCGGCAAGGCGGTGAAGGACGCCTTCTACGCCGAATCCGCCGACCACACGATCAGCTTCCTCGATTACGTGGTGCGGACGCAGGGGCCGGCGCTCTATCGCGGCACCTACCAGCCGACCAGCACGCGCACGCAGAGGGAAGACACCATCTTCCTGCCGCTGTCCCAGGACGGCGCCGCGGTCAACATGATCCTGGTCTACGGCCACATCGGCTGGCTGAGGGACGAGAACAAGCTCTAGCGCGGTTTTCCCGCCTCACCCCACGTCGAACTTGATGCCCTGGGCCAGCGGCAGCTTGTCGGAGTAGTTCACCGTGTTGGTGGCGCGGCGCATATAGGCCTTCCAGGCGTCCGAGCCGGATTCGCGGCCGCCGCCGGTCTCCTTCTCGCCGCCGAAGGCGCCGCCGATCTCGGCGCCCGAGGGGCCGATATTGACGTTGGCGATGCCGCAATCGCTCCCCGTCGCGGACAGGAACTGCTCGGCCTCGCCCATGTCCTTGGTGAAGATGCAGGAGGAGAGGCCCTGCGGCACGTCGTTGTGCAGCTGGATCGCCTTGGCGAAGTCCTTGTATTTCACCACGTAGAGGATCGGCGCGAAGGTCTCTTCCTTCATCACCGCGCCCTGCGCCGGCAGTTCGACCAGCGCCGGCTTCACGTAGAAGCCGCCGGCGCAGCCCGCGACCTTCACGCGCTCGCCGCCACTGACCTTGCCGCCTTCCTTCTTCGCCTGCGCCAAAGCGGCCTGCATGCGGTTGAACGAGCCCTCGTCGATCAGCGGACCGATCAGCGTGCCGGCCTCCAGCGGATTGCCGATCTTCACGCTGCCGTAGATCTTCTTCAGCCGCGGCACCAGCTTGTCGTAGACGCTCTCATGCACGAACAGGCGGCGCAGCGTGGTGCAGCGCTGGCCCGCGGTGCCCACCGCGCTGAAGGCGATGGCGCGGACGGCGAGCTCGAGGTCCGCGCTCGGGCACACGATCATCCCGTTGTTGCCGCCGAGTTCGAGCAGCACGCGGCCGAAGCGCTGGATGACCCGCGGACCGACTTCGCGGCCCATGCGGGTGGAGCCGGTGGCGCTGACCAGTGCGACGCGGGGGTCGTCGGTCAAGGCCTCGCCGACCGCCTTGCCGCCATAGAGCACTTCCAGGAGCCCCTTTGGGGCGCCGCCGAACCGCTTCACCGCCTTGGCGAAGATCTCGGCGCAGGCGAGCGCGGTGAGCGGCGTCTTGTCGGAGGGCTTCCACACCACGCTGTCGCCGCAGACGATGGCGAGGCAGGTGTTCCACGACCACACCGCGACGGGGAAGTTGAAGGCGCTGATGACGCCGACCACGCCCAGCGGGTGCCACGTCTCCATCATGCGATGGCCCGGGCGCTCCGAGGCGATGGTGAGGCCATAGAGCTGGCGCGACAGGCCGACGGCGAAGTCGCAGATGTCGATCATCTCCTGCACCTCGCCCAGGCCCTCCTGCACGATCTTGCCGGCCTCGATCGAGACCAGGCGGCCCAGCGCCTCCTTGTGCGCGCGCAGCTCCTCGCCGAACAGGCGGATGAGCTCGCCGCGGCGCGGCGCCGGCACCTGGCGCCATGCGCGGAAGGCCTCGTCGGCGCGGGCGATTTTCTTCGTCGCGCCGGCCTTGGTGTCGGATTTCAGGCGGGCGACCTCCAGGCCGTTGATCGGCGAGCGCACGACCAGATCGCCGGTGGACAGCGACCGCAGGTCGAGACCCAGTTCCTTCAACAAACCGCCGAACTTACGCATGGACATCCTCTTTTGAGACCGGATTGGACCGGATTGGACCGGGGGGTGAGCTTTGCTGGCGCAGGGAATGCGATAGCGCGCTGGCCGTGTCAACGCGGCGGTCGAAGCACGTGCCTCAAGAATGGGCAGCCCTGCCCAGAAATGCTGCACTGCGGAACTTCATTTACCAAAATTTAGCGATTTAATTCAGGTATTTAAGCAACAGCGTGAAACTTTATGACGCACGTTAAGAGAATCATATTGCAACGCAACACGGGCGTGCCAATCTTCGACTCAGTTCTGGGAGGCTGAGGGTCAACAATAAGATGCAGGATGAAATGAAACAGCTCTTGGAACGACTCAGCCTGACCTTGCGCCGCTGGCGCTGGCCTGACCTTGCGCCGCTGGCGCTGCTATCTGCGGGTCCGCGAGGAACTGCGCGGCTACAGCGAGCGCGACCTGCGCGACATGGGCATGACCAAGGCCGATATCGGCCGGGTCGCCCGCGAGGCGGCTTCACTCAGCGATCTCACCGACCGGGCGCAGCGGCAGCGGGATTTCTACGAGAACCAGTTCGGCAGGCCGTCGCCCTTCCCCTACGTCTAGGGCTGGGCCATCAGGCGGGCGAAGTTGCCGCGCTCCGGTTCCGGCTGATCGAGGATGAGCGCCAGGACCTCCTGGCCGACATCGCATCGCTCGTCGTCGCCGAGGCCGAACAGGCGCTGCTCCGACATGGCGACGAGCACGTCCAGGTGGTCGCGGGGCAGGTTGTTGACCATCAGCGCGCCCAGGCGCTCCTGGTAGCCCGCCGGGA
Source organism: Dongiaceae bacterium (assembly GCA_044226685.1). GTDB lineage: Bacteria > Pseudomonadota > Alphaproteobacteria > Dongiales > Dongiaceae > Dongia_A. The sequence continues at coordinate 7,521 of JBGAGP010000014.1, forward strand.
CCGGCGGGACCGGGTGCTGCTCCAGCTCGGCGATGGCCGCGTCCAGGGTCAGGTCGTACCAGCGCTTGGCCAGGTCGGCGTCGACGCGGTCGAGCAACCCGAACATGAGGGCGACGAAGCCCTGAACGTCGCCGTCGGTGGGCGCGCCCTGGGCCAATGTCGCGCATTCGGCATCGTCGCCGGTGCGCATCAGTTCCAGCATCATGCGCAGCCGCTCTTCCAGCGCCGCGTCGGGCAGCCGCCGCACGCCCTTCTGGGTCAGGTCCATGCCGCGCTTCAGCCCGTCCTCCGGCGTGATCGCGGTTTCCATCAACGCGACGAAGGCCGGGTTGGCCTGCAGCTTCACCTGATACGCGGCGAAGGCCTCATGGGCCGGCGTGCCGGCGCGGTGTGGATTCTCCGCCAGGACCAGCGGCACGGTCCTGTCGAGCCAGCCCGCGCGCCAACCAATCACGGCCACCGCCAAGACGAATGCCGCCAACACCCCCACGCCGGCAAAAACCCGGTACCGCGACTGCATCGCCTATGCCCCCCGCTGCCACAATTTCAGCGAGCATAGCCGATCTTGCGCAGCGCGTCGCCGATCTCATCGAGGATCGCCGGGTCGTCGATCGTCGCCGGCATCTTGTATTCCACGCTGTCGGCGATCTTCTGCATGGTGCCGCGGAGGATCTTGCCGGAGCGCGTCTTGGGCAGGCGCTTCACCACCGTCGCGGTCTTGAACGCCGCCACCGGGCCGATCTGTTCGCGCACCAGGTGCACGACCTCGGCGACGATGGCATCGTCGGCCTTCTTCACGCCGGCCTTCAGCACCAGGAAGCCGAGCGGCACCTGGCCCTTGAGGTCGTCGGCGACGCCGATCACCGCGCATTCGGCGACGTCGGGATGGCTCGCCAGCACCTCCTCCATCGCGCCGGTCGACAGGCGATGGCCGGCGACGTTGATGATGTCGTCGGTGCGCGACATGATGTAGAGGTAGCCCTCCTCGTCGCGATAGCCCGCATCCGCCGTCAGGTAGTAGCCCGGATAGCGCTCCAGATAGCCTTTGAAATAGCGCTGCTCCGCGTTCCACAGGGTGGGCAGCGTGCCGGGCGGCAGCGGCAGGGTGCAGACGATGTTGCCGATCTGGCCGGGCGCCACCGCCTCGCCATCGCCGTCGAGCACCTGCACGTCCCAGCCCGGCACCGCCTTGGTGGGCGAGCCGTGCTTCACCGGCAGGCGCTCGAGCCCCAGGCAATTCGCGGCGATGGGCCAGCCGGTCTCGGTCTGCCACCAGTGGTCGATCACCGGCACCTTCAGGTGCTGTTCGGCCCATTCCAAGGTCGCGGGATCTGAGCGCTCGCCGGCCAGGAACAAGGCGCGCAGGCATTTGATGTCGTAATCGCGGATCAGCTTGCCGTCCGGATCGTCGCGCTTGATGGCGCGGAAGGCGGTGGGCGCGGTGAACAGCACCGCCACCTTGTGCTGGGCGATGACGCGCCAGAAGGCGCCGGCATCGGGCGTGCCGACCGGCTTGCCCTCGTAGAGCACGGTCGTGCAGCCATGCAGCAGCGGCGCGTAGACGATGTAGGAATGGCCGACGACCCAGCCCACGTCGGAAGCCGCCCAGTAGACCTCGCCCGGCTCCACGTCATAGATGTTCGACATGCTCCATTTCAGCGCCACGGCATGGCCGCCATTGTCGCGCACCACGCCCTTCGGCTGGCCGGTGGTGCCGGAGGTGTAGAGGATGTAGAGCGGATCGGTCGCCTTCACGCTGACGCAGGGGTGCGGCGCCACGCCGATCTGCGCCTCGTACCAGTCGACGTCGCGCGGACGGGTCATCTCGGCCAGCAGCTGCGTGCGCTGCAGGATGACGCAATGCGCCGGCTTGTGGTGGGCCAGCTCGATGGCGTGGTCGAGCAGCGGCTTGTAGGGGATGACCTTCGCCGTCTCGATGCCGCAGGAGGCGCTGACGATCACCTTCGGGTGGCAATCGTCGATGCGGGTGGCGAGTTCGTTGGCCGCGAAGCCGCCGAACACCACCGAATGCACCGCGCCGATGCGGGCACAGGCCAGCATGGCGATGACCGCCTCCGGCACCATCGGCATGTAGAGGATGACGCGGTCGCCCTTGCCCACGCCGAGCTTCGCCAGCGCGCCGGCGAAGCGCGCCGTCTCGTCACGCATCTGGCGGTAGGTGTAGCTGCGCACCGTGCCGGTGACCGGGCTGTCATAGATCAGCGCCGCCTGGTCGGCGCGGCCGCTCTCCACATGGCGGTCGAGCAGATTGTGACAGGTGTTGAGCTCAGCATCGGGGAACCAGCGGTAGAAGGGCTTGCGGCTGTCGTCCAGCACGCGGCTCCACGGCGCCGTCCACTCGATCTCCTGCGCCGCCTCGGCCCAGAATTGCTCCGGCTCCTGCAGCGAGCGCTGATGCGCGATCGTATAGCCACCGGTCATGACGTTTCCTCCGCTCCCAGCTCGCTTTTTCCGCCATCCTGCGTCAAGGCAGGCGGCCGTCAACCCCTTAGGTCCGCGCCGGTTCTGGCGCAATTGGACCAAGGGGGAAACGCGGCGATCGGTCGCGCCCGGAAATGCGAAAGGGCCGGCGCGGCGGCCGGCCCTTCCCCGTATCGCGGCGTCCCGGCGGGTTCAGCCGCCGTAGACGTCGAAGTTGAAATACTTGTCGTTGATCGCCTTGTAGGTGCCGTTCTCGCGCAGCGCCTTGATGGCGGCGTTGATCTCGGGCAGCAGCGGGTCGCCCTTGCGCATGGCGACGCCGACGCTGCCGCCGATCAGCGGATCGTCGACCGGTGCGCCCTTGAGCTCGAAATCCTTGCCGGCATCGGACTTCAGGAACCCTTCCGCCGTGTAGACCGTGTCGGCGAGGCCGTAATCGACGCGGCCGGAGACCAGGTCGAGATCGGCGTTGTCCTGGGTGTCGTATTGCTTCGCCTCGACGTTCGGCCATTTCTGCTGCAGCCAGTTGGCCTGGGCGGTGGCGGCCTGCACGGCGACGACCTTGCCCTTCATGCCGGCGTCGCTGAGGTCGAAGGCCTCGCCCTTGCGCGCATAGAAGGAAACCGTGGTGGCGTAGTATTTGTCGCTGAAGTCGACGACCTGCTTGCGCTCCTCGGTCGCCGCCATGGAATTCATGATGGCGTCGATCTTGCCTTCCTGCAGCGCCGGGATGATGCCGTCCCAGGGGGTCGGCACCAGTTCGTATTCGCGGCCCATCTGCTTGAACAGCGCGTCGATGAACTCGACCTCGAAGCCGCTCCACTTGCCCGCGGCGTCCTGCACCCAGAACGGCGCGTAGGGTTCCGGCGAGAAGCCGACCTTCACCTTGTCAGCCGCCACCGCCTGGGCGGCGCCTGCCGCCAATCCCGCCGCGACACCCAGCGCCGCAACCCAGCGGCGCAAGCCCACATATGCCATGATCGTCCTCCCCTGTTTCAGCCGGTCGTTTCGCCGAGCTGTATACAGCTTAGCGCGCCAGCGGACAGACGCAAGGGAGAGCGATGCAGAAACCGAACGCAGCCATTGACCCGACTGCAATCCTACGCACCGCGCGGCTGGTGCTGCGGCGGCCGCGGCCGGGCGATGCGGTGGCGATGCACGCGATCCTGAGCGACCCGGAAGCGATGCGCTACTGGTCGACCCTGCCGCATACCGAATTGGCGCAAAGCGAGGCCTGGGTGGCCGGCACCATCGAGGCAATCGCCGCCGGCGCATGCGACGACTTTTTCCTCGAGCGCGACGGCGCGCTGATCGGCAAGGCCGGCATCTGGTCCGGCGACGAGATCGGCTTTTTGCTGGCGCCCGCCGTCTGGGGCCAGGGTTATGGCCGCGAGGCGCTGCAGGCAGTCATCGCTCATGCGTTCGGCAACCGCGGCCTCGCCCGGATCCGCGCCGATGTCGACCCGTGCAACGGCCGCTCGCTGCGCCTGCTCACCAGCCTGGGCTTCCAGGAAACCGGCCGCGCCGAGCGCACCTTCAAGATCGGCGCGGACTGGGTGGACAGCGTCTACCTGACGCTGGAGCGCCGATAGCGCCGACCAGCTCAACTGTCATCCCGGGCTTGACCCGGGATCCATCGGGCCGCCGCAGGGGCCGCGACCATTTTTACACCGCCCGTGCAGCGGCACCGTGGACCCCGGCGCGAGGCCGGGGTGACGAGCGAGAATTGGGCTGGCTTCCCTACGCGCCGTGCAGCGCCTTGCCGATGGCGTCGATCGCCAGGTAGGTCGTCGCCGAGAGGTCGTCGTTGACCGGGTCGGGCCAGCTCGACAGCTTGGCGACCACCAGGCGGCGGCGCGGCTCGATATGGATCAGCTGGCCGTAGATGCCGCGCGCGCTGTGGGTGCCGGCGACGCTGTCCAGCACCCACCATTGCCGGGAATAGGCGGCGTTGGGGAAGCGGCGATAACGCTCGACATAGTTCGGCTTGAAAGCCTCGATGTCGCCCGTGCGGCAGGCGGCGACCCAGGATTCCGGCACGATCTGCCTGGCCCCCCAGGCGCCGTTGTCGAGGAACAGCTGGCCGAGGCAGGCATAGTCGCGCAAGGCGGCGTTGAGCCCGCCATCGGCGAGCGCGGTGCCCTCCGCGTCCACGGTGATGTTGGCGTCGACGCTGGCGCCCATCTGCTGCCACAGCTCGCGCGACAGCAATGCCGCGAGGCTGAGGCCGGAGACGCGCGACAGGATCCAGCCCAACACCTCCGTCTCGATCGAGCGATAGAGCATCGGCCCGCCATGCGGCCGCTCCTGCGTGAGCGTCAGGATCTGGCTCTTGGTGGTCAGCGTGTCGGATGCGTCCCGGCGCGGTTTCCAGCCGCTGGCGCGGTCGAGCTGCGCCACCTCGCTGTCCGGCGCCAGGTAGTCCTCGCCGAACTTCACGCCGGAGCGCATGTCGAGCACTTGGGCGACGGTGGCGCCGGCATAGCCGCATTGCGCCAGCTCGGGCAGGTAATGCGTCACCGGCTTGGCAATGTCGATCAACCCGCGGCCGGCGAAGATGCCGATGAGGGTGCTGGTGAAGCTCTTCACCACCGATTGCGACAGATGCAGCGTGGCGGCGCTCATGCCGTTCAGGTAGTGCTCGGCGACCAGCTTGCCGTCGTGCAGCACCAGGAAGCCGTCGGTCCAGGTCCGCGCCAGCATGTCGCCGACGCTGCGCGTGACGCCGTCGAAATCGGTGAAGGTGATGCCGGTGATGTCCTGCCGCGCGGCGCCGAAGTCGCGCGCCGGGCCGCTGCCCCGCGCGATGGTCTCGGTCTGCAGGAACTCGGCGACATGCTGGAAGGCCCAGCGGTTCTGCGGCGGCCAGTCCCAGTTGTGCCAGCTGAGCGTCGCCGGCGCGCCCGGCAGCGGCCAGGTCTGCGCATGCGGCGGCTTGACGATGTCGGTCATGACTTTGGTTCCCCTTCCCCGTTCCATCTCCCCGTCATTGCCGGGCTTGTCCCGGCAATCCAAGCCACGCCTCAGTCTGCATAGATGCCGCACGGATCACCGGGACTTCGCCCGGTGATGACGACGAATACATTGCTACCCCAGCTGCGCCGCGACGCTCGCCGCCTCGGCCATCAACCAGTCGCGCAGCACGGTGGCCTCGGCGCTGAGCGGGCGGTGCGCGCTCCAGGTCACATAGGTGGCCTCGCTCGGGATCACCTCAGCCTTGCCCAGCGGCACCAGCTTCTTCTCGGCCAGCAGATCGGCCACGTTGGTGGTCCAGCCCAGCGCCACGCCCTGCCCGTCCATCGCCGCCTGCCAGCAGACGATGTAGTTGTTGATGCGCCGCGTCTTGAGCCGCCGCGCCGGCACGCCGATGGCGGTGAAGAACTCCTCCCACGAGGTCCAGCCGCGCTCCTGGCTGACCACCTCGAGCAGCGGCAGGCCGAGCAGGTCGGCCGGCTCCTTGACCTTGTGGCGCCGGGCGAAGTCGGGGCTGCAGACCGGGATGATGCGATCGCCGAACAGCTTGAGCGCGGTTTCCTCCGGCCATTTGCCGTCGCCGTAGCGGAGCCGCAAATCGACCTCGGAGCGGCGCAGATCCTGGCTGCGGTCGGAGACCACCTGGTCGATGATGATGTCCTGGTGCGCACGCCAGAAATTGCCGAGCCGCGGCATCAGCCAGAGCTGGGCGAAGGCGGTGGTGCAGCCGATGGTGACGGTGCGCGCCGAACGGCTGGTCTTGATCGCCTCGAAGGCAGCGGCCATGCCGGCGAAGCTCTCGGAGAGCGAGCGGTAGAGCTGCTCCCCCTCCGGCGTCAGGCGCATGGAGCGGTGGCCGCGCACGAACAGCGGCACGCCCAGCTCCTGCTCCAGGAACGTGACGTGCTTGCTGACCGCGCTCGGCGTCACATTGAGCTCGGTGGCGGCGAAGGAGAGGCTGGAATGCCGCGCGGCGGCCTCGAAGGCGCCAAGGGCGTTGAGCGACGGCAGTTTGTAGAAGCGACGGACCATGCGGGCGGCACTGTGGCGGCGGCGCAGGGAATTGTCCAGATGGCCGGAAGTTCCCGCCGGCGGCGCGGCGAAGCCTAGCCGGCGCCGAGCAGGTCGGCGTCGGTCGGTTCCTGCACCAGGGTCAGGACATTGCCGGCGGGATCCTCGAAATGGGCCAGGATGCCGCCCCAGTCCATGCGTTCCGGCATAGCATCGAAGACGACGCCGCGGCCGGAAAGGATGTTGTAGGCGCGCTCGATGTCGGCGACGCGGAAGGAGATGCCGGTGAAGCGACCGGCGGTCTCCCATTCCTCGGGATCGTCCTCCTCGACCCGCTCCAGCCCGAGGGTCACGTCGCCGCCGCACTCGAACACCGCCACCCCGGCCTCGGGATCGGTATAGATCTCGTCCAGCGCCAAGGCGTCGCGGTAAAAGGCCACCGCCGCCGTCCATTCGGATGGCATGGCGAAGACGCGGATATGCGCCACACCCAGCAGGATCGGATCGCGTTCCATGCCCAGCCTCCCCCGCCGCTCCCTCGCGCCCGAAGATGCGGCCTAGATACAGCGGTTGACCAGCGCGGCGGTTTCCTTCGACGGCACCACCGGCCTAGAGCCTTGGCTCCAGGCCGAACAGGTTAGCGCCCAATTCGCCCTTGGCAAGGAACAGCCGCAGCGGACCGGCCGTGGTCTTCCAAAGCAGACCGCCGACATTGCGGTGGTTCGCGCCTTCTCCAAGGTCGCGCAATCGCGCGATGGCCAGAAACCTGAACGCCGGTTGAACGATCAAGAACGCAAGCAGCAGTTTCGCGACTGCCCAGACCCAACGGCCGCCGCCAAGGCCGAGCTGCCCCCAGATTTCCGACAAGCCAAAATACACACCGGCACATAGGGCCAGAATCGAGACGACGCTGAGCAGGAATGCCGCGCGCGACATGCGTTGCGGATTGCGGTACCAATCGAGGCGGCGGCGAATTGCGGACTGGCCGGCACGGCGTGTTGCCGACGGTCCCACCCGCAGGCTGGTTCCCACACCACAGGGCTGGTTCAGGGATCCGCAGAAATCGTGGATTGAGCGACCAGCGGGAAGATCGAGCAGATCGAACGCCACGAGTTCCCTGCGCGCATGGTGATCGGACTTCGTCATCATGACCAGGCTGTCGATCGTCTCCCCCGCAATCACCATGAACTCCGTGCCCGGGAACAGCTGCCAGCGTCGGGCCGTTCCGTCGCGATACTTGATGACCAGGACGCGGGGTTCCAGGTGCAGATGATCCAGCTTTCGCATATGGCGCGCCGGCGCGATCAGGGCGACTGCCAGGCCGATTGCGATTGCGACCGGCGGCACGGCAAATACCGGATGACGAAAGGCGATGGCGGCGACGATGGCGCCCGCGAACAGTGCACCGACGGCAATCCACCAGCCCCTCAACGCGTTCTTGCGATAGCGCAGCGCGACCGGCAGCGATCCGTGCTGCAAGTCGGGCGCTTCGCAAACCTCGTTGCGCTCCTCGTCGCTCATACCCCCTCCGCCAGGCAACGGCCTCGGCGACATCAAGGCTAGCGGGGCAAGGTTAAGCAGGCATTTACCGCCGCGCGCGGTCCGGCCATCCGCGAGGCCGGCTGACGTCAGGCTAAATGTAGCGGTTGACCAGTTCCGCCGTTTCCTTCGACGGCACCACCGGCACGATCTCGAAATCCGCGAGGTCGCCCCAGACCAGCACCCATTCCTGGATCAGCCGCGCATCGTCGCATTCCATCAGCTGGAAGCAGCGGTCGAAATTGGCCTCGATCCAGGAGGAGACGTATTTCAGCCCCTCCGGCATCATGCGGCCCTTTTCCTGGAACCGCTTGTAGAGCGGCTTCGGATTGCAGTCGTGGAAATGCTCGATGATCATGAACAGCATGTGGTCGGTTCCCCGGTTGGTCACATGCTCCTTATACCGCCATCGCGGGGCCGAGGCGACAGTGTCGCGGCCCGCGCTGGCGGCGGATCAGGATGGCTGGTTGATCTGGACGCCGGACGGAGCCGGCTGTGGCTGCGGGTGCGGTGGCCCTAGGCGCGCGACGCCGCTTCCTCGCGCAGCTGGTTCAGCAGCTTGCACAGGCTGTCGAGGTCGCCGTGGTCGAGGCCGACGTCGCGGCCGTAGAGCGTGCGGTCCGCCGCCACCCAGCCGGCCGGCAGGAACCGGCGGGCGGCTTCACGCCAGCCCGCCACGTCGTCGCGGCCGTGGCCGGTCAAATCCCATTCGATGTGGGCGTCGTAGCCGCGCTTGCCGACGATCTCGAACCGGCTGCAATCGGCGAAGCGCTCGGCTTCCGCCGTATCCTCGAACTGCCACTCGAGGAAATCGTCGTGGATGACGAAGCTGCCGGCGTGGCGGCCATTGCGCAGCTGCATCACCCACCACGCGGCGGAGGCGGCCAGCACGCCGGGCATGGCGATGAAGATCAGCGCATAGACGACGACGCCCCAATGCGGCGTCTCGGTGCCGAACATGCCGATCCACACCAGCAGGCCGAAGCTCCACAGCAGCGGCACGATGTAGCGCCACAGGCTGCTGCGCCACGGCAAGGTGATCGGCAGATGGCCCGGCGACCAGCGGTACGACTGATGGAACGCGGCATCGGGAGAAATGGCGAGGTTGCGCATGAAAACCTCCGCGGCTTTACCAAGCGTCAATCATACGCCTGGCGGGAAGCCTGCGCCATTTCGGGTATTCGAGAGATGTTTGAGCGAAAACATTTCTCTACCCTATACACCGGGCGGAAGGTCAATCCGGCGGAGGCGGTCCGAAGCGATTCGGGCCAAGGGTGCCATCCCTTGAACTCAAACGCTGGTGCAGGGAAGATCGGCGCCGACGGGACATTGCCTCTTTCAATGCAGCCAGGAAAGACAGATCCTCATCGAGATCGTGCGCGCGGCGAACCATGAGCCAGGCGCTCCCGAGCTTGAGCAATGCAAACCCAAGCAGCGGACCGCCAAAGGCCACAGTCTTCACGACACCTGGATTGATGTGGACACATGAAACCGCGGCGTCGAAACCGCAATAGAGCTTGATCCCGAAGACCAACACGACCGGCGCTGAAACCAGCGCGACCGTCACCACAGAGAGTTTCAAGCCGACATCACTGTATCTTTTGCGCGACAGCCGCGATGGGTGCTCGCCCTTGAGGCTAAGCGCGCGCCATTCAGCTATGCGCTCGGCCTCCTCATCGCTCTGTTTTTCGGCACGCGATTCCAGGCGCGCAACAAGCCCGCTGCCCTCGATGGCGGCTCGGCGGAGGCCGTTTAGCGTCGACTGCCATTCCGACAGCGTGGCCGGCGCGCCATGTCCGAGGGGAGGGCCGGGCGTCAGGATGGCGGACCTTCGCTGATGCCCGGTCTCGTCCGACCGTGGCGGCAGGCGCCACGCGGATTCGATCGTCTCAGCGACAAGGAACTGGCCGAGCCACCCGCGTGAAATCCGATAGTCGGTGTAGTCGGAGAATTCGTAACGGCGCGTTCTACCGCCGTACCGGATCTCTATGCCGTCCTTGTCCAGCACCCATCTGCGCCGTTCGGAATCGAAGAGTAGCGCGAAATTCCGGAGCGCAATCATGGCGCCGACCACACCTAGAAGCAGGCAAACAGCCGTCCATCGGTCGCTACCCCCTACGAGAATCAAGCCGGCGATGGCGAGCAGTATTGCTCCATGCAGCACATTCCGGATGACAGTGGAGAGGGGCAAGACGAACTCCACCGGGAGGCGGAGTTCGCGCGGGCCGGATGTCTGATGCCTCCAAGCGGCCTCGTCCACGACCATTCCCCCAAATGTCCGCGCCAGGACACACCGACGGCAATCCTGAGTTCCAATGGTTGAAAAAACCTTAGAACCTCGGATCGCCGTCCGTCGTGGCCTGCAATCGGGGCGGTAGGAGGCAGCCTACCCCTGGATGTCCCGCGTCTTGCCCGCCAGCGCGCGGTTGGCGGCGCAGACGATGGCCTTCAGCGAGGCCTGCACGATGTTGGGGTCCATGCCGACGCCGAAGACCGTGCCGCCGGTGGGCGTGCGGGTCTCCAGATAGGCGACCGCGGTGGCGTCGGCGCCGAGGCCGACGGAATGCTCGCGGTAGTCGATCACCTTGAGGTCGACGCCGGCCTCCTTCTTCATCGCGTCCATGAAGGCGTCGATCGGGCCGTTGCCCTTGCCGTGGATGGTGATCTCCTTGCCGTCGCGCTTCATTTTCGCGGTGAGCAGGCGGATCTCGGAGGCATGCGCGTCGGCCTGGGTTTCGTGGCCGACGAACTTGAACGGCTTCTCGAACTTCAAATACTCGTCGTTGAAGGCCTGCCAGATGTCCTTCGACGAGATTTCCTTGCCGGTCTTGTCGGCGATCTCCTGGACCACGGCGCTGAACTCCATCTGCAGCCGGCGCGGCAGGGTGATGCCGTAATCGGTCTCCATGAGATAGGCCACACCGCCCTTGCCCGATTGCGAGTTGATGCGGATGACCGCCTCGTAGTCGCGGCCGAGGTCCGCCGGGTCGATCGGCAGATAGGGCACCGCCCATTCGCCGCTGTTCGACTGCTTCATCGCCGCGAAGCCCTTCTTGATCGCGTCCTGGTGCGAGCCCGAGAAGGCGGTGAAGACGAGGTCGCCGGCATAAGGGTGGCGCGGATGAACGGGGAGCTGATTGCAGTATTCCGCCGTGCGCACCAGGTCGTTGATGTCGGAGAAGTCGACCTGCGGGTCGACGCCCTGGGTAAACAGGTTGAGCCCCAGCGTCACCAGGTCGACATTGCCGGTGCGCTCGCCATTGCCGAACAAGGTGCCCTCGATGCGCTCCGCCCCGGCCATCACGCCCAGTTCGGCCGCGGCGACGCCGGTGCCGCGGTCGTTGTGCGGATGCAGGCTGATGATCGCCTTGTCGCGGTTGCGCATGTGGCGGCAGAAATACTCGATCTGGTCGGCATAGAGGTTGGGCGTCGACATCTCGACGGTCGCCGGCAGGTTGAGGATGGTCTTGTTGGCCTTGGTCGGCTGCCACACGTCCATCACCGCCTCGCAGACCTCGATCGCATAGTCGATCTCGGTGCCGGTGAAGCTCTCCGGCGAATACTGGTAGACGAACTCGGTCTTGCCCGGATGCTTGGCGGCGTATTCGGCCACCCACTTGGCGCCCTGCACGGCAATGTCCTTGATGCCGGCCATGTCCTGGTTGAACACAACGCGGCGCTGCAGGGTCGAGGTCGAGTTGTAGACATGGACAATGGCGCGGCGGGCGCCGACGAGGCCCTCGTAAGTGCGCGAGATCAGGTGCTCGCGCGCCTGGGTCAGCACCTGGATGGTGACGTCGGCGGGGATCAGGTCTTCCTCGATCAGCTGGCGCAGGAAGTCGAAGTCGGTCTGCGAGGCGGAAGGGAAGCCGACCTCGATCTCCTTGTAGCCCATGCGGCAGAGCGTCTGGAACATGCGCAGCTTGCGCTCCGGCCCCATCGGCTCGATCAGGGCCTGGTTGCCGTCGCGCAGGTCCACGCTGCACCAGATCGGCGCCGCGGTGATGCTGCGGCTGGGCCATTGTCGGTCGGGCAGGTTGATCGGCTGGAACGGCCGGTATTTCTTCGCTGGGTCGATACGCATCGTCGGTATCCTTGAAACGGTTTCGCTGCTGTGTGGGGCGACGAAAGATGGTCCGGCCGCCGGGCTGTCGCTGTTCAGACCCGCCGACCGCAGCGAAGTCGCAGCGCCTCGCCTCCGCGGGCGAAGTCACCAGCCAGAGTACGCAACAAAATTACCGAGCGCAAGAAAATTACCGATTTGGGGGAAGTCATCCCGAACCCTCTTGGTCTGCAACCGCGGAAAACGGGGCGCGTCGCGCCCTGGCCGACGCTGATCAGAGCGCCGGGGCGGTAAGTCGCAGAAGCAGCAGGGCCGTGAAGCTGTGCATAACTCGGAAGGTAAGGGCCAGATTGGAATCGGTCAAGGGAGTAGGCCAAAGCGCGACAACAATGGTGCCCTGACTACAGAGCCCTGACAACAACAGCCCTCCTGAGGCGTCGGCCTGGAGGAGGGCTGTTCCGACGCAAGAGCGCCGGGGCTACGTCGTCGGACCAGTCAGGTCCCGGCGGCGAAACTTGGGAGGCGCGCCTATTCGGCGTGCGCCGTTTGCAGCAATTCGTCCTTGATGCGGAGCTTGAGCTTCTTGAGATGGTGGATCACCACGTCATCGGGATGCGGTCGGCGCTCTTCTTCGGCGATTTGCGCTTCGAGATCTGCATGCTTCAGTCTCAAAGATTCCTGATGCGAGGCGACTGCCATGGGCCATCTCCTTCTTCGCTTTGGCACGTGGGGAGGTAAAATTGCGATGTGTCTCGCGCGGCGATCCTTCGAAAAATGATCAACCGAATTTGATATTGTCATGCTACTCCCATCGTTCAAGCGAGTAAACGGACCTGAAGTCGCGGTCACAAAAAAGATGCCATGCCGCCTCTTAATAAAGCAGCAGGACTGACCCAATGACGCAGCGCGGCAAAGCGAGCCGGAAGATTTCCGCGGCAAATGCACGGCCGCACATCCCGACGCATGTGCCGGCGCGCCTGATTGTCGGAATCTCAGGCGCTTCCGGCGTAATCTTCGGCGTGCGGCTGCTCGAGCTGCTGCGCGAAACGATGATCGAAACGCATCTGGTGATGTCGCGCGCGGCCGCGGTCACGCTGGCCTATGAGACCGACTATAAGCTGAAAGATGTAGTCGCCCTCGCCGACCGGCATTACGGCGCCGACGACATGGCGGCACCGGTCTCCAGCGGCTCCTACCTCACCCTCGGCATGATCGTGGCGCCCTGCTCGGTGAAGAGCCTGGCGGAGATCGCCAGCGGCGTCACCACCACCCTGCTGTCGCGCGCCGCCGACGTGACGTTGAAGGAGCGCCGTCGCCTGGTGCTGATGGTGCGCGAGACCCCGCTGCATGCCGGGCACCTGAAGAACATGCTGGCGGTGACCGAGATGGGCGGCGTGATCGCCCCGCCGGTACCGGCGATGTATGCCGGCCCGAAGGATCTCCAAGCGGTGATCGACCACAACCTCGCCCGCGCGCTCGACCTGTTCGGCATCCACCTCGACGGCGTGAAGCGCTGGGGCGAGGAAGATGGCGCGAAAGGCCGGCGCACGCGCAGATAGCCGGCGCAGATAGCCGGCGCGGTCGACGTTCAGGCCGATCGGGGAACGATCAGATGGCGGCGACGACCGCCGCGATGTCGCCGAGGTCGCGTTCGTCCTGGCTGGGGGCCAGGCGGCGCAGATAGAGCTTCAGGGATTTTTCCACCCGCGCCTTGGCGGTGCCGTTGTCGGTCGGCAGGACCTCGTCCTTGAGCCGGCCGAGGATCAGGCGGTGGGCCACCTGCTCCGCCGCCATCTCGGCGTCGAGCAGCTTGCGGTTCACTTCCTTGCGCGCCTCTTCCGGCACGTCCTCGGCGAATTTCGGCAGGCGGCGGCGGATCTGGCGCAGCTGCTGCAGCACCGCGGCCCGCCAGCCGGCGGTCATGCCGTCGGCGATGGACAGGTGGGTCTCGTCCAGGACATGGCCCTTGCTGGCCAGATAGGCGGACAGCAGCAGCAGGTTCACATCGGCGCCGCGCCGGTCCTGCAGCGACAGGCAGGCCTTGGCAACGTTTGGCCGCTCATAAAAGTCGAGGCTGAAGGTCCAGAATTCCTCGGCCGTAAGGCTCATCGCAACCCACTCCCTGTGCTTCCCGTCGTGATTCGTCTGGCCCTCTTCCCCCCTCCAGTAGCATGGTTGCAAATCCCGGACCAGTTGCCGAAATTCTAAATCTTGCGGACGAGACATTTACGCCGGCCCGGCACCCCCGGATGTGGCGCCCGGCTTGAGCGTCGACGGGGCCGCGGCGAGCAGAACAAGGACGGCCATGAACGACCTGTGGTTTCATATTCCGGCCGAAAGGGCCCTGATCACGGTCAGCGGGGCCGACCGCCAGGGCTTCCTCCAGGGCCTGGTCTCCAACGACACCGCCCGGATCGCCGCCGACCGGGCGATCTACGCCACCCTGCTGACCGCCCAGGGCCGCTTCCTGTTCGACCTGTTCCTGGTCGCGGCCGACGAAGTCGCCGGGGGTGGCGCGGGGGATGGGCGCTACCTGGTCGATTGCGCCGCCGACCGCCGGGCGGAGCTGATCAAGCGGCTGTCGATGTACCGCCTGCGGGCCAAGGTCGCCATCGCCGACGCGGCGGCGGATTGGTGCGTCGCCGTGCTGTTCGGGACGCAAGCCCTCGCCGCCCTCGGCCTCGGGACCACCCCCGGCGAGGCCAGGGCCTTCGGCGGCGGCATCGCCTATGTCGACCCGCGCCTGGCGGCCCTGGGTGCCCGCCTGATCCTGCCGCGCGTCGGTGCGGCAGATGCGCTGCGCACGCTGGGCGCCGTCGAGGATACGAGCGGCGCCCGCTATCACGCGCTGCGCGCCGGCCTCGGCGTGCCCGACGCGGTGCGCGACCTGGTGCCGGAGAAATCCATCCTGCTGGAGAACGGCCTCGACGAGCTCAACGCCATCGACTGGCAGAAGGGCTGCTACATGGGCCAGGAGCTGACCGCACGCACGCGCTATCGCGGCCTGGTGCGCAAGCGGCTGCTGCCGGTCCGCATCGACGGCCCGGCGCCGGCCGCCGGCACGCCGCTGCTTCTCGGCGACAAGGAGCTGGGCGAGATGCGCAGCACCACCGAGGACGGCGCCCACGGCCTCGCCATGGTGCGGCTGGAAGCCTTCGCCGGCGGCGCCATGCCGGTTTTCACCGCCGGCGGCGCCAAAGTGACGCCAAACGTGCCGGATTGGATGAGGCTTCCCGAGCTCGACGAAGCCAAGGCATAATCGCGGCCCGACAACCGCCTTCCGATTCCCCGAGTTCAAGCTTCATGACCAAGCCAAGACTGCGCGACCTGGGCATCACCCTGGGACAGATGCCTGCGGGACCGCTCAACGCCATCACCGACGTTGCCGGCGTCAGCGTCGGCGTCACCACCATCATCCGCGACCAGCCCAACGTCGTGCGCAGCGGCGTCACCGCGATCTGGCCCTCGCCCGACATTTTCACCGATTTCATCCCGGCCGGCTTCCATTCCTTCAACGGCAATGGCGAGATGACCGGCACCATCTGGCTGGCCGAGCAGGGCCTGCTTGCCTCGCCCATCGGCATCACCAACACCCATGCGGTGGGCGTGGTGCGCGATGCGATCGTGCATCTGGCGGCGCGACGCAAGATCGAGATGGCCTGGCACCTGCCAGTGACGGCGGAGACCTGGGACGGCTGGCTGTCGGATGCCGAGAGCTTCCCGGTCACCACCGAGGATGCCATCGCCGCGCTTGAGAACGCCAAGGGCGGCAAGGTGCCGGAAGGCAATGTCGGCGGCGGCACCGGCATGGTGGCGCATGAGTTCAAGGGCGGCACCGGCACCGCGTCGCGCCGCCTGCCCAAGGACGAAGGCGGCTGGACCGTCGGCGCGCTGGTGCAGGCGAATTATGGCCTGCGCAACATGCTGCGTTGCGGCCACGCGCCGGTGGGGCTCGAGATCCCCGACGAGGTGGTCGAGGTGCCCGAGCGCACGCGCAAGATGAAGCCGAAGACCGACCAGGGATCGATCATCGTCATCCTGGCGACCGACGCGCCGCTGATCCCGATCCAGTGCCAGCGCCTGGCGCGGCGCGCCACCACGGGCCTGGCGTGGGTCGGCGGCTATGGCTCGAATTCCTCCGGCGACATCTTCCTCGCCTTCTCCACCGGCAACAAGGTGCCGATGAAGACGAAGATGGCGGACATGAGGATGCTGGGCATGGACGAATGCTCGCCGCTGTTCCAGGCGGCGGCGGAGGCGACCGAGGAGGCGATCTGGAACGCGATGATCGCGGCGGACACGATGACCGGGTACCAGGGCCGCACCGTGCATGCCATCCCGCACGATCTGCTGAAGCAGGCTGTCGCCCGCTACGCGCGGCGGGACTGAGCCATGGCGAGCGAGGTGAAATTCCTGGACGTCACGCGGCCGAGCTTCACGGTCGCGGATGCCGAGCGCCTGGCGCGCGAGCTCTACGGCCTCGAGGCCAAGGCGAAGGAATTCGTCTCGGAGCGCGACCGCATCTTCCACCTCGCGGCGGAAAGCGGCGAGTTCGTGCTCAAGCTGGTGCATCCCGACGAGGCGGAGACGGTCCTCGACTTCCAGGTCAGGGCGCTGAACTGGATCGCGCGCGAGAATCCCGCGCTGCCGGTGCCGCGCGTGCGGCAGGCGCGGAACGGCGAGCAGGTCACCCACGTGACTGCTGCCGGACGGCGTCATGCGGTGTGGATGCTGAGCTACCTGCCCGGCACGCCGATCATGGAGACGCAGCCCGGCACCGCGACGCTACGCGAGCTTGGCCGGCTGGCTGCCCGCATGGATCTGGCGCTGGCCGGTTATTTCCATCCAGCGGCGGGGCGCGAGATCGTCTGGGACGTGCGCCACGCGCCGCAGGTCAAGCAGCATCTGGCACTGCTGGACGACGCGGCGGCGCGCAAGGTGTCCGAGCGCGCCATCGAGCGCTTCGCCGCCGATTGCCTGCCGAAGCTTTCCAGCCTGCGGGCGCAGGTGCTGCACAACGATCTCAACTTCCACAACGTGCTGGTCGATCGGGCAAACCCTGAGCGCATCAGCGGCGTGATCGATTTCGGCGACATGCTGCACAGCCCGCTGATCGTCGAACTCTCCATCGCCGGGTCCGACGCGGTGCTGGAGCGCGACGACCCGATCGCGCTGGTGGAGGAGCTGCTGGCCGGCTATCACGCCATCCTGCCGCTGACCGCGGCCGATACGGCGCAGCTGTTCGATTTGATCCAGGGCCGCCAGGCGCTGTGCCTCGCCGTGCTGGCCAGCCGGCGCGCGCAGATCAGCAACGACCCCAGCTATCTCGAGAGTTATGCCGAGCCGATCATGCGGTCGGTCCAGGCGCTGGAGGAGATCGGCCGCGACAAGGCAAGCGAGGCGTTCCGCCGCGTGGTCGAGCCGGCGAGCATCTCCCTGCCCCGCATCCCGGCGGCGGAGGTCGATGCCGACCGCGACCGCATGCTGGCCTGGCGCCGCCGCGTGATGGGGCCGCAGACCTACATGTTCTACGACAAGCCGCTGCACATGGTGCCGACCGCGACCGCATGCTGGCCTGGCGCCGCCGCGTGATGGGGCCGCAGACCTACATGTTCTACGACAAGCCGCTGCACATGGTGCGCGGCGAAGGCGCCTGGCTCACCGACATCACCGGGCGGCGCTATCTCGACGTCTACAACAACGTGCCGCATGTCGGGCATTGCCATCCGCACGTGGTCGAGGCGATCGCCCGGCAGGCCAGCATCCTCAACACCAACACGCGCTATTTGTTCGACGAGGTGCTGCAATTCGCCGAGCGGCTCAGCGCGCAGTTCCCGGCCGGCCTCACCTCCTGCATGTTCGTCAATTCGGGCAGCGAGGCGGTCGATCTCGCCTGGCGCCTGGCCAAGGCCTATACCGGCAATACCGGCGCCCTGATCATGTCGCACGCCTATCACGGCTGGACCGACGCGGTGGAAGCCTTCTCGCCGGAGATCCGCGGTGCCGAGAATTTGCGGCCGCATGTGCGGATGCTGCAGGCGCCGGACGATTATCGCGGGCCGCATCGCCGCGGCGGCAACGATATCGGCGCGCTCTATGCCGCCGACGCCGACCGCGCCATCGCGTCGCTGGCCGAAGGCGGGCACAAGCCGGCCATCTTCATCGCCGATGCCGGGTTCCTGACCAACGGCGTGCTCGATGCGCTGCCCGGCTATCTGCAGGGCGTCCATGATCGCGTGCGCAAGGCCGGCGGCCTCGCCATCGCCGACGAGGTGCAGACCGGCTTCGGCCGCCAGGGCGAGGCGATGTGGGGCTTCCAGCTGCACGGCGTGGTGCCCGACATCGTCTGCATGGGCAAGCCGATCGGCAACGGCCATCCGCTGGGCGCCGTGGTGACGCGGCCGGAGATCGTGCAGGCGATGGTCGACGAGGGCGTGTTCTTCAGCACCTTCGGCGGCAACAACGTCTCCTGCGCCGCCGGCATGGCGGTGCTCGACGTGCTGGAGCGCGAGGGCCTGCAGGAGAATGCCCGGCAGGTGGGCCAGCATTTCCGCGCCGGGCTGCGCAAGCTGGCCGGGCGCCATGCGCTGATCGGCGACGTGCGCGGCAGCGGCCTGCTGGTGGGCGTGGAACTGGTGCGCGACCGCAAGACGCTGGAGCCGGCGACGCCGGAGACCAAGCGCGTGGTCAACACCATGCGCGACCTCGGCGTGCTGACCGCGACCGAGGGACCGCATGGCAACGTGCTGAAGCTGCGCCCGCCGATCTGCTTCTCGCGCGAGCAGGCCGACATCGCCGTCGATGCGCTCGACCGCGCGCTGGCGGCGCTGTAGCCGAACTAGAAGCCGAGGAAGCGGCAGACCTGCTTCACCGAGGCGTCGTAGGGCTCCGGCGTTTTCGAGGCGCGCGCGAGGATCAAGCCGCCCTGCAGGGTTGAGATGATCAGCGCCGCCACGTCGGTCGCGGCACCGGCAAAGTCGATCTCGCCCAGCGCCTTGGCCTGGCGCAGCTGCTCGGCGACCCAGGCGCGGCCATCCTCGAAGAAGCGGTCGACACCCTGGCGCACCTGCTCCGGGAGGCTGTTCGCCTCCACCGCCAGCACGCCGCACAGGCAAAGCTGGCGCTTCTCCAGCATCATCTGCCGCGTCGCCTCGAAGTAGCGCGCCAGGCGCTTCCAGGCCACCGGCTCGTCGCGGCTGAGCGTGGCGCGCAAGGCGGCGACGCCGGCGGCGTAGCGCTCGACCAGCGCCGCCGCGAGATCGGCCTTGGCCGGAAAGTAGTGATGGATGGTGGGCGCGCGGATGCCGACCTCCGCCGCCACGTCGCGGTAGGAGAAGCCGTTATAGCCGCGGTCCTGGATCAGCCGCTGGGCGACGTCGAGAATCCGCCCGCGGGTTGCCGCCGCCAACTCCACCGGCGCCTGCGTCGCCACGCTCGTCATTGCGAAACCTCTTTTATCTCAAACACATATACCGCAAATCCCGACCGCCCGGCGGCCTGCTCACGGCGTTGTGATCCATCGCGGCTTGCGCTGGAACACCGATCTGTCTACCTGTCTATCTACTAATAGATAGTCAACAAGGAGCGACTTTACACCATGTCCCGGATTTCCGCACTCGATCCCGCAGCCCCGTCCGACGCCAAGCTGCTGTTCGACGCCATCAAGCTCAAGCTCGGCAAGGTCCCCAACCTGTTCCGGGTCATGGGCCACAGCCCGGCGGTGCTGAAATCCTATCTCGGCTTCAGCGAGACCATCGCCAGCGGCAAGCTGTCGGCGGCCGAGCGCGAAATCCTTGCCATCGCAATCGCCCAGCGCAACGCCTGCGGCTACTGCCTCTCCGCCCATGCCTTTCTCGGCAAGGCTTCGGGGCTCGGCGCCGCTGACATCGATGCCGCCCGCGCGGCCAAGGCCGCCGATCCGCGGCGCCAGGCGCTGCTGACGCTGGCCGACCGGCTGGTGGTCGAGCGCGGCCAGGTCGTCGAGGCGGATCTCGCCGCCGCGCGCCAGGCGGGCCTCGCCGACGGCGAGATCCTGGAAGTGGTCGCGCTGGTCGCCCTCAACACCCTCACCAACTACGTGAACCACCTCGCCGGCACCGAGATCGACTTTCCCGTGCTCGACCTCGCCAAGGCGTCCTGAGCTGCGACAACCGAAGGAGAAGACCATGAGACTACCCACGATGATCCTGGCCGCAGCCCTGCTCACCAGCGGCCTCGGCCATGTGATGCCGGCGAGCATCGCGCTGGCGGACGGCTATCAGGTCAATGTCGACGAGCACGGCCTGGCCATCCACGGCTATGACCCGGTCGCCTATTTCACCGACGGCAAGGCGGTGGCCGGCAGTTCCGAGCTGACCGCCGAGCATGACGGCGCCACCTATCGCTTCGCCAGCGCCGCGCATCGCGACGCCTTCATCGCCGACCCGGCGAAGTTCCTGCCGCAATATGGCGGCTACTGCGCCTATGGCACGTCGATCAGCAAGAAGTTCGACGGCGACCCGAATGCGTGGAAGGTGGTCGACGGCAAGCTCTACCTCAACTTCAATCCGGACGTGCAGCGCAAGTGGCTGGAGGACGTGCCGGGCTTCATCGCCAAGGCCGATACCACCTGGCCGGAGATCAAGGAGAAATCGCCCGAGGTGCTCAACGTCCAGTAAGGCGCGCCATAGGCCCGGCCCGGAAGGGTCGTCTGGCGGGGCGGTTTCGGTCCCGCCCCGCCAGGAATGGCCGTCCTGCCGCAGCCGTCCCGCCGCAGCCGCCCGGCCGCAGCTGGCCGCGCATGACTTACGCGCAACGGCCGGCTGAGTTTTTTATTGGTTCATACCCCCTCACCAAGCTGCTCAAATTCGCGCGCCGCGACGGTCCGACCGGATTGGCGCGGGCTGCGGGCGTGGGATTTTGGGGGGCGGCAGAATGTTCACCGATCCGGCGACAACGGCATTGGCCGATGGGCGGGAGTCGACCGCCGGCGCGGCGATGCGCGGACGGCGCCGGTTCGGCGAGGCCTGCCAGGCCGGAACCGCCGCCGGGCGACCGGCACAGCGGACTCAGGCCCAGGCGTTCCTGCGCCCCGGCCCCGCTGGAATCATCGACTGCCAAATCCTGCTGCTGCCCGGGTTCGAGCTGAACGAACTGGCCGCCCTGGTCGACAGCTTCGAGGCCGCCAACCGCCTGCTGGGTGAAACCCGTTTCGCGTGGCGCCTGGCCACGCCCGATGGCGCCCCGGCCATTGCCGCCGGCGGGCTGTCCATCGCGGCGCATGAGGCGGCGACCGGCGAGCCGCCACATCTCTTCATCCTGTCGGCCTATGGCGCGGCGGCGGCGGTCCCGCCCGGGATCGGCGCCTGGCTGTGCCGGCGCCACGCCATGGGCGGCCGCATCGCTGCGATCGGCGGCGCCAGCCGCTTGCTGGCCGGGACCGGACTGCTCGGCGGCCGCGTCTGCGTGGTGCATTGGTCGCTGGCCGACGCGATGCAGGAAGGTCCGCAGCGGGTCGAGATCGCCGATCGCCTGTTCGCTCTCGACGAGCGCATCGCGACCTGCGCCGGGCGCGACGCGACGCTGGATTTCGTATTGCGGCTGATCGCCGATGCGAGCGGCGAGAGTTTCGCCCGTCTGGTCGCCGACGGCCTCAACCATGCACGGCCGCGCGAGGCCGCCGAGCGGCAGCTGAGCGATCTGGACTTCACCGGCAAGCACGGCGCCTCGCCCCTCGTCCACACCGTCGCGGCGATGCGCCGGCGGATGAGCGACGGCGAGGACCTGGCCGGCATCGCCGCGCAATCGGGCGTCAGCCAGCGCCAGTTGCAGCGCCTGTTCCGCCGCCATCTGGGCATGACGCCGACGCAGTATTTCCTCAAGGCGCGCCTGCAGCGGGCGCGCCACCTGCTGCAATACTCGACCCTCAGCGTGACCGAGATCGCCATCGCCACCGGCTTCGCGTCGATCTCGCATTTCACCCGGCGCTACAACGAGCTCTATGGCCGCACCCCGACGGCAGAGCGCGGCCGCACCCCGCGGCGGGCCCGGGGCAAGGCCCGCCTTTCCGGGGAATCCCTGGGCCTGGCCGCCGCCTAGCGGCCCCGGATCGCCCCGATTTAGACCCGGAAGCCCACAGCAGGCCTCAATATTGCGTTAGGAAACGGCTGTTAGTCTTAAGGCTGCAGTACTGGGACCCGGGGCGGCGCCGCGCCGCCGGCCGGGTTATCGCACGTCAATGGACCGACCCATCCAGGCGGAAACGATCGCAGCAATGACGAGCTCGCCGTCCCCGACCGAACCCAGCAGCGTACGCCCGCCCCGCGGTGCCGATCCGCGCGCGCAGGTTGCCGAAGGCGGGCGCTGGGGCCACCGGGTGCGCCGCTACGTGGTCCTGCTGCTGGGCATCGCCATATCGCTCGCCATGTCGGCGACCAGCGACCGGATGCTGCGGCACGAGGCGGCGATCCAGGATTCGCTGACCCGCCAAACCATGACTGGCGGCCTGCAGACCTATCTGGACCGCGAGTTCAGCCTGCTCGCCGCGATGCGCGGGTTGTTCGAATCCTCCGAGTTCGTCACCGCGGACGAGTTCCGGCGCTTTGCCCAGCAATACGAGAACATCGGCAACCGCAGTTCCTGGATGCGGGTCGCCTGGGCGGAGCGCCTGCCGGAAGCCGCCACGGGCACCGCGCCGCAGGACGCCATCGCCGAGATGATGTCCGGCCGCTTCGTCATCCGTTACCGTGAGCCGGATGATCTCGAAGATCGCCTGGCGGCCTTCGACATCGCCGCCAATCCGGCCAGCCTGTCGGCGATGCGCCAGGCCACCGCCACCGGGCAGCCGGCGGTGTCGACCCCCATCCGATCCGACCTGCTGGGCGAGGCGTCGCAAATCGTCCTCGCCTTCGCCCCGGCGTTCCAGGACTTCCCCGGCGAGCGCCACGCGCGCCTGATCGGCTTCGTCATCGGCGTCTACGCCGTCGACGGCCTGATCGGATCCTATCTCGACCGCAGCGTTCCCGAGGGCGGCCTCGCCCTGCGCGTGAGCGACGGCGAGGCGACCATCTTCAGCCGCGGCGTGGATGCGCCACAGTCGGAGGCACTGCCGCTGCGCCTCGGCGACCGGACGTGGCGGATCGCCGTTGCCGCCGTCGATGCATCGGTGCAATCGGCGATCTGGGTTCCGCTGCTGGTGCTGCTGTTCGGCCTGTCGCTGACAACGCTGCTCTATCTGCACCTGCTGCGCATCGACGGCGAATACGGGCGCATCTCGGCGGAGGTGCGCGCCGCCACCGGCGAGCTGGCGGCCGCCAACCATGCGCTGGCCGAACGCTCCACGGCGCTGCAATCGCTGGCCGACGACCTGCGGCGCACCTCCACCGAGGCACAGCTCGCCAACTCGGCGAAGACCATGTTCCTCGCCAACATGAGCCATGAGCTGCGCACGCCGCTCAACGCGATGATCGGCTTTTCGGAGATCATCTCGCGGCAGCTGTTCGGCAACGAGGCCGAACGCTACACCAGCTATGCCCGCGACATCCATGCGAGCGGCCTGCATCTGCTCGGCATCATCGAGGACCTGCTGGACATGTCGCGCATCGAGCTCGGCAAGCTCGAGCTCCGCCTGGCGCCGGCGAAGCCTGCCATGATCGTCGAGGACGTCGTGCGGCTGCTGCAGCACCGCGCCCGCGAGCAGGGGGTGAAGATCGCCTGCGAGGACCTGGACCGCTTGCCGGAGATGCAGGTCGACGCCCGCGCCTTGCGCCAGGCGTTCATCAATCTCATCGGCAACGCGATCAAGTTTTCGCGCGCCGGCACCACGGTGACCATCGCCGGCGGGCGCACCGGCGGCGGCGATATCGCCATCACGGTCCGGGACCAGGGCATCGGCATCGAAGAGTCCGCCCTGGCGCGGATCTTCGATCCGTTCTGGCAGGCCGACGCCATGCGGCGGCAGTCCCAGGGCGGCGTCGGCCTCGGCCTGGCGATCACCCGGCGGCTGATCGAGGCCCATGGCGGCAGCGTCACCGCGCAAAGCAGGCGCAACGAAGGCACGACCATGACCATCCACCTGCCGCAGAGCCGCATCCTGCGCCCGGACGGCGTGCCGCGGGCGGCGGCGGGCTGAACGCACCGGAACCGGGCCACCCCGGCAGCCACGAACCGCCATCTTTCGCGACATTGCGATCGCACCTGAAATGCGCGACAAGAGTCGCCATGACCGGCGGTGCCAACAGGGGGCGATTTTCACGCCGCGCGCATGACGGCGCGCATTGCGAATACGTCTTCGACCTGCCTCTCGATGAGGTTGCCTCCAAGGCCATCCGCGGATTCGAAGCCTATTGGCGCAGCAAGATGACCGGCGACCGGCTGCCGAGCCGCGCCGACATCGACCCGGCCGAGATCACCGCGCTGTTGCCCGATCTGGTGCTGCTCAACGTGGAATGGGACCCGTTCCGCTGTTCCGTGCGGCTGCGCGGCACGCGGGCGGAGCAGCTGCGTCCGAAGGACCCGACCACGCGCTATCTCGACGAGGGCACCACCTTCGAGCCCGGGAAGCGCGAGGACTATGTCGCCGAGATGAAACTGGTCGCGACCGAGCGGCGCCCGGCCTTCGCGCATGACTACCTGATCACCCGCGCCGGGTTGGCGCGCGACATCTGGGCCGGGATCTGGCCGCTGGCGCGCGACGGCGAGCCGGTCAACATGCTGGTGGTGATCGAGGACTTCGCGGGGATCGACGCGAAGGATTTCGACCCGAGGTAGCGCTCGACCCTGCTTTCAACCCCTGCGCCGGGGCGCCCGCAGCGTCGTCAGTTCCTTGATCATGCCGTGCAGGGTGCGCACCTCCTGCTCGGTCAGCTCGGCGCGCTGGAACAGGTTGCGCAGGTTGCGCACCATGCTGGGCCGGGCCTCCAGGTTGCGCAGGAAGCCGCATTCGTCGAGTTCGCGCTCGAGATGGGCGAAGAAGTTCAGCAGCTCCTCGTTGGTCGCCGGCACGGTGCCGTTGAGCGGCATCTGCGCGGCCGGCGTCGCGTCGCCGGCCTGGAACCACTCGTAGCCCAGCAGCAGCACCGCCTGGCCGAGATTGAGCGAGGTGAAGGCGGGATTGAGCGGCACGGTGATCAGCTTGTTGGCGAGCGTCACGTCGTCGCTGAGCAGGCCGGTGCGCTCCGGCCCGAACAGGATGCCGACCTTGCCGCCGGCGGCGATGTGGGCGCGGGATTCCTGCGCCGCCTGGCGCGCGGTGACGATCGGCTTCACCATCTTGCGGTCGCGCGCGGTGGTCGCATAGACGGTGGTGAGGTCGGCGACCGCCTCGCTTACGCTGGCGAACACCCTGACCGGCGGCATCAGCTCGAGCGCGCCGACGGCGGCGCGGTCGGCGGCGAGGTTGGGCCAGCCGTCGCGCGGGTTGACCAGGCGCAGGTCGCTGAGCCCGCAATTCAGCATGGCGCGCGCGGCGGCGCCGATATT
This sequence comes from Dongiaceae bacterium, assembly GCA_044226685.1. Taxonomy (GTDB): domain Bacteria; phylum Pseudomonadota; class Alphaproteobacteria; order Dongiales; family Dongiaceae; genus Dongia_A. The sequence goes on from JBGAGP010000014.1 coordinate 33,007, forward strand.
CTCGCCCAGTTGCGGCGTCACCAGGATGATGGCCGGTGCTTCCGGCGCCGCGCCGGACGCGCCGTCGGGCAGGCCCTTAGCCGTCACGGGATTTCAACAGCTTCCAGGTGATGGCGTCGTTCAGCGCCTCGTAGGAAGCGTCGATGATGTTGGGGCTGACGCCGACCGTGCTCCAGCGCTCGCCGTTCTTGTCGGCGCTTTCGATCATCACGCGGGTGATGGCTTCAGTGCCGGCCTGGGGCGTGAGGATGCGGACCTTGAAATCGACCAGCCGCATGTCGGCCAGCTGCGGGTAGTGCGGCAGCAGCGCCTTGCGGAGCGCGGTGTCCAGCGCATTGACCGGGCCGTTGCCCAGGGCGACGGTCATGGTCGCCTCGCTGCCGACTTCGACATTCACCGTCGCTTCCGATTCCGTCACCAGCTCGCCGCGCGCGTTCCAGCGCCGCTCGTCCATCACGCGGAAGCGCGACAGCTTGAACAGCTCCGGCAGGCCGCCGATGGCGCGCCGCGCCAGCAGCTCGAAGCTGGCCTCGGCGCCGTCATAGGCGTAGCCGTCGAATTCGCGCTGCTTCACCGTTTCCACCAGCGCCGCGACCTTGGGGTTGCTGGCGTCGACCTCGAAGCCGATCTCGCGGAAGCGGGCCAGGATGTTGGCGCGGCCCGACTGGTCGGAGACGACGATGTGGCGGCGATTGCCGACCTTGGCCGGCTCGATGTGCTCGTAGGTGCGCGGGTCCTTCTCCACCGCCGAGACGTGCAATCCGCCCTTGTGGGCGAAGGCGCTGTCGCCGACATAGGCGGCGTGGCGGTTGGGCGCGCGGTTCAGCCGCTCGTCCAGCAGGCGCGAGACGTGGGTGAGCTGCGCCAGGTCCTTGTCGCTCAAGCCCGTCTTGAAATCGGTCTTCAGCATCAGGCTGGGGATGAGCGAAATGAGATTGGCGTTGCCGCAGCGCTCACCCAGGCCGTTCAGCGTGCCCTGCACCTGGCGCACGCCGGCGCGCACGGCGGCCAGCGAATTCGCCACCGCGTTCTCGGTGTCGTTGTGGCAGTGGATGCCGAGATGGCTGCCGGGAATCTTCTGCGCCACTTCGCCGACGATGCGCTCGATCTCATGCGGCAGGGTGCCGCCATTGGTGTCGCACAGGACGACCCATCGGGCGCCGGCTTGGTAAGCGGCCAGCGCGCAATCCAGCGCATAGCCGGGATTGGCCTTGTAGCCGTCGAAAAAATGCTCGGCGTCGAACATGACCTCGTCGCGTTTGGTCTTCGCGTGGGCCACGCTCTCGGCGATCATCTCGATGTTCTCGGCATTGGAGATGCCCAGCGCCACGTCGACGTGGAAGTCCCACGATTTGCCGACCATGCAGACGGCATTGGTCCTGGCGTTGAGCAGGGCGCCGAGGCCGGGGTCGTTCTCGGCGCTGCGGCCCGGCCGCCGGGTCATGCCGAAGGCGACCAGGCGGGCGCGCTTCAGGGTCGGGGGCGTGCCGAAAAAGGCGTCGTCGGTCGGGTTGGCGCCCGGCCAGCCGCCCTCGACGTAGTCGATGCCGATGCGGTCCAGGGCAAGCGCGATGGCGGCCTTGTCGTCGGCGCTGAAATCGACCCCCTGGGTCTGCGCGCCGTCGCGCAAGGTGCTGTCGAACAAATAGACGCGTTTGTCGTCGGCCATGCTTTTCCCGCCCCTTCCGGTGGGGTATTCAGCACATCGGCACCGTAGAATCAACCAAGCGGCGGAATTCCAAGATGTTCGAGCTGTCGCAGCTTCTGGCCTTCCTGGCGGCCTCCCTGGCGCTCAACCTGACCCCCGGGGCCGACATGACCTATGTCATCGCGCGCTCCGTCACCCAGGGCCGGGGCGCCGGCATCGCCGCCAGTTTCGGCATCGCCGCGGGCAGCGTCGTCCATACCCTGCTGGCGGCGATCGGCGTCTCCGCCTTGCTGCAGCATTCGGAAACCGCCTTCCTGGTGGTGAAGTATGCCGGCGCGGCCTATCTGCTCTACCTCGCCTGGAAGGCGATCCGGGCCGGCGATTCCGGGCCGGTGACGACGCGGGCGCTGGACCGCCGAGGATTATGGCGCGTGTTCGGCGAGGGGGCGCTCACCAACCTGCTCAACCCGAAGGTGGCGCTGTTCATCCTGGCGTTCCTGCCGCAATTCGTCGATCCGAGCCGCGGCAGCGCCGCGGTGCAGATCCTGGTGCTGGGCGCCCTGTTCAACATCGGCGGTACCACGATCAACGGGATCGTCGCCTGGTTCGCCAGCGCCGCCGCGCGGATGATCGGCAACTCAGCCGGCTTCGGGCGCTGGCTGAACCGGATCTCGGCGCTGGTCTTTGTCGGTCTTGCGGTGCGGCTGGCCCTGGTGGAGCGGCGCTAGTTACATCACCAGGCCGAGCACCCCGACGCCTTCGCTGAGATAGCCGAGGATGACGTCGACCCGCGCGCCGTCGCTGGACAGCGGCAGCAGCATGACACCGATCGTCGGTTCCTGGTCGCGCCGCATCTGCCGGGCCGGATGGCAGAAGACCGGCGCCTTCTGCTCGACCACCTGGCGATAGGCAGCGAGCACGATCTCGGCGTCCTCGCGCGGGCGGGTGGCCTCGACCGCCTGGCCGGTCGGATCGGCGCCCCGCAGCTCAGTCAGCGCTGTGCCGACCAGGCGGTAGCGGAACTCGCCGCCATCCGTGGCAACGTCGATCAGCGCCAGGCGCGGCAACCAGTCGCGCATCTCGATCGGATCGATATCGGCGCGCCGTGGCATCTGCCGGGCGCCGCGCCGGGAGTCCCAGTAGCGGTAAAGGGCCGACGTGCGGTGGTTGCACCACTGCAGGACGTCCAATGAGCTTGTTCTTTCCCACGCGCGCGCATGTTGCAGCGCGGGACGGGCCAAGTTGTCCCACGACATGATGTTTCCCCGAAATGTGTCCTCTGTTGCCGGGGTATATGGAGAAGCTTGACCAATTGGACAAACAGCTTTTTTGCATGTGCGAAAGGAGAGATCCGCAGTACTTGTGGGAGTCGCATTGAATCGCCTGTTTCGGGAGCGCCAGCTGCGGGGCAATTACACCGGATCTCCCCGAACGGTAATATTATTGCGTCCGGGCGGCCGCCCCTGGGGACCGCCGCATCCCGGCGGCGCAAACCTAGCCGGACTTTGCGGAAATCGGCATCGAATGGCGGAAATGGTCAAGCCGGCGCGCCAATGCGGCGGATTTCCTAGGCCGCGATCGCCTGGTCTTCGCCGTAGACGAGGATGCGGTCCACGTTCGCGCCGTCCCGGGACAACGGCAAGGCGAGGGTATTGCTGCACAGACCGGGCTTCGGCTTGGCCTCGCCCCAGCAATAGAGCGGCGCCCTTTGATCGACCACCGCCGCATAGCGGGCCAGCACGAAGGGAACGGGATCGCCATGGGCGGCCTGCCGGACGGTCATGCCGCTGGGATCGTAGCCGCGCTGGCGCACGGCGCGCTCGCCAACCACCCGGTAGATCAGGTCGCGCGCCCCGCCGGTCATCACCTCGATCAGCATGATGCCGGGCAGCCAGGGGCGCAATTCCAGGAAGTCGATGTCGTCGGCGGAGGGCATGGCGCGTGCGCCGCGCTTGCGGTCCCAATAGCGGAACACCTGTGCGACCCCGCCGGTCGCCAGTTTCAGCAGCTCCTCCCCGGTGCCGAGAATATTCTCATCCGCTCCTGGCGGCCTCAGCCAGACCTGCATGATCTCCCCTCGGCTGGCACGCGATTAACCTTACGCACCGGGGGCCGAGGCTGAGCCATGTGTCGAAATGTTTCAACTTATGCGAAAGGTTAGGTAAGCCCCTTACACGCTATGTGATTAAAGTGCTTACGAAGTGCTGATGGTTGCCGGCAGGCCGGCGCCGCGCCGGTCGCAGCCGCCAACGGTCCTAAGCCCCGGGGTCAGCCGCGGCGGCGGCGCGCCACCGCGTCGGCCAGCAGGCACATGATCTCGAACATGAAGGTGGCGCCAACCAGGGCGGTGTTGCCGCTGGGGTCGAAGGGCGGCGCCACCTCCACGACGTCGCCGCCGACCAAGTCGAGGCCCTGCAGCCCACGCACCACCTGCTGCGCCTCGCGGGTCGACATGCCGCCGATTTCCGGCGTGCCGGTGCCGGGCGCATAGACCGGGTCGAGGCCGTCGACGTCGAAACTGATATAGGTCGGGCCGTCGCCCGCGACGCGGCGGGCCTCGGCGATCACCTTCTCCGGGCCGATCCTGGCGAACTCCTCCATGTAGATCACGCGCATGCCGGAGCCCTCGGCAAAGGCCATGTCGTCGGCCGAGTAGATCGAGCCGCGGATGCCGATCTGCACCACGCGCTTGGGGTCGAGCAACCCCTCCTCCACCGCGCGGCGGAACGGCGTCCCGTGGGTGTAGAGATTGTCGCCGAAATAGCGGTCGTTGGTGTCGGAATGGGCGTCGAAGTGGATCATGCCGACCGGCCGCTGCTTCGCGATGGCGCGGAAGATCGGCAGAGTGATCAGGTGATCGCCGCCGGCCGAAAGCGGCACGGCGCCGGCCGCATGGACCTTGGCGTAGAACTTCTCGATGCGGCCAAGCGCGTCCATCAGGTCGATGGGGTTGACCGGCGCGTCGCCCAGATCGGCGATGCGGGCCAGGTCATAGGGCGCGATGCGGCTGACGTGATGCACCTTGCGCATGAAGGACGACATGTTGCGGATCTCGCGCGGGCCGTGGCGGGCGCCGGCGCGGTTGGTCGTCCCGCCATCCCACGGCACGCCGATCAGCGCGATGTCGAGCTTCGCCGGATCGGTCACATGCGGCAGCCGCATGAAGGTCGGAATGGCGCCGAAGCGCGGCACCAGGAACGCGTCGACCGGTTGCGGATTCTGCTCGCCTGAACTCATGTCGCGCGTCTCCGATTCTGCAAGAACCTCATGATCCCGCGAATTCATATCCGCCGGGATGGGCGCATGGCAAAGGCAGATTTCCCACCGCTACGCCCTTGCCGGCCGAGGCCTGCCGCATCCATCGGGCGCCGCATCCTGCCGCCGCGGCGGCGGCAAGAACCAGCTCCGGCACGGGTCACGATCCGCGCAAGACCGCGCGGTCCGCAGCGTCGCACAACTGCAACAGGCGCGCTGAAACCAGCCAAATTTAACGTTAACGATGCATGAACGCATAACCGGGTGTGGAGAAATCGCCTGAAGGACAGGTGAAATCCGCGAATTTGACTGAAATATTCTCCGCCGTGGACGCGCTGCTCGTCGGGGGATGACAGCGTGTCTCCAGAGGACGCTCGTGGATGGTCACGGGCGGTTTCAGGACACCGAGGGAATTGCAGCTATGAACGCCTTTTCGACGACACCCTATTCGTACGGCAACGGCGGCTTGGCCCGCAACGCGGCGCGGACCACGCCGTCGGCGGGCCTCGGCCCCAATCAGCTGACCTGGCTGCGCCGGAACATCGACTCGTTCAAGCAGGCCGAGGAGCAGCGCTACCTGCTCTGGCAGGACGCCGAGCGCGCGGCGCGCATCGCGGGACTGATCTAGGGGAGCCAGCCCAGCGACACGCGCGCGGCGCGGCCACTTGCGGCCGCGCCGCCGCGCCGGTCCTGGATCTTCGTCCAGCCCTAGATCTGCTTCCAGGTCGTGCCCTGCGGGCCGTCCTCCAGGACGATGCCCTGGGCGGCAAGCGCGTCGCGGATGCGGTCGGCCTCGCCGAAGTTCTTCGCCTTGCGCGCGGCCTTCCGCGCCTCGATCTGTGCCTCGATCGCCGCGGCGTCGAGGCCCCCGGCGGCCTGGAACCACGCGGCCGGATCGCCCTGCAGCAAGCCGAGCAGGTTGCCGGCGGCAAGCAGTGCCGCTTTCGCACCGCGCACCTCATCCGCGCCGCTCGCCTTGTTGAGACGCGAGAGGAGCTCGTGCATCTCGGCCAGCGCCAGCGGCGTGTTGAGGTCGTCGGCCAGTGCCGCCAGCAGATGCGTCGGCGCCTCGGGCGTGGCCACCACGCCCGAATGCTTGCGCAGCGCATCGTAGAAACGGTCGAGCTGGGCCTTCGCTTCCTTCAGCCCGTCGCGGGTGATGTCGGTCGGCTGGCGGTAATGCGCCGAGAGCAGGGCGAGGCGGATCGCCTCGCCGCGATGGCCTTCCTCCAGCAGCTCGCGCACGGTGAAGAAGTTGCCGAGCGACTTCGACATCTTCTGCCCGTTCACCTGGACGAAGCCATTGTGCATCCACACCCGCGCCATCACCGGCGTGCCGTGGGCGCAGCGGCTTTGCGCGATCTCGTTCTCGTGGTGCGGGAAGATGAGGTCGATGCCGCCGCCGTGGATGTCGAAGACCTCGCCCAGCAGCGCGCCGGACATGGCGGAGCATTCGATGTGCCAGCCCGGCCGGCCGCGGCCCCAGGGGCTGTCCCAGCCCGGCTGGTCGGCGCTGCTCGGCTTCCACAGCACGAAATCGGCCGGATGCTTCTTGTACGGCGCCACCTCGACGCGGGCGCCGGCGATCATGTCGTCGAGCGAGCGGCGCGACAGCCGGCCGTATTCCTCCATCGCCGGCACGTTGAACAGCACGTGCCCCTCGGCGGCATAGGCGAAGCCCTTGGCGATGAGCGTCTGCATCAGCGCCACCATCTGCGGCACGAACTCGGTGGCGCGCGGCTCCTTGCTCGGCGGCAGGGCGTTCAGGGCGCCCATGTCGTCGTGATAGGCCTTGGCCGTGCGCGTCGTCACCTGCTGGATGGTCTCGCCGCTCGCCTTGGCGGCGTCCATGATCTTGTCGTCGATGTCGGTGATGTTGCGCACATAGGTGACGTGCCCCGCGCCATAGGTGTGGCGGAGCAGGCGGAACAGCGTGTCGAACACGACCACGGGCCGCGCATTGCCGATATGGGCGAAGTCATAGACCGTCGGGCCGCAGACATACATCCGCACGTTCTTCGCATCGAGCGGCGCGAAGACCTCTTTCTCGCGCGTGAGGGTGTTGTAGAGGTGGATGGTCATGCGGCGGTACCTTCTCGGCCGTCACCCCGGCCTTGCGCCGGGGTCCATCGTGCAGGCGCACGGGCGGTTGATGGGTGGATCCCGGCGCAAGGCCGGGATGACGAATGGGGAAGCGGATTGAGCGTGCTCATGCCGTCTCTCCGTGCAGGCGCTTCAGCGCCCGTTCCCGGCCGATCAGCGGCAGCAGCAGCTTCAATTCCGGGCCGTGATCGGCGGCGGTCAACGCCTGGCGCAGCGGCATGAACAACTCCTTGCCCTTGCGTCCGGTCGCGTTCTTCACCGCGCTGGTCCACTGGCCCCAGGTCTCCGCGCTCCACGGCTCGGGCGGCAGCAGGTCGGCGGCCGCGCGCGCGAACCCGGCATCGGCGATTTGCGGCGCGATCGGGCCCTTCACCACCGCCTGCCACATGGCGACGTCCTCGACCTTCTCGACATTGGCGCGGGCGACGTCCCACACCGCCTCGTCGATATGGCCGAGACCCAGCGCCGCCAGATGGCCGCGCGCCTCCGCATAGGGCAGGTGATGCAGCAGCTTGGCGTTCAGGTGCCGCAGCTCGTCGGGATCGAAGCGCGGCGAGGACTTGCCGAACTTCGCCAGATCGTGCGCCGCCACCAGGTCTTCGAGCGCGCGGGCGGGAAGCGTCGCGTCGCCGGTGCCGATGCGCGCCAGATAGGCGTTGACCGTCATCGGCTCCAGCCCCTCGGCGCGGAGCTGGCCGATGGACAGCGCGCCGAGGCGCTTGGAGAGCCCCTCGCCCGCCGCGTCGATCAGCAGCGGCAGATGCGCGAAGCGGGGCGCGTGGGCGCCCAGCGCCTCGAAGATCTGGATCTGCGTCGCGGTGTTGGTGACGTGGTCGGCGCCGCGGATCACATGGCTGATGCCGAAGGCGATGTCGTCCACCACGGAGGTGAAGGTGTAGAGATAGGTGCCATTCTCGCGCACCAGGACGGGGTCGGACTGGCTGCTCTCGTCGACGTGCTGCGCCCCGCGCACCAGGTCGTCCCAGCGCACGTCCTTCGGGTCCAGCTTGAAGCGCCAGTGCGGCTTCAGCCCCTGCGCCTCCAGCTTCGCGCGGTCCTCAGGCGTCAGCTTCAGCGCGGCGCGGTCATAGATCGGCGGCTTGCCCTGGCCGAGCTGGATCTTGCGCTTGAGGCTCAGCTCCTCGGCCGTCTCGTAGCAGGGGTAGAGCCGGCCCGACGCGCGCAGCTTGTCCGCGGCGGCGTCGTAGATGGCGAGGCGCACCGACTGGCGGTCGAACAGGTTCCAGGTCAGGCCGAGCCAGGTGAGGTCGGCCTTGATGCCTTCGGCGAAATCCTCGGTGGAGCGTTCGAGATCGGTGTCGTCGAGGCGCAGCAGGAACTCGCCGCCGGCCTTCCTGGCGAACAGCCAGTTATGCAGGGCGATGTAGATATTGCCGACGTGCAGCCGACCCGTCGGCGAGGGGGCGAAGCGAACACGAACAGCCATCTTGACCACTGTACCCCATTGCGCCGGCCTTTCTAGACCTTGGCCCTGAAACCGTTGGTGATCGGGTAGCGGCGGTCGCGACCGAAGGCCCGGGACGAGATCTTGACCCCCGGCGGCGCCTGGCGCCGCTTGTATTCCGCCAGGTCCAGCATGCGCCAGACCCGGACGATGGTGGCCCGGTCATAGCCTTTGGCGGCTATCTCGTCCACCGTCATTTCGCCCTCGACCAGGCCCTCCAGGATGGCGTCCAGCACCTCGTAGGGCGGCAGGGAATCCTGGTCGGTCTGGTTCGGCTTCAGCTCGGCCGAAGGCGGCTTGGTGATGACCCGTTCCGGCATCACCATCCCCTTGGGACCGAGGGCGTCCAGCGGGTGATGGGCGTTGCGCCAGCGGCAGAGGGCGAAGACGGTCATCTTGTAGATGTCCTTCAGCACCGAATAGCCGCCGCACATGTCGCCGTAGAGGGTCGCGTAGCCGACCGACATCTCCGACTTGTTGCCGGTGGTGAGCAGCATGTAGCCGAGCTTGTTGGACAGCGCCATCAGCGTCACGCCGCGGGCGCGGCTCTGGATGTTCTCTTCCGTGGTATCGGCGTTGCGCCCCTTGAAGCTCGGCGCCAGCATCTGGCCGAAGGCCTGCATCGCCGGCTCGATCGAGATCGTCTCGTAGGTGATGCCGAGCAGCCTGGCGCAGGCGGCCGCGTCCTCCAGCGAATGGGCGCTGGTATAGGGCGAGGGCATCATCACCGCATGCACCTTGTCGGCGCCGAGCGCGTCGACCGCCACCGCCGCGGTCAACGCGGAATCGATACCGCCGGAGAGGCCGAGCAGCACGCCGGGGAAGCGGTTCTTGCGCACATAGTCTTGCAGACCCAGCATCATCGCCTGGTAGATCTTCTCCAGCAGCGCGGGCTCCGGCATGATCGGCGCCGGATCGCAGCTCCAGCCGTCGTTGGTGCGGCGCCAATGGGTGAGCTCCACCACCTCGCGGAACATCGGCAGCTGCGCCTTCACCTGATGGCCGCGATCGAGCACGAAGGAACCGCCGTCGAAGACCAGCTCGTCCTGCCCGCCTACCTGGTTGACGTAGACGACCGGCAGGCCGGTCTCGTTCTGCCGCGCCACCGCCATGTTCAGGCGCTGGTCCATCTTGTGGATGTCGAAGGGCGAGCCGTTCGGGCAGAGCAGGATCTCGGCGCCCGATTCCGCCAGGCATTCGGAGACGTCGGCGAACCACAGGTCCTCGCAGATCGGCACGCCAAGCTTCACGCCACGGAACTGCACCGGGCTCTGCAGCGGCGCCGGGGTGAAGACGCGCTTCTCGTCGAACACGCCGTAATTGGGCAGCTCGTGCTTGTAGCGCGCCGCCGCCACCTTGCCGCCGTCGAGCAGCAGGAAGGCGTTCATCAGCTTGCCGTCGTCGAGCCACGGCGCCCCCACCATGATCGCCGGCCCACCATCGGCGGTGTCGGCGGCCAGGTCCTCGACCGCCTGGCGGCAGGCCTGCTGGAAGGCGGGCTTCAGCACGAGGTCCTCGGCCGGGTAGCCGGACATGGTCGCCTCGGCGCAGAACACCAGATCGGCACCCTTCCCGGCCGCGGTGGCGCGCGCCTGGCGCAACATCGCGAGGTTGCCGGCGACGTCGCCCACCGTCGGGTTGAGCTGGGCCAGGGCGATTTTCAGTTCGTGGGTCATGATGATCCGGGTTGGCGGAAAACGACGCTAACGATGGCTTAAGCGAGATTAAGGATATTCGATCCGCTTGCCACCCACTTCCTTGCATGCGGGGCAGGACCTGGGCGCATTTGCGGGGGAAACGCCCGTGTGTTTGGCTGGCAACAGAGGCTGCAGGCGCCGCCATGCGCGGTCCGGAGGGTTCATGTTTCGACAGCTGATTGCGCTTCCATTACTGGTTGGCATGGCCGCGACGGCCTATGCCCAGGAAACCACCCTGGCGCCAACGCCGGTCACCGAGCCGCTCAGCCAGCGTTTCGTGCTGATCGTGCTCGACCAGCCCGACCGCGACCTGGCCAAGGGCAGCTCGAAGATCAACATGATGTTCGACACCCAGACCGGCCGATCCTGGATCCTGGAATACGGCGCCAAGCCCAACAGCAACGAGCAGGGCTATGTCTGGATCGAGGTGCCCTACGCCAAGCCGCCGGGCAAGTGAGGGCCCAGCGGCTTGTACATGATCGTCGTCGGGTCGTAGCGCGCGACGACGGTGTCGCGGCAATATCCCGGGATCATCCCCGCCACCTGGTAGCCGAGCGAGAGGTAGAGCGGTTCCGCCGCATCGCCGGTGCGCGTGTCCAAGGTGAGCAGGCTGCGTCCAAGTGCTGCGGCGCGGCACTCGATCTCCGCCATCAGCAGCCGGGCAATGCCGCGGCGGCGGAACTGCGGATGCACCAGCAGTTTGCGCACTTCGGCACGGTGGCGCTGGTTGGGCGGCGTGTCGTGGTCGAGTTGCACCGAACCGACGATGCGGCCCGCCTGACGCGCGGCGAGCACGATGAGGCCGCCCTCGCGCAAGCCCGGCAGCACCTTGCGGCGCCAGAAATCCTCCGCCTCGGCCAGGGTGAAGGGCAGCACGAAATTGATGCTGGCGCCGGCCTCGACGCAATCGTGCAGCAAGACGGCGAAGGCCGGGAGCTCCGCCTCCAGCTGCGCCGCCGTCACCTCGCGGATCTCGATTCCGTCGGTCACGGCGGTCACACCATGCACAGCACGTAGCGCGCGCCGGTCTTTTCCGGCGTCGCAAAGGCAGAGGGGCCGGTGAGGCGGTAGCGCAAGCAATCGCCGGGGCGCAGGTCGTGGGTGACGCCGTCCACGGTCACCTGCAGGCGCCCTTCGAGCAGCAGCAGGTGATGCTCCAGCCCCTGGCGTGGCGGCAGTTCATAGGCGATGCGCGCATTCGCATCGAGCTCGCATTCCAGCATCTCGGCGGAAAGGCTCTGCGCCGGCGGCGAGACCGCGCGGCGGCGGAAGCCGATGCTGGGATCGGTCCAGAGGGGCTGCGCCGCACGGCGCATCAGGGGCGCAAAGCCCTCCTCCACCATCAGCATCAGGCGCGACATAGTCATGCCATAGGCGCCGCAGAGCCGGCCCAGCACGCTGGCGGTCGGGCTGACCTCGGCGTTCTCCAGGCGCGACAGGGTCGCCCGGCTCACCCCGCTCCGCTGCGCCAGCTCGTCCAGCGACCAGCCGCGCTCCGCCCTGAGCGCGCGAAGCCGTTGGGCAATGCGCCGGTCGATGCTAGTTTCTTCCAGACTCGCTGTTTCCATATTCGGGAATTTCTCCCAGATTTGAGATGACGTCAAGGCCGGGCAATGCGCGGCCGTACTCCCCCTTGCCAGCACCCAATGACCATGCCCTCGCCCAGCAAGCCCCGCCTCCCCGCCCGCGCCTGGCATTCGCCCGGCTTCCTGTTGATCGCGGTCGGATTGCTGCTCGGGATCAATTTCCCGCTGGGCAAGCTGGCGGTGGCGGCCGGCATCCCGCCCATCGTCTGGGCGGCGGTGATCTCCACCGGCGGCGCGGCCATCCTGGGCGCGGCGATGCCGGCCTTGAAGCTGCGCGCGCCGGTCGATGCGCGGCACCTGCGCTATTTCGCCGTCATCGCGGTGATCTCCTACGCGCTGCCCAACGTGCTGGTCTATTCGCTGATCCCGAAACTCGGCAGCGGCTATGTCGCCATCCTGTTCACGCTGTCGCCGATGTTCACCGTGGCGCTGTCCTTCGCCGCGCGGCTGCGGTCGCCGAGCCGTCTGGAACTGGTCGGCATCGTCCTCGGCTTCGCCGGCGCGCTGCTGGTCGCCACCTCGCGCGGCGAAATCGGGCGCAGCGTGGAATGGTTCTGGGCGGCGCTCGGCATCGCCATCCCGTTCAGCCTCGCGCTCGGCAACGTCTATCGCACGCTCGCCTGGCCGCAGGGCGCCAGCCCGATCTGGCTCGCGGTGGGCAGCAACACGGTCTCCGCCGCGCTGCTCATCGCGGCGTCGGTCGTCGTCGCGGGACCGGGCGCACTGGCGACGCTGCTGATCCTTCCCGGTATTGTCGCCATACAAATCGCCGGCAGCGCGCTGATGTTCGCGCTGTTCTTCCGGCTGCAGGCGATCGGCGGCCCGGTCACCTTGAGCCAGATCGGCACCGTCGCGGCCGGCGTGGGCGTGGTCATCGGCACCTTCGGCCTGGGCGAGCGCTATTCGCTGACAGTGTGGAGCGGCGTGGCGCTCATCGCGCTCGGCATCGGCCTCACCTTGCGGGCACGGATGCGCGGATAGGCGCGTCACGCGCAGGGACATGCCGGCCGGGAGCGCGCCCATGCCGTTCTTGCATGGCGGCAGGCGCAGTCGCTGCTTGTCGCACGCGCCGCACCTGACCCATGATCCATCGCGAGGGCGAAGCAGGAAATATTGGGGTATGGCGGTGAACGCGGAGCAACAACCGCATTCTGCGAGGCCTGTCGCGCTCATCCTCGGCGGCTTCATCGCGCTGGCTTCGGCCATGGGCATCGGGCGGTTCGTCTATACGCCGATCCTGCCCGAGATGGTCGCCGACCTGCATCTGTCGGCGAGCCAAGCGGGTCTCATCGCCTCGGCGAATTTCGCCGGCTACCTGCTGGGCGCGCTCGCCGCTTCGCTGCCGTTCTTCACCGCGACGCCGCGGCGCTGGATGCTGGCGGGGCTTGTCTTCAGCGCGCTCTCCACCGGCGCCATGGCGTTTACCACGGCGCTTGCCGGGTTCATCCTGCTGCGCTTCGTCGGCGGCGCGGCCAGCGCCCTGGTGCTGATCTTCTCCTCGGCGCTGGTGATGGAGCGCCTGACCCGGAGCGGCAAGGCGAGCTGGGCCGGATACCAGTTCGCCGGCGTCGGCTTCGGCATCGCGCTTTCCGCGGCGCTGGTCGAGCGCCTCGCCGCCGCCGGCTATGGCTGGACCTGGCAGTGGCAGGCGACCGCCCTGCTGTCGCTCGCCGCCTGCTTCGCGGTCGGGCTGCTGATCGGCCCGGCGCCTCATGCGGCGGCGGCGCGGACCCAGGGCAACGGCCGTCGGCTCAGTGGCGCGCTGACGGCGCTGGTTGTCTCCTATGGCCTGTTCGGCTTCGGCTACGTCATCACCGCGACGTTCCTGGTGCAGCTGGTGCGCACCAACGCGGCGATCGCGCCGATGGAACCGGTGATCTGGATCGTCGTCGGCCTCGCCGCGATTCCCTCGGTCGCGATCTGGTCGGCGCTGGGCCGGCGCATCGGCCCGGCACAAAGCTACGCTCTCGCCTGCCTGGCGGAAGCAGTCGGCGTGCTGTCGAGCGTGCTGTGGATCTCGCCGCCCGGCGCGGTGCTGGCGGCGATCCTGCTTGGCGGCACCATCGTCGGCATCACCGTGCTGGGCTTCGTCGTCGTGCGGCGCCTGGTGAGCGGCGGCGTCGCCCGGATGATCGCGCTGATGACGGCGGCCTTTGGCCTCGGCCAGATCGTCGGACCCATCCTGGCCGGCTGGATGCACGATCTGACCGGGTCGTTCCTGCTGCCCTCGGTCGCCGCCGCCGCCGCGCTGACGATCGGCGCCGCGCTGGTCGCGCGCTTTACCGCGCCAGCGTTGCGATGACCTCCGCCACTGTGCCGGCGATCTCGGCCGGGTCGATCTCGCGATGGGCGTGGCAGACGAACCAGGGCTCGCGCGAATCCGGCTCCGGCAGCAATCCGTAATCCGGCAACGCGCGGGCCATCGCGTCGTAAAGATCGTGGTTGGAGGACGCCCAGTCGCGGTAACTCCGTAGCGGCTTGTCGCGGAACAGGATGCCGAACATCGACGGGTGGCCGGTGAAGACATGCGGGATGCCGGCTTGCGCGAAGACGCGGGCGAGGTGCCCCTGCAGCGCACGGCCCCAATCGGCGATCTCCTGCAGGGCGTTCGTCTCCTTCAGGATCCGCAGGGTGGCTTCGGCCGCCGCCAGCGCGATCGGGTGGCCGGTGAAGGTGCCGCCATGCAGCACGCCGTCGAAGCCGGAAATGGCACCCATGAAGGCGCGCTTGCCGCCGAGTGCCGCGATCGGATAGCCGTTGCCCATCGCCTTGGCGAAGGTGCAGAGGTCGGGCAGCACGCCGTAGAGTTCCTGCGCGCCGCCGCGGGCGACGCGGAAACCGGTCTTCACCTCGTCGAAGATCAGCACGATGCCATACTCGTCGCACATCGCGCGCACGTCCTGCAGATAAGCCTGCGTCGCCGGGATCGAGCAGCAATTGCCGAGGATCGGCTCGACGATGAAGGCGCCGATGCGGCTGCCCTCGCGCTTGAACAGGCTGCGCAGCGCCTCGGCGTCGTTGAGCGGCACCACGCCGACCAGGTCGCGATGAGCCAGCGGAATGCCGCGGCCGAAGGGCAGCACCTCGGGCGGCTGGCCCGAGGCCGGGTTCCAGGTCTCCATCTGCGTGCGCCAGAGCACGGAATCGAACATGCCGTGGAAAGCGCCCTCGACCATGACGAAGCCGTCGCGCCCGGACACCGCGCGGGCGACGCGCAGCGCGGTCGCCACCGCCTCGGAGCCGGAATTGGCGAAGCGCACCTGCTCGACGCCCGGCACCATGTCGACCATCAACTCGGCCACGTTCGCTTCCAGCGCCGTGGCGAGCGCGGTGACGCCGCCGAACTCGATGCCCTTGCGCGCGGCGGCATCGACGCGCTCGTCGCCGTAGCCGAGGATGATCGGGCCCCAGCCGAGGCGGAAATCGACATAGCAATTGTCGTCAAGGTCCCAGATCCGCGCGCCCTTGGCGCGCTTCACGTAGAGCGTCCCCTCGTCGCCCCAATAGCGATAGGTGTCGGAGACGCCGAGCGGCAGCGTCTGCGCGGCACGGCGATGCTGCGCCTGCGACTTGGCGAGGCGGCGCGCGGGCCGGGCGGGTGGCGTCAGGTCCAGCTTCGGTGCGGTGGCCATGAATCATCCCCTGTTCGTGGCGGGAGCCGATCTCGGAGCGGCAAACCGTCAGCGTAAATTCCTAGGGTTGCGTAACTATTAATATTCAAAATGCTGAATGAAGCATCCTCCTGCCTTTGAAATGACTTGGAATTTTCAGCAAAGCCCGCACGGCGCGACCGGATTATTGCGAGACAATGCAACGCGCGACGGCCGGATTTCAGGCCGCTATCGTGCGGCGAAACCTGGACCGGCGGCCGGAGACCCCCATGCTGATCGCGCAGATTTCCGACACCCATGTGATGCCCGAGGGCCGGCTGATGAGCGGCCGGGTCGACACCGCGCCCTATCTGGAGCGCGCGGTGGCGCATCTGCTGGCGCTCGACCCGCGCCCGGACGTGGTGATCGCCACCGGCGACCTGGTCGATGCCGGCAGTGAAGCGGAATACGCCCGGCTGCGCGGCATCCTCGCCAAGCTGCCGATGCCGGTCTACGTCGTGCCCGGCAACCACGACGCGCGCGATGCGCTCCGTGCCGGCTTCGCCGACCACGCGCATCTGCAGCAGGGCGACTTCGTGCAATACGCGATCGAGGATCACCCGCTGCGGCTGATCGGGCTCGACACGCTGGTCGAGGGCGCGCCGCATGGTGAGCTGTGCGACGCGCGGCTCGACTGGCTCGAGGCGCGCCTTGCCGAGTCAGACCGGCCGACGGTGATCTTCATGCATCATCCGCCCTTCGCCTGCGGCATCCATGAATTCGACACCATGAGCCTGAATACCGGGGCGGAGCGCCTGGCGGCGATCGTGCGGCGCAATCCGCAGGTCGAGCGCGTGCTGTGCGGCCACGTCCACCGCCCGATCCAGGCGCGCTGGGCCGGCACCCTCGCCTCCATCGGCCCCAGCACCGCGCACCAGGCGACGCTCGATTTGCGCCCCGGCGTCGACATCACCTTCACCATGGACCCGCCGGCCGTGGCGCTGCACCAGTGGCGCAATGGCGCGCTGGTGACCCATATCAGCTATGTCGGGGACTTCGACGGGCCGCACCCGTTCACGTAGTGCACGCCCTACGCCCCCTGTCGTCATTGCCGGGCTTGTCCCGGCAATCCAAGTTCCTGTACCGAGACGTCGCCAACAAACTTGGATCACCGGGACAAGCCCGGTGATGACGATTCAATTTGTGGAACGGCCTGCCGCTACTTCTTGAACAGGAACTCGCGGCCGATCTTCACGCGCTTCACGCCGTTGTATTCGATGATGTCGGCGGTGGCGTAGGTCTCGGTCCAGCGCTGCGGCAGGAAGGAGCCGGTGCCGACGATGTCGATCGGCGCGTTGGCCTCGGCCATGACCTTGCACTTGGCCGGATCGAAGCCGGAGGAAACGACGATCTTCACCTTCTGGAAGCCCTCGCG
>JBGAGP010000192.1:0-5661 GCA_044226685.1 Dongiaceae bacterium
AGGCGCGCGGTATAGCAAAAGCCCTTGGGCCTTGTCGAGGACCAATTTACCCCGGAAAAGCCGCGCCGGAACAAGGCGTTACGGCGAGGCTCAGTCCTCGCCGGAGGTGCGCCGGCCGACCCGGTAGTCGCGCTGGATGTAGACCGCCATCAGCAGGCCGAATCCCACCATCACCGTCATCATGGCGGTGCCGCCGTAGGAGATCAGCGGCAGCGGGATGCCGACCACCGGAATGAGGCCCATGACCATCGCGGTATTGATGAAGAAATACAGGAACAGGTTCATGGTCACGCCGAAGGCGAGCAGGCGCCCGAAATGGCTGCGGGTCCTGAGCGCGATGGCGAAGCCATAGACCACCAGCAGCGAGTAAAGCGACAGCAGCAGCAGGCCGCCCACCATGCCCAGCTCCTCGCCCAGCATGGTGAAGATGAAATCGGTCTGGCGTTCGGGCAGGAACTCGAGCTGGGCCTGCGACCCCTGCAGGAGCCCCTTGCCCCAGACTCCGCCGGAGCCCAGCGCGATCTTCGACTGGGTGATGTGGTAGCCGGCGCCCAGCGCGTCGCTCTCGGGGTCGAGGAAGGTGAGGATGCGGTTCTTCTGGTAGTCGCGCAGGAAGCCGGAATTCCAGGCGCCCACCGCCCCGGCGATGCCGATGCCGAAGACGATGGCGAATTTCCACCAGCGCACCCCGGCCACGAAGAAGACGCCGGCGCCGCACATCAGCAGCATGCCCGCGGTGCCGAGGTCAGGCTGCTTCAGCACCAGCCCGGCCGGGATCAGCGCCATCAGGGCCGGCGGGATCAGTACCCAGGGCTTGCCGATATCCTCGTAGCTGAGGCCGTGGAAATAGCGCGCCAGCACCAGGCAGAGCGAGATCTTCATCAGCTCCGAGGGCTGCAGCTGCACCGGGCCGAGGTTGATCCAGCGCTGCGCGCCCATGCCGACCTCGCCGAGGAACTCGACATAGACCAGCAGGACCAGCGCCACGGCGTAGAGCGGATAGGCGATCTTCGCCAGCCGCTGCAGATCGACCATGGCGATCATCAGCATGACCACGACGAAGACGCCGAAGCGCATCATCTGCTTGTTCATCCACGGCTCGGTGTTGCCGTTGGCGGCGGAATACAGCATGGCGAAGCCGATCGAGGCGACCATGCTGATGAGGATCACCAGGCTCCAGGGGATCTGCTTGATCCGCTGGGTGAGCCGGAGGCCGGCCTGCGATCCGACGCTGTGGAGTTCGATCCCCATGCGGTTCCCTATGGCATCTCGCGCCGGCCGCCTTCGGCGTTCGGATTGCGCCGGGAGGGGTCGCGCCGCTGGCACTCGATGAGGATGTCGCGGGCGATCGGCGCCGCGACCGCGGAGCCGCCGCCGCCATGCTCCACCACCACGCAGCAGGCGTAGCGCGGCGCGTGTACCGGGGCGAAGGCGACGAACAGCGCGTTGTCGCGCTGGTGCCAGGGCAGGTTCTCGTTCTTGATCACGCCGCGCTGGCGCTCCGCCATGGTGATGCGGCGGACCTGGCTGGTGCCGGTCTTGCCGGCCATCTCCATGCCCGGGATGTCGATGCGCGAGCGATAGGCGGTGCCGCGATTGCCGTTGGTGACCTGATCCATGCCGTCGCGCGCGATCTTGAGATAGGCGTCAGGCAGATCGATGTGCGGAAAGACCGGATTGCCTTCGTCGTTGCCGGCGTCGGTGGAGATCTGCCGCACCAGGCGAGGTTTCACCGCATAGCCGCCATTGGCGAGGCGCGCCGTCATCACCGCGAGCTGCAGCGGCGTCGCCAGGATGAAGCCCTGGCCGATGCCGGCGACGAGCGTCTCGCCCGGATGCCAGACGTCGCCCATGGTCGCCTTCTTCCACTTGGTGTCCGGGATCAGGCCCGGCTTCTCGCCCGGCAGGTCCAAACCCTCGATATCGCCGAGGCCGAACTGCCGCGCCGTATCGGCCAGCATGTCGATGCCGGCCCGGCGCGCGATCTCGTAGAAATAGCAGTCGCAGGAGTGCTTGATGCCGTCGACCATGTCGAGCGAGCCGTGCCCCTCGCGCTTCCAGCAGTGGAACCGCGCCGAGCCGAGTACGGTGACGCCGCTGCAGAACACGCGGTCATGCGGGCTGACTCCGGCGCGCAGGCCGGCGATCGCCGTCATCATCTTGAAGGTGGAGCCCGGCGCGTATTGGCCGCTGATCGGCTTGTTGTTGAGCGGGCCGTAGATGTCGTTGGTCAGCTCCTGCCATTCGTCGGTGGTGAGGCCGCGATAGAAGGCGGTCGGGTCGTAGGACGGTGTCGAAGCCAACGCCAGCACGTCGCCGGTATAGACGTCCATCACCACCGCAGCACCCGACAGTTCCGCCGACAGGCGTTGGTGCGCGTATTGGTGCAGGCCGACATCGAGCGTGGTGACCAGGTCGCCGCCCGGCTCGCCTTCCTGGCGCGCCAGCTCGCGGATCACGCGGCCGACGGAGTTCACCTCCAGCTGGCTCTCGCCGGCGGAGCCGCGCAGCGGCAAATCGTACTGCCGCTCCAGACCGTTCTTGCCGATGCGGAAGCCGGGCTGGCGCAGCAGCGGGTCGGTGTCCTTGTCGACTTCCTTTTCCGACGGTACCGCGACATAGCCGAGGATGTGCGAGGTGATGCCGCCGAACGGATAGACGCGCTTCTGGTCGATCTCGATGGAGATGCCGGGCAGGTCCGGCAGGTTGAGCTCGACGGAATTGACCTGCTCCCAGTCCAGGTCGTCCTTCACCGTGATCGGCACGAAGGCGCGGTTGTTCTTGCGCGCCTTCATGATGCGGGCGATCTCGCGGTCGCTCAGCGGGACGATCTCGGCAAAGGATTTCAGCGTGCCCTCGACGTCCAGCGCGCCCTTGTCGTCGCGCGTCTGCTCGGCCACCAGGATGGCGCGATAGCTCGGCGAATTGCTGGCCAGCGGAATGCCGAAGCGGTCGAGGATCAGGCCGCGCGGCGGGAACAGGATGCGGCGGTTGATGCGGTTCTCGTCGGCCAGCAGCTTGTATTTCTCGCCCTCGATCACCTGCAGGTAGTAGAGCCGCGCGGCCAGCGTGCCGACCATCAGCGCCTTCATGCCGCCGAGGATCGCCAAGCGGCGGGTGAACACCTTCTGCTGGTTCTGGGTCTGCTGCTTGGCGCGGCTCATCGCATTCCGCTCCTAGTCGAACAGCGCGCTCTGCAGCCGCCCGTAGAGCAGCGTCAGCAGCGGATAAAGGGCGATGTTGACGACGGTCTGCAGCACCAGCGGCCAGGGATTCGGCCATTGCTCCAGCACCAGCGCGGCGAGCGTCCAGGCGACGAAGAACGTCAGCATCGCGGTCGCGGCGAAGGCCATCCACACCAGCATGAAGGACGCATCGGCCAGTTCGCGGCGCCACAATTGGGCGCCGCCGGCAACCGCGAGCGCGATGATGGTGCTGAGCCCGAAGGGCGCCAGGCCGAGCAGGTCGGCGGCGAGCCCGATCAGCGCCGCGATCCACGGCGTCATCGCCTCGGGCTGGTAGATCGACCAGTAGAAGATCGCCGTGATCACCAGAAAACCGGCCAGCGGCGCATCGAACGGCCGCCAGGGCGCGATGCTGATGGCGAGCAGCACCAGGCACACCAGGGCCGGCGTGGCCAGACGCAGCCACTCGCCGACCTGGTGGCGGATGCCGAGCCCGATCACTCGGTCGCTCCCTCGATCGGCTTCAGGCGCGGCTGGGTGTTGGCCGGCTTGATCAGTTTCGGCAGCTGCACCGGGCCGGCCGTCGGCTTCAGGATCGGCACGGCCGTGCTGACGTCGATGTCGAGGTCTTCCTGCAGCACGCCGGGCAGGCCGTAATCCACCATGCGGATGTATTCGAGGCGGCCGAGATCGGCGAAGGGCTGCACGAAGACCTTGCCGTCGGAGATGTCGGCGATCTCGCCCACTGGCAACCCGCCGGGAAAGGCACCGCCGACGCCGGAGGTGACGACGTGATCGCCGATCTTCACGTCGGCGTCACGCGACAGGTAGCTGACCTCGGGCCGCTCGGAGTTGTTGCCGGCGAGGATCGCCTGGTCGCGCGTGCGTTCGATGAGCACCGGCAGGCGGCTGTTGATGTCGGTCAGCAGCATGACGCGCGAGACACGGTGGCCGACATCCTGCACGCGGCCCACCAGGCCATTGCCGACCATCGCCGCCTGGCCCTTGCGGATGCCGTCCTGCTCACCGGCCAGCGCGATGACGCCGCGCACGAAACCGGAGGACGCGTCAGCCACCACCGGCGCGCTGATGAAGGACACGCGCGGGCTCGGCGTCATCTTCAGCAGCTCGCGCAACGCGGCATTCTCGGCCTGCAGATCGCGCGCCTGCTGCTGCGAATCCTTCAACGACTGGTTCTCCAGCCGCAGCGCCTCGACCTGGGATTTCAGCGAAAAGTAGGATTGCACCTCGGCCACGGTCTCGCGCGCGGTCTCGATCGGGGACGAGACGGCATAGAGCACGGGCCCGATCCCGTCGGCCGCCCAGATGCGCAGGCGGGACAGCATGACCGTGTCGGCCTTGCCGATGAGCAGGACGCCGAAGGCCGCTAACATCAGCAGAACGAAGGAAAAACGCTGGAACCACACCTTGAGGGAGGAGGTGGCGCCAATCGCACTGGACCGCTGTCTCACGTCCCGCCCTCCGGGGTGCCGACGCTATCGGCCAAAGCCTTGGAATTTCGTGACTTGTTTGATTTTTCCACAGGCTGGGTCCGGCCGCAAAGAAAAACTGCGGGCAGGATAGGGGAACTTGGTTAATACATGCTGATCAGGACGTGGCGATGGGCCTTGATGTCTTCCAGGCAGCGGCCGGTGCCGAGGGCGACACAAGACAGGGCGTCATCGGCCACCGAGACCGGCAGGCCGGTCGCATGGCGCAGGACATAGTCAAGGTTGGACAGCAGGGCGCCGCCGCCGGTCAGCACGATGCCCTTGTCGACGATGTCGCCGGCCAGTTCGGGGGCGGTGTGCTCCAGGGCGACCTTGACCGCCTCGATAATGGCGCCGACCGGCTCGGCCAGCGCCTCGGAGACCTGGCGCTCGGTGATCACCAGTTCCTTCGGCACGCCGTTCATCAGGTCGCGGCCCTTGATTTCCATGACCTTGCCCTCGCCGTCTTCCGGCGGGCAGGCGGAACCGATTTCCTTCTTGATCCGTTCGGCGGAGCCTTCGCCGACCAGCAAATTATGGTTCCGGCGGATATAGCCGATGATCGCCTCGTCCATTTTGTCGCCGCCGACGCGAACGGAACGGGAATAGACGATGCCGCCCAGCGACAGGACCGCCACTTCGGTGGTGCCGCCGCCGATATCGACCACCATGGAGCCGGTCGGTTCCGTCACCGGCAGGCCGGCACCGATCGCGGCCGCCATCGGCTCCTCGATCAGCCAGACCTTGCTGGCGCCGGCGGATTCCGCGGATTCCTGGATGGCGCGGCGCTCGACGGCGGTGGAGCCGGAGGGCACGCAGACAATAATCTGAGGCCGGGCGAAGGAACGGCGATTGTTATGAACCTTGCGGATGAAATGCTTGATCATTTCTTCCGCGACCTCGAAATCGGCGATGACGCCGTCGCGCAGCGGCCGGATCGCCTGGATGTTCCCGGGGGTGCGGCCCAGCATCAGCTTGGCCTCGTC
>JBGAGP010000015.1:0-49679 GCA_044226685.1 Dongiaceae bacterium
CGGTGCGCGAGTTCCAGATGAAGAACTTCGAGATGCAGCCGAAGATTCGCCCGCTCAACGCGGAGATCGTCGACGGCATCGACGAATTGGGCGCGCTGCTGATGGGCGATTTCGGCGCCTATTGGTACGGCTCGCAGCTGTCGATCCACGAGGCGCGGCAATTGCTCGGCCCCGACTACAACGCCACCTCGATCCAGATCGCGGCACCGGTGCTGGCCGGCGCCATGTGGCTGATCGAGCATCCGGACCGCGGCATCGTGGAGCCGGAGGACCTGGACCACGATTACGTGCTCGACATCTGCCGGCCCTATCTCGGCCCGGTGGTCGGCGTGCGCTCCGGCTGGACGCCGCTGCAGCATCGCAACGTGCTGTTTCCGGAGCCCAACCTGGACACCAGCGATCCCTGGCAGTTCGAGAACTTCCGCGTCCGGCGGTAGAAGCGGCGGGCTTTCTCACCTGTCATCCCGGGCAGCGACGCTGCGCGGCCCGGGATGACGGTTCCAGCGACCACCGTTCCGGGGACTACGGCCAGACGATCGGCGGCAGGGTCAGCAGCGGCGCCGGGCCGAAGCTGACGGTACGGCTCTGCACCGAAAGCGCGAATTTCGCCTGCTTCTTGCCATCCTCGCCCAGGCGCTCCAGCGCCCGCACGGTGGTGCGCGCAAGCAGCGCCCGGTCGGCCGGGATCAGCCCGTCCTTCAACAGGATCTCGACGGCGTCGCTCAGCCCCGTCGTGGTGACCGTGCCGGCGCCCAGCAATTGCAGGTCGCCGTCCAGCGCCAGGGTGGCCTCGCCACTCGCGGCCAGCGGACCTTGGGCAAAGCTGAAGCGCTTGACCTCGACATCGCCGCCGGCATCGCGCCATGCGGCCAGGATCTGGGTCAGCGACGGCGGCGGCGGCGGCGGTTGGGACTGGTCCAGCGCCTGCGCCAGCGGCGCCGCCAGCGGGCCGCGGATGGTGGCATCGAGCGATGCCTGGTCGATCGGGTCGGCGGTCAGCAGTCGCGTGCCGTGCGGCAACACGGCCTGGGACACGTCCAGGGTGACGCGGGCGAAAGGCTGCGAATAGTCGACGGGTGCGCTCTCCGGCATCGCGAGGCCCAGCGTGGCATGGCTGGCGGCGACGGCAAGGCCGCCCGGCAGCGCCGCATCGGGCTGGCTCAACTCCGCCTGCACCTCATTGAGGGTGCCGTTCTGGTGGATGGAAGCTTCACCGGTGAGGCCGATGGTGGCGAGCCGCCATTGGCCCTGCTGCTGCAGCGTCTGGAGCCAGAGATTGTGCTCGCCCGCCGAGGCGAAACGGATGGTGCGGAGGTCCCAGGGCGCGATTTCGGCGGCGAGGTCGCTGCCCTGCCACGCGATCTCCGCGCCGGACTGGCGCAGGCGCAAATTCGGCTGGCGGAACGTGGCGCGGAAGGCAAAGGGAAAGCCGCCGATGCCATCCCAGGCGAACTCCACCTGGTTGCCGAGCGCGCGCTGGTCCGCCGCCCAGGCCTCGATGCCCAGGGTCAGTTGCGCGGCGACATAGCGCCAATAGCCGTAATAGCCGGCCCCCAGGGCGCAGAGACCGAGGAAGCCCGCGATCAGCAGGCGCTTGCGCAGCGGCGTCAGCCAGGCAGGGTGATTGTGCATGCGGGCGGCGGTTGTTATCTTGCGGCGCATTGCTACGGGCATTGATGCCGCAAAGTCCAGCGAAAACAATCGCATATGACCCCCGATTCCGCCGCTGACCGGCGCCCGGCGATGTCCGCCGGGCCGGGAAATTCCACGCCGCCGCAGCTGGCTCCGGATTCTGCCGCCATCGCCCTGCTGGCCCGGATCGCGCCCGGCATTTTCGTGCTGCTCTGGGCCACCGGTTTCCTGATCGCCAAGCTGGGCGTGCCCTATGCCCAGCCGCTGACCATCCTCAGCCTGCGCTTTGTCATCGCGGCGGCGATGATGCTGGCGGTCGCCATCGTCGCGCGCGCGCCCTGGCCGCGCTCGTGGACCGCGCTCGGCCACATCGCCATGACCGGGATCCTGCTACACGCGATCTATCTCGGCGGCTGCTATGTCGCAATCTATGCCGGGATGCCGGCCGGCATGACGGCGCTCATCGTCGGCTTCCAGCCGATCCTCACCGCCGCCCTCGCCGGACCGCTGCTGGCGGAACGGATCCGGCCTCTGCAATGGGTCGGCATCAGCGTCGGTTTCGGCGGGCTGATGATGGTGCTGTGGGAACGGCTGGTCATCGACCTCAGCCATCCGCTCGCCCTGATCATGGCAATCCTGTCGCTCTGCGGAATCACCGCCGCGACGATCTATCAGAAGCGTTTCTGCCCCAGATTCGACCTGCGCTCGGGCGCCGCGATCCAGTATCTCGCCGCGTCGCTGGTCATCGTGCCGGGCGCCTGGTGGCTCGGTTTCGGGCAGGTCGACTGGGCGCCGACCTTCATTTTCGCCCTGGCCTGGCTGGTCGTCGTCTTGTCCGGCGTCTCCATCGCATTGCTTACCTGGATGATCTCGCGCGGCGCCGCGTCGAAGGTCGCCAGCCTGTTCTACCTGACGCCGCCCCTGGCGGCGGTCGGCAGCTATTTCTGGTTCGACGAGGTGCTTTC
This sequence comes from Dongiaceae bacterium, assembly GCA_044226685.1. GTDB lineage: Bacteria > Pseudomonadota > Alphaproteobacteria > Dongiales > Dongiaceae > Dongia_A. The sequence continues at coordinate 2,598 of JBGAGP010000015.1, forward strand.
GCCGCTCGCCATCGCCGGCATGGTGGTGATCGTCGCCGGCCTCTATCTGCTGAACCGCAAATGAGCCTCAGCGAAGCGGAGAAGAAGCTGATCGAAAGCCGCCGGGTGGTGCCGGAGGCGGGCAAGGATTTCTTCGTCTTCGCCTATGGCTCGCTGATGTGGCGGCCGGACTTCCCCTTTGCCGAGATCGAGCCGGCGGTGCTGCACGGCTATCACCGCGCCTTCTGCATCACCTCCACGCATTACCGCGGCAGCGTCGAGCGGCCGGGCCTGGTCCTGGGCCTCGATCGCGGCGGCAAATGCGTCGGCCGCCTCTACCGCGTCGAGGCGCGCCACGCGGCGGAGGTTGCCGCATACCTGCACGACCGCGAATTGGTGACCGGCTGCTATGTGCCGAAACAGGTGACGCTGCGCCTGGCGGAAGGCCGCCGGCAGCAGGGCATCGCCTATGTCGCCGACCGCACGCACTATCAATATGCCGGCAAGCTCAGCGACGAGCAGGTGGCGGAGATCATCCGTCATGCCGCCGGCGTCGTCGGCAGCAACCGCGAATACCTGCGCAACACCGTGCGGCACCTGGATGAGCTGGGCATCGGCGAGGGCCGCCTGCACCGCATCCTGCGCCTGCTCGAAGCCCCGGGATAGGTAACCGGTCAGACCGGTGGCCTTGGCAACGCCGTCGCGCCTCGCCTATCTTGGGCCCTTCCCGGCCACATCCCGCCGCATCGAAAATCCTGGAACGACCCCCGGCATCATGACTGTCCGCGACCACGCCAATTCGTACTACGCCGCCACCGCCCTGCCCTTCGCCCCGCTGCCGGCGCTGCAGGGCGAGGTGAAGGCGGATGTCGCGGTGATCGGCGGCGGCTATACCGGCCTGTCGGCGGCGTTGAACCTGGCCGAGCGCGGCTACCAGGTGGCGCTGATCGAGCAGGCGCGGATCGGCTGGGGCGCTTCGGGGCGCAATGGCGGGCAGATCAACACCGGCCTGCGCAAGGGGCCGCAGGAGCTGATCGCCAGATACGGCCGCGACCAGGCCAAGGCGCTGTTCGCGCTGGCCGAGGAGGCGCGCGACACCATCCGCGAGCGCGTGGAGCGGCACCGCATCCGCTGCGACTACAAGTCCGGCTCGCTCTATGTCGCGCACCGGCCTTCCGACGCGGCCTGGATGCCGGAGGAGGTCGAAGCGCTGAAGCGCGAATTCGGCTATGCCAAGGCGCGCTACATCCCGCCGCACGAACTCCGCGACCATATCGGCAGCGATGCCTTCTTCGGCGCCATCTCGGACTGGGGCGCCGGGCATCTGCACCCCTTGAACTATGCGATCGGTTTGGCCCGCGCGGCGCTGGAGGCCGGCGCCACCTTGTACGAGGAGACGGCGGCGACCCAGATCGCGGAGACCGCCGAGGGCGTCACCGTCACCACCACGCAGGGCGCGATCAACGCGCGCTACGCGGTGATCGGCTGCAACGGCTATCTGGGCAATCTGGAGCCGCGCATCGCCGGGCGCATCATGCCGATCGCCAATTTCATCATCGCGACAGAGCCGCTGGGCGAGGCTGAGGCGGAGGCGCTGATCCCGCACGATGTCTGTGTCTGCGACACGCGCTTCGTGGTGAACTATTTCCGCCTCTCGGCCGACCGCCGCCTGCTGTGGGGCGGTGGCGAGAAATACACCGCCGCGCCGCCGGCGGATATTCCCGCTTTCGTGCGGCCGCACATGCTGAAGGTGTTTCCGCAGCTCAGCGAGAAACGCATCGAATACGGCTGGTCGGGGATGCTCGCCATCACCATGAGCCGGCTGCCCAATCTGGGGCGCCTCGGCAACGTGTTCTATGCCCAGGGCTATTCCGGCCAGGGCGTCGCCATGGCCGGCCTGGCCGGCAAGCTGATTGCCGAGTCGCTCGGCGGCACGGCGGAGCGTTTCGACACCTTCGCCCGCCTGCCGCATAGGACCTTCCCCGGCGGCACCGCCTTCCGCCACCCGCTGCTGGTGCTGGCGATGCTGTACTACGCGCTGCGCGACAGGTTGTGATCCGGCGCCGGCTCTGAATCGGCGCCAGCTACGACTCAGTGCTGGCGCCGCCGAACAGTTTGCGGGCGAACTTGGCGATGGCGCCGCCGGCCACCAGCACGCTGGGAATGACGATCTTCTTGCCCGCGACGAGGGACCCGATCAGCAGAGCGATCAGGCCCTTGCCGAACTTGGCCCCCAGCGCCACGGCGATCATGCCGCCGATGCCAAAGGCAGCGACGCGATCGCCCTCCTGGAAGTCGCCGTAGCGATACCCCTTGTCGAAGGAATAGCTGGAGAGCGCCTGTTTCAGCAGCGCCGGCCGGCTGCCTTGGGTCTGGAAGGTGCTGATCGGCCCGGCCCAGGTGAATTGCGCGTAGCCCGACCGGCCCAGGCGCAGCGCCATGGCGTTGGCCCAGCTTCCGTCCGTGTCCTTCAACTCGATCGCGTAAGTGACCGTCCTGGTCGCCTCGTCATATTCCGGCGGCTGCAGCCAGTCGACAACCTCCATCGGCGCCATGCCATTGGCGATGCGCTCCTCGTTGGAGGCCTCGGTGCCGTCGCGGTACTGCTGCAGCAACTCGTCCGCGTCGACCTCTGCCCAGTCGCTGTCGCTGACATAGCCTTCGTCATGCCACTCGACATAGACGTCGGCCTTGCTGTTCGCGGTGTCGTAGCTGAGGACGATTTCGGTATCGGGGAACTCGACGCCGCTGGCGAGCCAGCTGTAGCGCCGGGCATCGGCGCCCTGCAGCAACGCAAAGCCCGAGCGCAGCTTGAACGTGGCGTGCGACCCCGGCAGCTGGTAAGCGCCGGTCTCCAGGCGCCAGTCGAGCGACCGATAGGCCTGGTTCAGTTCCTCCTGCGTCGCCGGATAGGACTCCGCCAGCGTCGCGGGAGATGCAGCGGTCAGGCCCAGCAGCACCAGGGCGATTGCGGCGGCGCGGCGCATGCGACCCCTCCTTTGTCGGATCGCAAATCGTCCCAGACGCCGGTAAAGAAATGCTTGCCCCCGCGGCTCCGCTCACCCGCGCCTGGAAGTGCTGGATTCCGCTGCGTTTTTCAGCATGTCCCTAACCCCCGACGGCGGCCGGTTCCAGGCGCAATCGCGCCAGGCGACCTCCAGCGCGTAGAGCATGTTCAGGCTGACCAGGCGGGAAGCGCGGGCCTCAGCCAGTGCGCCGCAGAGGCGACGCGTGCGGCTAAGACTGCGCGTCGCCGCGGCGAAAGACCCGGCGCCAGAACTTGGCGATCGCGCCGGCGCCGACCAGCACCGCGGGAATGATCACTTTCTTGCCAGCAACCAGGAAGGCGATAATCGCGGCAAGACCTTTGGCGCCGAATTTGACGCCGAGTGCGGTAGCGACCAAGCCGGCGATGCCGAAGGCCGCGACCTTGTCGCCATCCTTGTAGTCGGCGTAGCGATGGCCTTCGTCAAACTCATGGATATCCAGGGCCGTGTTGAGCAGGGCTGGGCGTCCGCCGGTGCTTTCCATGGCGTCGATGGCCCCGACCCAGGTCAATTCCTCGTAGCCGCCGCGGCCCAGCCGCAGCGCCACGACGTTGGCCCAGTGCGAATCGGTGTCCTTGAGTTCCAGCGAATAGGTCACGGTATGCGTCGCCGCGTCGTAGGTGGGCGGCTGCAGCCAGCCGACAACCTGCATCGCCGGGAATCCGTTGGCGGCGCGCTCCTTGTTGGAGGCTTCCGTCGCCTCCTTGAACCCATCCAGCATCTCATCCGCGTCGACGTCGGACCAGTCCGAATCGCTGACATAACCCGCGTCGCGCCATTCGTAGTAGACGTCGACATGGCCCGATTCGCTGCTGATGATTGCCTCGGTATCGGGGAATTCCACACCGCTGATCAACCAGGAATACCGCTCGGCATCCGCCCCGAGCAGCAGGATCTTGCCTTCCGGCAATTGGATGTGAGCGTGCGAAGCGGCGAGGCCGTAGCTCTTCGCCTCACCCAACCAATTCAGGGCTTTGAATGCCGCGCGCTTTTCCTCGTCGGTCTGCGGATATGGCCCTTGATCGGCAAAGGCGGCCGGGCCGCAAAGCAGGCCGGCGATCAGCGCGGGCGCGATCGCGCCGAGAAGCAAGCTTCTTTCGAATCGCATCGTTGAATCTCCCCCGAGAAACGCGGCAACGATAGCGGAGGCGATTTCGGCCCGCAACCGGGGCGATCAGCGACAGGTGCGTTACAACCCGTCGGACCGGGCGGCGGCCTGCAGGCCTTCCTTCACCCCCGGCGGCAGCCGGTTCCAGGGACACCCGCGCAGGGCGCCCTCCAGCGCATAGAGCATGTTCAGGCTGACCTGGCGGGGAAAGGCGTGCTTCAGCCGGCGATAGGCGGCGAGCGCGCCCAGCGCCCGCAAGGCGGCGGCGTCGGCAATGTCGACGTCACGCAATTGGCGGGCGCTGACGGGTCCGATATTCTGCAGCGTCGTGAGATCATCCTTCATGCTTTGACCATAGGCGGAGACGCATCCCGTGAAAATCCTTGTCCTGGGCGCCGGCGGCGTCGGCGGCTATTTCGGCGGCCGGTTGATCCAGGCGGGCGCCGACGTGACCTTCCTCGTGCGCGAGCGCCGCGCCCGGCAATTGGCCGAGCGTGGCCTGGTGATCAAGAGCCCGGTCGGCGATGCCGTGCTGAAGGTCGCGACCCTCACCGCCGCCGATCCCGGCCGGGGTTTCGACGTCATCCTGCTGACCTGCAAATCCTATGATCTCGATGCCGCCATCGACAGCATCGCGACGCATGTGGCGGCGGGAAACGGCGTGGTCCTGCCGCTGCTGAACGGCATGGCGCATGTCGATGCCCTGCGCGCCCGTTTCGGCGCCGACCGGGTGATCGGCGGGTATTGCGGCATTTTCGGCACCCTGTCGCCGGAGGGCGTGGTGGTGCAGATGGCCGGCCTGCCGCCGCGCATCGGCTTCGGCCGCTTCCAGGACCAGGTCGAACGCGGTGTGCTCGACCGGCCGGCCGGCGAAATCGAACGCGTCTTCGCCGCCGGCAATTTCAGCAGCACCCGGGTCGAGCCGATCGAGCGCGGCCTGTGGGACAAATGGGTGGTGCTGGCGGCGCTGGCGGGAGGCACCTGCCTGATGCGCGGCAGCATCGGCGCGATCGCCAGCGGCGAGGACGGCGCCGCGATCATGGAGGAAATCCTGGCGGAGACCACCGCGGTGGCGCGCGCCGCCGGCCATGCGCCGGGCGAGCAGCGCCTCGGCGCGGCGCGCGATATCCTGACCGACCGGACTTCCGACGCCACCGCCTCGATGCTGCGCGACATCCAGCGCGGCGGCCCAACCGAAGGCGCCCACATCATCGGCGACCTGCTGCGACGCGCCCGCGCCTATGGGCTTGAGACACCACTGCTGCGCCTCGCCAACGCGCATCTGCAGACCTATGAGGCGGAACGGAAGAAGGCGGCGGGCTGACTACTTGCCGCTGCCGGCGGTGTCCTGCGTGTCCCGGGTCAGGTAATAGGCGGCCAGGATCGGTACGAAGGTGATCGCCATGACGATGATGGCGGCGACGTTGGTCACCGGGCGCTGATGCGGGCGGATCAGCTCCTTGAACATCCAGATCGGCAGGGTCTCCTGCTGGCCGGCGGTGAAGGTGGTGACGATGATCTCGTCGAAGGAGAGCGCGAAGGCCAGCATGCCGCCGGCCAGGAGCGCCGTCGCCAGGTTCGGCAGGATCACGTGGCGGAAGGTCTGCAGCGAGTTGGCGCCGAGATCCATCGAGGCCTCGATCAGCGCCGGCGACGAGCGCCGCAGCCGGGCGATGGCGTTGTTGTACACCACGACGATGCAGAAGGTCGCGTGGCCCATGACGATGGTCCAGTAGCTGAACGGAATGTTGGCGAGGTCGAAGGCGGCGCGCAGCGAGATGCCGGTGACGATGCCGGGCAGCGCGATGGGCAGCAGGATCAGCAGGGTCAATCCCTCCCTGCCGAAGAACTTGAACCGGTACATCGCCGCCGCCGCCAGCGTGCCCAGCACCAGGGCCATCAGCATGGCGATGAACGCGATCGACATCGACAGGCCAAGCGCGTGCCAGAAATCGGCGCGGCCGAAGGTGACGCCGAACCACCGGGTGGTGAGGCCCGGCGGCGGGAAGGTGTAGCTCTGCTCGTCGGTGGTGAAGCCGTAGAGCACGATGAACAGGATCGGCAGGTTGAGGAACAGCACCGCGAACCAGGCGCCGGCGGTCAAACCGAAACCCGCTTTCGGCGTCGCGCGGTCCTGGGCGATGGCGCCCGGCTTGGCGGTTGCGGCTTCAGAGGGCATCGAAGGCTCCGAAGCGTTTGGCGAGCGAGAGGTAGACGGCCATGATCACGATCGGCGCCATGGCGAAGGCCGCCGCCATCGGCACGTCGCCGGCGGTGCCCTGCAGCTGATAGACCGCCTGGCCAATGAAAGGACGCGAGGAGCCGATCAGCTGCGGGATGATGTAGTCGCCCAAGGTCAGCGAGAAGGTGAAGATCGACCCCGCCGCCACGCCGGGAATGGCCAGCGGCAGGATCACCTTGCGGAAGGTCTGGCCCGGCCGGGCACCGAGGTCGCTGGACGCCTCGATGAAGGAGCGCGGCACCCGCTCCAGCGCCGCCTGCAGCGGCAGGATCATGTAAGGCAGCCAGATATAGACGAAGGTGATGCAGGTGCCGATGTGCGAGTTCGACAGCGACGAGCCCTGCAGCGCCGGCAGGTAGTCCTGCGACAGCACCCAGTTGAGCGCGTCGCCCAGGCCCAGGCTGTTGGCGGCCCAATGGATGACGCCCTCCTTGGCCAGGATCAGGCGCCAGGAATAGACCCGCACCAGGTAGTTGGACCACAGCGGCAGCATGACGGCGACGTAGAACAGCGCCTTGGTCCGGCCGGTCGCGTAGCGCGCCATGTAGTAGGCGATGGGAAAGGCGAGCGCCGCGCTGATCAGCGTGACGATGGCCGCCATGCCGAGGGTGCGGCCGATGATGACAAGGTTGGCGTTCTCCGGGTTCAGCAGGCGGAGATAATTGCCGAGGGTCGGCTGATAGACGATCTGGGCGGTGAAATCGTCGATCGAGAAGAAGCTCTGCACCAGCAGCGCGAAGAGCGAGCCGAGATAGACGATGCCGAGCCACAGCAGCGGCGGCAGCAGGAACGCCGCCAGCAGCAGCCGCGGCCGCAGATAGAAATAGGTCGAGACCCGGTTGGAGAAGCTGCGCTCGAGGGCGGCGGCGGCCATGGCTGAACTCACCCGCCGAAGCTCAGCAGGTGGCGGCTCTCCCACCACAGGGTGACCGGCTCACCCTGGCCCGGCGCGAACTGGCTTTCGCGATTCTGCTGCACCACCGCCAGGTGGCCGCCGCCATCGAGGCGCACGTCGAAGCGGGTATTGGCGCCGAGATAGAGCACGCTTTCGACGATGCCCTCGGCGCGCATGGCGCTGTCCGGCGTGCCGGCGCCGGCCGGGGCCAGGTGGATCTTCTCCGGCCGGATCGAGCAGGACCGGGGCGTGCCGGTCACCGCCTGGGCCACCGGCCCCTGCAGCAGGTTGCTGACGCCGACGAAGCCGGCGACGAATTCGGTCTTCGGATGCTCGTAGAGCTCGCTGGGCGAGGCCATCTGCTCGACCTTGCCGTGGTTGAACACGGCGACGCGGTCGCTCATCGAGAGCGCCTCGCCCTGGTCATGGGTCACATAGATGAAGGTGATGCCGACCTGGCGCTGGATCGCCTTCAGCTCGACCTGCATCTGCTCGCGCAGCTTGAGGTCGAGGGCGCCCAGCGGCTCGTCCAGCAGCAGCACGCTCGGATGGTTGACCAGCGCGCGGGCCAGCGCCACGCGCTGCCGCTGGCCGCCGGAGAGCTGCGAGGGCTTGCGCGCGCCGAAGCCGTCGAGCTTCACCATCTCCAGCATCTCGCCGGCGCGGCGCTGGCGCTCCGCCGCCGGCACCTTCTTGATCATCAGGCCGTAGGCGACGTTCTCCGCCACCGTCATGTGCGGGAACAGCGCATAGTCCTGGAACACGGTGTTGACGTCGCGGTCATAGGGCGGCACGCCGGCCATGTCCCTGCCGTGGATGGCGACGATTCCGGCGGTCGGCTGCTCGAAGCCGGCGATCAGCCTGAGGCAGGTGGTCTTGCCCGAGCCGGACGGCCCCAGCATGGCGAAGAACTCGCCGTCGAGGATGTCGAAGGAAACGGCATCGACCGCCTTCACCGCGCCGTAATGCCGCGAGACGTCGCGGAAGGACACGGCGATGGAGGCTTTCTGGGCGTCGGGCATGAAAAGGGCGCCGGATAATTCGATGGATCAACGAAAGCGGGGCGGATCGCAGGCGATCCGCCCCGTGACAGCTATGTCTGGTCGCGTTACTGGCCGCTTTGAACGGCCTGGTAGGCGGCGACCCAGTCGCGGTACGGCACGCATTCACGACCGCCGCCGCAATTGGCGACCGGCGTCTTCCAGAAGTGGATGCGGGCGAAGTTCTGGATGCCGTTGATCTTGCAGCCCGCGTCGGTGAGGATCGGGTCGCTGCAGGTCTCCGGCACCGCCGGCACGCTGCCGAACCAGGCCGCAGTGCCCGCCTGGGCATTGGCCGAGAGCGAGTGGTTCAGCCACATATAGGCGCAGTTCGGATGCGGCGCCTGGGCGTGCATCATGGTGGTGTCGGCCCAGCCGGTGGCGCCTTCCTTGGGCACCGTGGAGCCGATCTTCACCTTGCCGCCGGCGCGCAGCGTGTTCACCTGGTACGGCCAGGAGGTCGAGGCAACCACGCCCTCGGTGGTGAAGTCGTCGACCTGGGCCGCGGCGTCGCCCCAGTACTTGTTCACGATCTTGCGCTGCTGGCGCAGCAGGTCGATCGCGGCGTCGAATTGCGGCTTGGTCAGCTCATAGGGATCGGTGATGCCGAGTTCCGGCTTGTTGGTCATCAGGTAGAGCGCCGCATCGGCCACGTAGATCGGGCCGTAATAGGCCTGCACCCGGTTCTTGTTCGACTTGCCGTCGGGCAGGTTCTGTTCCTCGAACACCACCGACCAGCTCTGCGGCGCGTTCTCCCAGACGTCGGCGTTGTACATCAGGACATTGGCGCCCCACTGCCATGGCACGCCGTAATGCTTGCCGTTGACGGTGTGCCACACCGCGCTCTGCAGCCGCGGGTCGATCTTGCCGTAATCCTTGATCAGCGAGGTGTTGATCTCCTGCACCGTGCCGCCGGCGATCAGGCGCAGGCTGGCGTCGCCCGAGGCGGTCACCAGGTCGAAGCCGCCGGCATTCATCAGCGACACCATCTCGTCCGAGCTGCCGGCCGTCTTGATGGTGACCTTGCAGCCGGTCTCCTTCTCGAAGCCGGTGACCCAATCGTAGTTCGGGTCGGACTCGCCGCGCTCGATATAGCCCGGCCAGGCGACGATCGAGACCTCGCCTTCACCGGCGCCGATGCTGGTGACCATATCGGCCTGGGCCGCCTGGCCGGCCAGCAAAAAGGCCGTCGCCACGACGGATGCCGTGAGCTTGCTGCGATGGGACATGGTGCCTCCTAAAGCTTTCCCCGTGAAACTTTTTTGGCCGCCGCGCGAACGCGAACGGTGCCCGGAAAGACGCGACGCGTGCCCTACAGCGCGCCGCTTGCCTGACCGGGCGGTCAAACGTAGCGCGGCCCCGGTTAAATGTAAAAGGGCGAAAATCAAGCCTGCTGAACGCCCTGGTTCACATTTTCCGGCGCATCGGCGGCGAGAAAATCCTGCATCGACCGCTCGAGCCAGGCGCGCTCCAGATCGCGGGTGATGAACACGATCCGGGACCGGCGCGCCTGCCCCTGCCAATCGGGCAGCAGGGCCGGCGGATGGAACAAATGCTGAATGCCGTGCACCGCGACCGGCTGGTCGGACCCGGCGATATCTAAAATGCCCTTGATCCGCAACAGGTCGGCGCCGCGCATGGTGATCAGCATCTCGATCCAGGCGACGAACCTGGCCCAGTCGATCGGCGTGTCACGGGTCAGGCAGAAGGCGCGGATGTGATCGTCGTGGCGGTTCACGTCGTGGCTATGCTGATGGTGACGCCCGGGATGTTCGTGATGCCCGTGTTCGTCGTGCGCATGGCCGTGCCCCGGCGGCTGCGCCGCATAGGCCTCCTCGCGCAGCCAGCGCGCCACGTCGGGCGATTTCAGCGCCGGATTGTAGAGCCCTGCATCCAGGACATTTTCAGCCGCAATGATCCCATTTACGGCGCGCAGGATGGGTGCGGCCGGATTGAGGCCGCGCAGCCGCCGCTCCAGCGCCGCCACCGCTTGCGGCGCCGCCAGATCGGTCTTGGTCAGCACCAGGCGATCGGCCACCGCCGCCTGCTTCACCGATTCGAATTGCCGGTCGAGCTGGTCCTGGCCATTGACCGCGTCCACCGTCGCGATGACGCCGTCGAGGCGATAGAACGCGCTGAGCAGCGGGTCGCCGATCAGGGTATGGAGAATCGGCGCCGGATCGGCCAAGCCCGTGGTCTCGATCACCACGCGCTTGAAGCGCGGCACCTCGCCCTTGTCACGCCGCTTGTAGAGCCGGCGCAAAGTGTCGATGAGGTCGCCGCGGATGCTGCAGCACAGGCAGCCCGACGACATCAGGATGGTGTCCTCGTTCGAGCTTTCGACCAGCAGGTGGTCGAGACCGATCTCCCCAAACTCGTTGATCACCACGGCGGTGTCCGCCATCGCCGGCTGCGGCAGCAGCGATTTCAGCAGCGTGGTCTTGCCGGAGCCGAGGAAGCCGGTGAGAACGGAAACCGGAAGACGTTCCAGCGCCGGCGCGTCCGCTGCGTCGCTCATGCCCGCCGGGTCTTCAACCCATGCAGCGTGTAGAGGCCAAGGGTGAACAGCAGGAACGCACCGGCCTGATGCGCCACCGCGAGCGGCAACGGCACCACCAGCATCAGCGTCGCGATGCCAAGCATCGCCTGCAGCAGCAGGCCCAGCGGCAGATAGTAGAAGCGGCGCTTCAGGCCCTGCGGCAAGTTGGAGCGTCGGCCCCGCACCACCAGCGAGACCAGGGCGATGGCGACGAAGCCCGACATCAGGCGATGCAGGAATTGCGCGGTGGCGGGGTTTTCGGTGAAGTTGATCCACCAGGGCGACAGGTGGAAAAGATCGGCGGCGATCCAGTGCTCGCCCATCATCGGGAAGTTGTTGTAGATGAGCCCGCCATGCAGGCCGGCGACGAAGCCGCCGATGGCGATCTCCAGCACCACCAGCGCCGTCATGATGATGCCGTGGCGACGCAACGTCTCGCGCAATGCCGGCGCCACCTCCTGCTCCGCCGGCTGCAGCAGGTTGAGCGCCTGCCACAGCAGCATGCCGTAGATCAGCAGCGCCAGGATGAGATGCGCCACCAGGCGGTACTGGCTGACATCGGTGCGGTCGGCAAAGCCGCTGCGCACCATGATCCAGCCCATGACGCCCTGCAATCCGCCGAGGACGAAGATGCCGGCGAGGCGCCGCGCCCGGCCATTGCGCAGATAGCCGCGCGCCCAGAACCACAGGAATGGCACCAGGAAGGCCACGCCGATCAGCCGGCCCCAGAGACGGTGCAGATATTCCCACCAGAAGATGGCCTTGAATCCCTCCAGCGTCATGTCGGGATTGACCACCTTGTACTCGGCGATCTGACGATAAATGTCGAAGACGCGGTGCCATTCGGAATCGCTGAGCGGTGGGACGGCGCCCAGGATCGGCTTCCATTCCATGATCGAGAGGCCGGAATCGGTCAGCCGGGTGATGGCGCCGAGCGAAACCTGGCCCAGCACCATGGCCGACAGCACCAGCAGCCAGCGCCCGACGGCGCGGTCGGCAAAAAGCGGTCGGCTTCGCGCGGCCAATCCGGCGGTTTCGGCGATGGACACCTGGGCTACCTTTTTTCCGGGGGCTAGCTTTTCCGGGCGGTCAAATCGGGCGCGACCTTAGCGCAGGCAACCCGCCTTGGCAGTCAAAAAAGCGGCGTTCTGTGACGCAGCTCAGGGATGGCGGCGATACTTCGCCGGCAGCAGCGCCTCGACAGGAACACGTTCCAGGCTGCCCTCCCGGTCCAGGATCACGGCCGCGCCCGGGGCGAAATCCGTCAGCATCTCGCGGCAGATGCCGCAGGGCGAAACCACCTTGCAATCCTGGTGCTGCTCGCGCGGCCGCGGATGGCGCACCGAGACGATGGCCTGGATCGCCGTTTCGCCGGCCGCCATCGCCTGGCCGAGGGCTACCGCCTCGGCACAGACCGAGGCGCGGCCGACATAGGTATCCAAATGCAGCCCGGTATAGATCCGCCCCGAAGCGCCGCGGACGGCGCTGGCGATGTGGTGCCGGTTTTCCAAATAACGCTGCCCGATCAAAGCTTTGGCTTGATCGATCAGCTCCTGGTCAGGGGCGGTCAGGGGTGTTGCGGTCATGGCTGATACCGAGCTCGCTGCACAGCATATATCCATAAAATACTTATGGTCATATGGCTCTCAGGACCATTTGTGGAACACGAAAAAGGCCGCCAGCGCAATCAGGCTGAACCCGACCATGTGGTTCCAGCGCAGCCCCTCGCCCAGGTAGAACCAGGAGAAGGCGATGAAGACGGTGAGGGTGATGACCTCCTGGATCGTCTTCAGTTCGGCCGCCGAATAGGTGCTGCTGCCATAGCGGTTGGCTGGCACGGCGAAGCAATACTCGACGAAGGCAATGCCCCAGCTGACCAGCACCACGATCCAGAGCGGCGCGCCCTTGAACTTGAGATGCCCGTACCAGGCGAAGGTCATGAACACGTTGGAAACGGTGAGCAGAACGATCGGCGTCAGGGCTGGCGGCATAGGGACTCGGTCAAGGAAACGCGATTTCGGGCGGCACTATAGCGCCACCCCCGCCAACGCCCCAGCCGCAAATCGGTTCCCGGCTAGAACTGCAGGCAGAGCCTGAGCGATTCGTAGAGCGCGGCGTGAATGTTGCGGCTGGCCACGGCATCGCCGACCCGGAACAACTGGAACTTGCCCTGTGGATTGCGCACCAGATTCTGCGGCTGGTTGGCAATGAAGGGCTCGAGGTCGATCTCGCCGCGGTTGCTGGATTGCGCCTTCAGCGCGAAATAGGTCTCCGCCGCCGGCAAGGTGCCGTGCTCGGCGATCACCTGGTCGACGCGCCTTTCGCTTTCCGACTTGTCGTAGTCGTTGTAGAGCACCGCCACCAGCTTGTTGCCGTCGCGGCGGATCCCCTTCAGGTGATGGTTCACCGTGATGGTCGCCTTGGCCGCATAGAGCGCCTTGTAATAGGCGGGATAGTTGAGCCCGCCGACATCGACCCCGACCAAGCGTTCCGGCGTCACATATTCGAGCCTGGCGCCCTGGTTCACCACGTATTCGCCGAGGGTCGTGCCTTCGTGGCCGCCGTGATTGTCGTAGACCAGCACCTCCGGCGCCACCTTCGCCTGGCCGCCCAGCACGTCCCAGGACGAGGTCGCCAGCTCGGCGCCGAATTGCAGGCGGCCGGCATTGGGCAACCCGCCGGTGGCGATGACCACGATGTCCGGGTTTTCCGCAAGAACGTCGCCCGCCTCGGCATAGGTGTTGAAGCGGCATTGGACGCCCAGGGCCTCGACCTCGCCCGCCAGCCATTCGGCGATACCGACGATCTCGCGCCGGCGCTGCAGCTTGGCGGCCAGCAGGATCTGCCCGCCCGGCTTGTCGGCAGCCTCGAACAGCACGACCTTGTGGCCGCGTAGCGCGCTGACCCGCGCCGCCTCCAGCCCTGCCGGCCCCGCCCCAACCACGACGACTTTCTTCGCCGGCCCCGTCGATTTCGGGACGACGTGCGGCATGGTCTCCTCGCGGCCGGTGGCCGGGTTGTGCAGGCAGAGCGCCTCGCCGCCCTGGTAGATGCGGTCGATGCAATAGCCGGCGCCGACACAGGGGCGGATGCGGTGCTCTTCCCCGCGCATGATCTTGGCGACGATGTGCGGATCAGCCATGTGCGCCCGCGTCATGCCGATCAGATCGACTGCGCCGGAACTGATGGCGTGCCGCGCGGTGGCGACGTCGTTGACGCGCGCCGCCTGCATCACCGGCAGCTTCACCGCCTGCTTCACCGCGCGGGCGAGGTCGAGATGCGGGCCGGCCGGCGTGCCCATGCCGGGAATGACATGTGACAGCGCTTCGTCGGTGCCGATATAGCCCTGGATCACGTTGATGAAGTCGATGAGGCCGCTCTCCGCCATCACCTTGGCGATCTCGAGGCCCTCCGACCGGTTGAGGCCGTTGTCGATGGTTTCGTCCACCACCATGCGCAGGCCGACGATGTAGTCCTCGCCGACCTGGCGGCGAATCTCCTTCAGCACGTCGAAGCTGAAGCGCAGGCGGTTCTCCATATTTTGCGCGCCGTATTCGTCGGTGCGTTCGTTGGTGTTGGGCGACCAGAAGGCGTCGAACAGATGGCCGTAGGCCTCGATCTCGATGCCGTCGAGCCCGCCGTCCCGGCAACGCCGCGCGCCGGCGCCATAGGCCTTCACCGTGCGCTCGAAGTCGAAATCCTCCATCTCCTTGGGGAAGGCGCGATGCGCCGGCTCGCGCACCGGAGAGGGCGAGATGACCGGCAGCCAATGCTCCTTGGCCCAGGAGGTGCGGCGGCCCAGATGGGTGATCTGGCACATCACCGCCGCGCCATGGGCATGGACGTCGGCGGCCAGCTCCTTGAACCAGGGGATGATGGTGTCGGACCCGACATAGAGATTGCCGAAGGCCTGCGGCGAGTCCGGCGCCACGATGGAAGAGCCGCCGATCATGGTCAGGCCGACCCCGCCCTTGGCCTTTTCCGCGTGATAGAGGCGGTAGCGCGCCTTGGGCAGCGCCTCCTCGGAATAGGCCGGCTCATGCGAGGTGCTGATGATGCGATTCTTCAGCGTCAGATGCTTGAGCCGGAACGGCTCCAGAAGCGGATCGGCCATGCCGGTAGCGCCCTTCTCCCAGCCAGGTAGGAGGCCGACTCTAGGCGAAGCCTCCGCCCGGTATCAAACCGGAACTCGACCGGCGCCACGGCGAAAAAGCAAAACGTCGCTTGACCCGGGGTGCCGCGCAACAAGCCTGCGCCGGATTTGCCGGGATTCGCCCGAACATTGCCGGCGCCCCATCGCCCTTGCCGGCCTGCCCTTTGCCACTACAATGCTGGCCAAAATCGGGCGCAATTCCTAGAACCGCGCCGAGTTGGGAGCACCTGCCGCATGGACCTCCGATCCCTGGAATTCGACCTGGGCGAAACCGCCGACTCCCTGCGCGACGCCGTGCGCGCCTTCGCCGATGCCGAGATCGCGCCGCGAGCGGCGGAAATCGACCGCAAGGACGACTTCCCCGCCGATCTGTGGCGCAAGTTCGGCGACATGGGCCTGCTCGGCATCACCGTCGAGGAGGAATATGGCGGCGCCGGCATGGGCTATCTGGAGCATGTCATCGCGCTGGAGGAGATTTCCCGCGCCTCGGCGGCCGTCGGCCTGTCCTATGCCGCGCATTCGAATCTCTGCGTCAACCAGATCCGCCGCAACGGCAGCGAGGCGCAGAAGCGCGCCTACCTGCCCAAGCTGATCTCCGGCGAGCATATCGGCGCCCTGGCGATGAGCGAGCCGGGCGCCGGCTCGGACGTCGTCTCCATGCGGCTGAAGGCGGAGCGGCGCGGCGACCGCTACGTGCTGAACGGCACCAAGATGTGGATCACCAACGGCCCCGACGCCGACATCATCGTGCTCTATGCCAAGAGCGACGCGGAGGCCGGGCCCAAGGGCATCACCGCCTTCATCTTCGAGACCGGGACCAAGGGCTTCCAGGTGGCGCAGAAGCTGGACAAGCTCGGCATGCGCGGCTCCAACACCGGGGAACTCGTCTTCAACGAATGCGAGATCCCGGCGGAGAACGTGCTGCGGGCCGAGGGCAAGGGCGTCAACGTGCTGATGAGCGGCCTCGACTACGAGCGCGCGGTGCTGGCCGGCGGCCCGATCGGGCTGATGCAGGCGGCGATGGACGTGGTCATCCCCTATGTCCATGACCGCAAGCAGTTCGGCCAGGCGATCGGCACCTTCCAGCTGATGCAGGGCAAGATCGCCGACATGTATTCGACGCTGTCCGCCTGCCGCGCCTATTGCTACGCGGTGGCGAAGGCCTGCGACAAGAACCAGATCACCCGCAAGGACGCCGCCGGCGTCATCCTCTATTGCGCCGAGAAGGCGACCTGGATGGCGCTCGAGGCCCTGCAATGCCTGGGCGGCAACGGCTACATCAACGACTATCCGACCGGGCGGCTGCTGCGCGACGCCAAGCTCTATGAGATTGGCGCCGGCACCAGCGAGATCCGCCGCATGCTGATCGGCCGCGAAATCTTCAACGAAACCGCCTGAGCCGCATGACCGTCCTCAAGAGCGAGATCGACACCCGGTCGGAAGCGTTCCAGCGCAACCGCGACGCCATGCAGGCCCAGGTCGACGAGGTCCGCCGCGTCATCGACAAGATCAAGCTCGGCGGCGGCGAATCGGCGCGGGCCAAGCACCTGGCGCGCGGCAAGCTGCTGCCGCGCGACCGCATCCGCGGCCTGCTCGACCCCGGAGCGCCCTTCCTGGAATTCTCCCAGCTTGCCGCGCACCAGCTCTATGACGACGACATTCCGGCCGCCGGCATCATCACCGGCATCGGGCGGGTGGCGGGCCGCGAATGCGTCATCGTCGCCAACGACGCGACGGTGAAAGGCGGCACCTACTATCCGGTCACGGTCAAGAAGCACCTGCGGGCGCAGGAGATCGCGCGCCAGAACAACCTGCCCTGCGTCTATCTGGTGGATTCGGGCGGCGCCAACCTGCCGAACCAGGACGAGGTGTTTCCCGACCGCGATCATTTCGGCCGCATCTTCTACAACCAGGCGACCATGTCGGCCGCCGGCATCCCGCAGATCGCCGTGGTCATGGGGTCCTGCACCGCCGGCGGCGCCTATGTGCCGGCGATGTCGGATGAGAGCATCATCGTCAAGAACCAGGGCACCATCTTCCTCGGCGGCCCGCCGCTGGTGAAGGCGGCGACCGGCGAGGTGGTGAGCGCCGAGGATCTCGGCGGCGCCGACGTGCATTCGCGGCAATCGGGCGTCACCGACCATTATGCCGAGGATGACCGCCACGCGCTGGAGATCGCGCGGTCCATCGTCGCACATCTGAACCGGGTGAAATCGGTCTCGCTCGACCTCGCAGCACCGGAAGAGCCGCTCTACGACCCCAAGGAAATCTACGGCATCATCCCGGCCGATGCGCGCCAGCCCTATGACGTGCGCGAGGTGATCGCCCGCATCGTCGACGGCAGCCGATTCGACGAGTTCAAAAAGCTCTACGGCACCACCTTGATCTGCGGCTTCGCCCGCATCTGGGGCTACCCCGTGGGCATCGTCGCCAACAACGGCATCCTGTTCTCGGAATCGGCCTTGAAGGGCGCGCATTTCGTCGAGCTCTGCGCCCAGCGCGGCATCCCGCTCTTGTTCCTGCAGAACATCACCGGATTCATGGTGGGCCGCAAATACGAATCCGGCGGCATCGCCAAGGACGGCGCCAAGATGGTGACGGCGGTTTCCTGCGCCCAGGTGCCGAAGCTCACCATGCTGATCGGCGGATCCTTCGGCGCCGGCAATTACGGCATGTGCGGGCGCGCCTTCTCGCCCCGCTTCCTGTGGATGTGGCCCAATGCGCGCATCTCGGTCATGGGCGGCGAGCAGGCGGCCAATGTGCTGGCCCAGGTGAAGCGCGACGGCATGGCTTCGCGCGGCGAAGACTGGCCGGCCGAAGCCGAGGAGCAGTTCAAGGCGCCGATCCGCGCCCAATACGAGGCGCAGGGCCATCCTTTCTTCGCCGGGGCGCGGCTGTGGGACGACGGCCTGGTCGACCCGGCGGAAGCGCGCACCACCATCGCCCTCGGCCTTTCCGCCGCACTCAACGCGCCGATCGAGCCGACCCGCTTCGGCATCTTCCGGATGTGAGCGCCATGGGCTCCTATCTCGACATCCAGGCGGCCGGCGGCGTCACCACCATCCGGATGAACCGGGCGGAGAAGCACAACGCCTTCGACGAGACGCTGATCGCCGAGCTGACCGCGGCTTTCCGCGCCGCCGGCAGCGATCCCGCGGCGCGCGTCGTCGTGCTGAGCGCGGCCGGCCAGAGCTTCTCCGCCGGCGCCGATCTCGACTGGATGCGGCGCATGGCGGACCAGCCGCGCGCCGCCAATGAGCGCGACGCCATGGCGCTGGCCGATTTGATGGCGGCCATCGACCGCTGCCCCAAGCCGGTGCTGGGCGTGGTCCAGGGTGCGGCCTTCGGCGGCGGGGTCGGCCTGGTGGCGTGCTGCGACATCGTCCTCGCCAGCGAGGCGGCGAGCTTCTGCCTCTCGGAAGTCAGGCTCGGGCTGATCCCGGCCGTGATCTCGCCCTATGTCGCCGCGGCGATCGGCGCCCGGGCGTGCCGGCGCTATTTCCTGACCGCCGAGCGCTTCGTTGCCTCGACAGCCCTGCATCTGGGCCTGGTGCACGAGGTCGTGCCGGCGGCGGATCTCGACGCCGCGCGGGACCAGATGCTGGGCCACCTGCTGAAGGGCGGCCCGAAAGCCCAGCGCGCGGCCAAGGACCTGATCGCCCACGTGGCCGCGGCGAAGATCGACGAGCCGCTGATGCGCGACACCGCCTGGCGCATCGCCGAGACGCGCGCTTCGGCCGAGGGCAAGGAGGGCATCGCCGCCTTCCTCGAGAAACGCAAACCGAACTGGCAATAGGACCGAAACCGTGGCGATGTTCCGCAAGATCCTGATTGCCAATCGCGGCGAGATCGCCTGCCGCATCATCCGCACGGCGCGCAGGCTCAATGTCGCGACCGTCGCGGTCTATTCCGAGGCCGATGCGAACGCGCTGCATGTCGAGATGGCGGATGAGGCGGTGCTGCTCGGCCCCGCCCCGGCGGCGCAGAGCTACCTCGCCATCGACAAGGTGATCGCCGCCGCGGTGGCGACCGGCGCCGAGGCGATCCATCCCGGCTACGGCTTCCTGTCCGAGAACGCCCGCTTCGCCGAGGCCTGCGCCAAGGTCGGCATCGCCTTCATCGGCCCGCCGGCTTCCGCCATCCACGCCATGGGCTCGAAATCGGAATCCAAGCGCCTGATGGAGGCGGCCGGCGTGCCGCTGGTGCCCGGCTATCACGGCACCGAGCAGGCCGACAGCCACCTGATCGCCGAGGCGATGAAGATCGGCTTCCCGGTCCTGATCAAGGCCTCGGCCGGCGGCGGCGGCAAGGGCATGCGCATCGTTCGTGTCGAGGACGAGCTGCCCGCCGCCATCGAGGGCGCGCGGCGCGAGGCGAAGTCCGCCTTCGGCGACGAGCGGCTGCTGATCGAGAAATACCTGGAACGGCCACGCCACGTGGAGGTCCAGGTCTTCGCCGATTCCTACGGCGAGGCGGTCTATATCCACGACCGCGACTGCTCGATCCAGCGCCGTCACCAGAAGGTGATCGAGGAGGCGCCCGCACCGGGCCTCAGCGAGGATACCAGGCGACGCATGGGCGAAGCCGCCGTCGCCGCCGCCAAGGCGGTCGGCTATGTCGGCGCCGGCACCATCGAGTTCCTCTATGCCGACGGCCGGTTCTATTTCATCGAGATGAACACCCGCCTGCAGGTCGAGCATCCGGTGACCGAGATGATCGCCGGCATCGACCTGGTGGAATGGCAGCTGCGGGTCGCCGCGCGCGAGCCATTGCCGGAGAAGCAGGCCGAGCTGCAGCGCTACGGCCATGCCATGGAAGTGCGCCTCTATGCCGAAGACCCGGCCAAGGGCTTCCTGCCCGCCACCGGCCGGCTGGCACACCTCGCCTGGCCCGCCAACGTGCCGCAGATCCGCATCGATTCCGGGGTGCGCGCCGGCGACCGCATCACCACCTTCTACGACCCGATGATCGCCAAGGTGATCGCCTGGGGCGAGGACCGCGTGACGGCGGCGCAGCGCCTGCGCCGCGCCCTGCAGGAGACCGAGATCGCCGGGCTGGCCACCAATGCCGGGTTCCTGGTCGAGGTGCTGGGTCATCCCGCCTTCCTCAAGGAGGAGATCGATACCGGCTTCATCGAGCGCTACCGCGCCGATTTGCTGCCGGATGGCGAGGCAACACCGGATCGCGCCTTGGCCCTGGCCGCCGTCTATGTCGTGCTGAAGGCTGGTGGCGCGGCGCGCGCCAGGGCCGCGGCAGGGGGCGATCCGCATTCGCCCTGGACCGTCACCAATGGCTGGCGCGTTTTCGGCGATGGCGGATCTTCCATCCTGCTGCGCGACGCGGCGGCGAAGAAAAGGGAAGCCCGCATCGCCTTCGCCGGCGGACGCTGGAGCGTTGCCGTCGATGCCGGCGCCGCCATCGTTCTGAACAATCCCTCGCTCGACGGCGACATCCTCACCGCCGGCGGCGATCACGGCCGCCTGCGCCTCACCGCCATCGAGGCGGACGGCATCATCACCCTGATCGAGCGCGGCAGGTCCTGGCGCGTCGGCCGGGTCGACATCCTGGCGGAGGCCGAGGCGGCGACCGAAGGCCACGGCCATCTCGCCTCGCCCATGCCCGGCACCGTGGTGCGCGTCATGGCGGCGGCGGGCGACGCTGTGAAGCGCGGCCAGCCGCTGATGGTGGTGGAGGCGATGAAGATGGAGCACACCATCGCCGCCCATGCCGACGGCGTGGTAAAACAGGTCAAGTTCCGCGCCGGCGATTCCGTCGCCGAGGGCGTCGAGCTCATCAGCTTCGAGGCGGCATCATGACCCTGCCCCGCCAAGTCCGCGTGGTCGAAGTCGGGCCGCGCGACGGCCTGCAGAACGAGGCCGCGCCGGTTCCCCTCGCGACCAAGGTCGAACTGATCGACCGCCTGTCGGAGACCGGCCTGTCCGTCATCGAGGCCGGCGCCTTCGTCTCGGCCAAATGGGTGCCGCAGATGGCCGATTCGGCCGAAGTCCTGGCGCGGATCAAGCAGAAGCCCGATGTCAGCTATCCCGTGCTGGTGCCCAACACCAAGGGGCTGGAGGCGGCGCTGGCGGCCGGCGCGCAGGAGATCGCCGTCTTCGGCGCGGCGTCGGAGAGCTTCTCCCAGCGCAACATCAATTGCAGCATCGCCGAGAGCCTGGAGCGCTTCGTCCATGTCACCGACGCGGCGCAATCGGCGGGATTGAAGGTCCGCGGCTACGTCTCCTGCGTGCTCGGCTGCCCGTACGAGGGCGAGATCGCGCCCGAAGCCGTCGCGCATGTCGCCGAGGCCCTGATCGGCATGGGCTGCTACGAGGTCAGCCTGGGCGACACGATCGGGGTCGGCACGCCGGGCAAGGCCCAGCGCATGGTCGAAGCGGTCGCCGCCAAGGTCGACCTGCAGCATTTGGCGGCGCATTTCCATGACACCTATGGCCAGGCGCTGGCCAACCTGCTGGCGGTGCTGGAGCTCGGCGTTGCAGTCGTAGACAGCTCGATTTCCGGGCTCGGCGGCTGTCCTTATGCGCCCGGCGCCTCGGGCAATGTCGCCACCGAGGATGTCGTCTACATGCTGCACGGCCTCGGCATTGAGACCGGCATCGACCTCGACAAGCTGGTCGCGGCCGGCACCTTCATTTCCGCCGCCCTTGGCCGGCAGCAAGGCTCCAAGGCCGCGCGCGCCATCGGCGCCCGCGCCACGGGCACCACCAGCCCCCGGTCATGAGCGACTACATCGACTGCCACTACGCGCTGACCCGCGCGGACCGGTCCACGCGCCCCTATCTGAGCAGCCCCCTCTCGGTGGAAACCGCGATCGTCGGCGGCGGCCTCGCCGGCCTCACCATCGCCCTCGAGCTGGCGCGACGCGGCCGCTCCGTGGCGCTGATCGAGGGGCGGCGCATCGGCTGGGGCGCCTCCGGCCGCAATGGCGGCTTCTGCGCGCCGGGCTACGCCATCGGCATCGACGCCATCGCCGCACGCGCCGGGATGGCGTCCGCACGGGAGCTCTACGCCCTCTCGCGCGCGGCGGTGACATATGTGCGCGACAATCTCGCCGCCGCCGGCATGGCGGTCGACCCCGCGCGCATGGGTCATATCTCCGCGCGGCGCGTGCCGTCGCTGGCGGAACTCGAGCAGTACCGCGACAAGATGGCGGCGTTCGACGTCGCGCTGCAGGTCCTCCCGACGCCGGAGACGCGCGCGCGGCTGCGCAGCGACGCCTATTTCGAGTCCATCGTCGAGCCGCTGGCCTTCGCCATGCAGCCGCTCGACTACGCCCTCGCCCTGGCGCGCGAGACCGAGGAACACGGCGGCGCCGTCTTCGAGAACAGCCCCGCCCTCGCCCTGCACAAGGTCGGCCACGCCTACCGCCTGATGACGCCGCGCGGAAGGGTCAGCGCCCGCCACGTGGTCATCTGCACAGGTGGCTATACCGGCCGGCTGCTGCCGCGCCTGCGCCGCGCCATGCTGCCCATCGCCACCTATGCCATGGCGACCGAGCCCTGCGCCGAGCTGCTCGACCAGGCGATCGCGACACCGATGTGCGTCAGCGACGACCGCCGCGCCGGCGACTACTACCGGCGGCTGGAGGACGGGCGCCTGCTTTGGGGCGGACGCATCACCGCGCGTACCCGCGACCCCAACGACCTGGCGGCCCTGCTGCACCGGGACATGCGCGCGGTCTATCCACAGCTTTCCGGCGTGAAGATCGAGACGGCCTGGTCCGGCCTGATGTCCTATGCCCGGCACTACATGCCGCAGGTGGGATGCAGCGAGGAGGGCCTGTGGCACTGCACCGCCTTCGGCGGCCACGGCCTCAACACCACGGCCACGGCCGGGCGCCTGATCGCCGCCGCCATCGCCGAGGGCGATGACCGCTATCGGCTCTTCGCGCCGTTCGGCCTCGACTGGAACGGCGGGCCTTTCGGCCCCGCCGCCGCGCAACTGGTCTATTGGAAGCTGCAGGCCCAGGATTGGTGGGCGGAGCGCAAGATCCGCCGCTAGAAGAAGGTCGCTACCGCAGCGCTCAGAAGAAGGTCGCTACCGCTCCGAGCGACGTCCACCCGTCATCGACCACGTGGATCAGGCGCCAGCGATCGAAGGTGGTGCAGGGGTGCGAGATCCCGCAGATCAGCAGGTCGCCCACCTTGATGTCGGCATCCGGTTTGACCCGCAGATGGGCGTGCTGGTCGTTCAGCTTGAAGATGGTCCAGTCATCCGGCGCCGCCTCCGGCTGCGGCATGGCATGGGCGCGGAAGCGCCAGACCGGTTTCGGCAGATGCAGATCGAAACCGACATCGCGCTTGCCCATGGTGACCAGGGCGAGGCCCGGCTCCGGCACCGATTGCACCAGGCCGCAGACGAACAGCGCCGGCTCCAGCGCGCCGAGTTCCTGCACCAGCTTCGGGTCGCGCCTGGTCATGTCGGCGTGGTGCTCGACATAGGTGCCGCAATCATGGGTGATGTAGCAGCCGCTGCGGATCACCTTGACCGTCGGCAGGCGCAGCGAGATCTGACCCAGGCGCTTGCCGACGATGTCGTAATAGGCGCTGCCGCCCGCGGTCAGGATCACCTCGGGGGTGCCGAAGGCGTTGCGCCTGTCGGCGAGCTGCGCCGCGGCGGCGAACAGATCGAAGAAGGCTTCCGCTGCCGCGCCGTCCTCATGCCCGTCCGGGCCGGCGATCATGCCCTCGTAGCCGGCAATGCCGGCCAGCCGCAGCCGCGCGTGATGGCTGGGCAGGGCGTCGAGCAGCTTGCCGACCTGCTCGATGTTGCGGCAGCCGGTGCGGACATTGGCGAAGCCGATCTCCAGCAGCACGTTGACCGGCTGCTCGGTCTTGCAGGCGGCGACGTCATCCGACAGGGTCTTCAGCCCCTCCAGGGAATCGAGGAAGACGTTGAGATTGAGCCCGTCGTACTGGCGGGTCAGCTCGACGATGCCGCGCACCTGCGCCCGTCCGGTCACCTGGTTGGCGATCAGCAGGTTGCGGCAGCCGAAGGCGACGGCGACTTCAGCCTGCTGCACCGTGGCCACGGTCAGGCCCCAGCAGCCCTGCGCCGCCTGCTGCGCCCAGAGATGCGGCGTCATGGTCGTCTTGGCATGGGGCGCCAGATGCAGCCCGAAACGGTCGAGCAGCTTGCGCATCCAGCGGCCGTTGTGGTCGAGCGCCGATTTGCGCAGCACCGCCACCGGCGCCGGCAAATCGCCCTGCAGCAGGTTCCAGTGCTGCGCCCCGATCTCGCCCAGCTCCAGCGCGTCGGATGCCGCCGGAATGCCCTTGGTCAGCGGATCGATCAGCTCCTGGTCCAGCGCCTCCAGCGCCTCGCGCAGGTCGTCGGCGTTGAAGCCGGCACCGATCTTGCCTTGCAGGAAATCGTTGGTCAGGGACATGCGGCTCTCTTGCTCGTCAGCGCCGGGCCAGGCCCGGGGATGACGGAGAGTATGATGGTGCCCGCCGCAATTCCACTGCGAAACGCGCCGCGCTCACCCCGCGATTCGCGCATAGGCCGGCAGGGTCAGGAACTCGTTGAAGTCCGCG
The DNA here is from genome assembly GCA_044226685.1 of Dongiaceae bacterium. GTDB lineage: Bacteria > Pseudomonadota > Alphaproteobacteria > Dongiales > Dongiaceae > Dongia_A. The sequence continues at coordinate 27,155 of JBGAGP010000015.1, forward strand.
GCGAAGATGAGGTCGGTGAACAGCGCGGCCGCCTCGGTGAATTTGCTGCGGCCGAAGGCCGCATCGCCCAATGCCGCCTTCTGCTGGTCCAGCGTCGCGGCGATCACGGACTCGCACAGCTTGCGGTCGACCACGCGGCCGTCGGCGAGCTTCGCCCCATGGCGCAGCCATTGCCAGACCTGGGCACGGGAGATTTCCGCCGTCGCCGCGTCCTCCATCAGGTTGTGAAGCGGCACGCAGCCGATGCCGCGCAGCCAGGCCTCGATATAGGCGATGCCGACCGAGACGTTCATGGCGAGGCCGGCCTCGGTGATGGCGCCTTGCGGCACCGCCAGCAGATCGGCGGCGGTCACATGCACGTCCTGGCGCTGGCGGGCGATCTGATTCGGTTCCTTCATCAGCCGGTCGAAGATCTCCTTGGCCACCGGCACCAGCGCGGGATGGGCGACCCAGGTGCCGTCATGGCCGTCGGTGGCCTCGCGCTCCTTGTCGGCGCGCACCTTGGCCAGCGCCGCCTCGTTCGCCGCCGGGTCGTTCTTGATCGGGATCTGTGCTGCCATGCCGCCCATGGCGTGCACGCCGCGGCGGTGGCAGGTCTTGATCACCAGCAGCGAATAGGAGCGCAGGAAATGCGCCGTCATCGTCACGCTGGCGCGGTCCGGCATCACGGTGGCGGGATCGCGGGCGAATTTCTTGATGAAGGAGAAGATGTAGTCCCAGCGCCCGCAATTGAGCCCGGCGGAATGCTCGCGCAGCTCGTAGAGGATCTCGTCCATCTCGAAGGCGGCGAGGATGGTCTCGATCAGCACCGTCGCCTTGATCGTGCCCCGGGGCAGGCCGAGCCGCTCCTGTGCGAACAGGAAGACGTCGTTCCACAGCCGCGCCTCGAGATGCGATTCCAGCTTGGGCAGGTAGAAATAGGGGCCGCTGCCGCGCGCTTTCAGTTCACTGCCGTTGTGGAACACGAACAGGCCGAAATCCATCAGGCTGCCCGACATCGGCTGGCCGTCGATGCGGATGTGGTTCTCGGGCAAATGCCAGCCGCGCGGCCGCACCAGCAGCACGGCGGTCTTGTCATTGAGCTTGTAGGATTTCCCGGTCGCCGGGTCGGCGAAGGCGATGGTCCGGCGCACCGCGTCGATCAGGTTGCGCTGGCCGTCGAGCTGGTTCGCCCAGCTGGGCGCGGTCGAATCCTCGAAATCGGCCATGTAGCAGGAGGCGCCGGAGTTGAGCGCGTTGATCACCATCTTGCGGTCGACGGGGCCGGTGATCTCGATGCGCCGGTCCAGCAGGTCCTTGGGCAGCGGCGCCACTTTCCAGTCGCCGGCGCGAATCTGCGCGGTCTCGGCCAGGAAATCCGGCTTCTCTCCCGCGTCCAGGCGGCGCTGGCGTTCCCGGCGCGCCTCCAGCAGGCGCAGCCTCTCGGGGCCGAACCGGCGCTGCAGCTCCACCAGGAAAGCCAGGGCATCGTCGCTCAGCACCTCGGCAAGGGCGGGATCGGGCAGGCCGGCGACTTCGACGCCCGCACCGCGCGGAGAGAATGTCAATTCCTGCAACCCCGGCTCCTCAGTCCTGCTCGCCAACCCAGATTTCCAGGGCCTTGAACTCGATCTCGTCGCAATTCTCGCCTTCGCCGCGGCGGTCGACGACCAGGAAGTCCGTGGCCTGGTCCAAGGCGATCAGCGGGTGATGCCAGACGCCGCGATGATAGTTGACCCCCTGGCCGGCAACGCTGCGGAAGGCGACCAGATCCTCCGGCTTCGGCGCGTGGCCCGGACGCGCCACGACGATCAGGAACGGGCGCGGCGCCAACGGGATGAAGAACTGGCTGCTCAGCGGATGGCGCTCCAGCATCTTGATCCGCATCGGCATCGGGCGCGGCTCCGCGCGCACCAGGCCCAGGCTCGGACGGCCGCCATTCTCGTTGAGGTCGAGCCTGGCGAGATCGGCATAGCGCTCCGCCCAGCCCTGGTTGATCGAGTAATGCGGGCTTTCCGCCACCTGGACCACGTCGCCGTAGTACTGGAAGGCGTCGCGCATCAGCGGCCGGATGGGAACTCGGAAATGCGACATCGCTTCACCTCAAACCGATCTGGCCCTACGCCAACTCGCCGAACAGCCGGAGCCGGCTGACCCCGCCGTCCGGAATGATGTTGAACCGGACATGGGTGACCGGGCCCAGGTCGGCAATCTCCTTCTGGAACTGGTGCGGCCGGTCCATCTCCAGCTTCTGCTCCGGCAGCAGCACCCGCCAGAACATCGACTGCGTCACCAGGGAGTCCTCCGTGCCGCCCTTCACCTCGGCCGCGAGAATGGAGCAGCGGTCGGGATAGTTGCCTTTGAAATGCGCGGTGTCGACCTCGATCTTGCGGATCCGGCCGCGATGCCCCAGTGCGAAGATCGCCCAGTCATTGCCGGGCTCGCGCCGGCGGCGCGTTTCCCAGCCGTCGCCCATGTTGATGCCGCGGCCGGGATAGAGCACCTGCATGGGCGAGCCGTAATGCTGGTCGCTGCAGGCAATGGCGCGACCGCCATTGACCACGGCGGCGAGGTCAACCAGCTGCTTGCGGTCCATCTTGTCCCAATCGACCGCGACCCGGCCATAGGCGCGCAGCCGGGCGACGCCGCCGTCCGGATAGATGTTGAGGCGCAGATGGGTCCAGGCCCGCGTATCCGCGACCGCGACGAAGTGATGCGCGTTGCCCTGCAGCTTGGTCGCCGGCACGATCTCGCTCCATTCCGTGCCGTGGCCCGGCTCGCCGTCGAGGAAGCAGGCCTCGATGGAGGCCGCCGGCGGGTAGTTGCCGGTGAAATGGCTGGTGTCGATGTCAACACCCTGGATCACCCCGGGCAGGCCCAGCTTCACCACCACGTGGTCATGGCCCTCGCCGCGCTTGCGGCGCGATTCCCAGCCGTCCATCCACTTGCCGTGCTCGTCGTATTTGCCGGGGATGAAGACCGCCGGCTCCGGGTTCAGCATGCGCTCCTTCGGCGCGAAGAAATCGTCGGTGGCGTAGATCGCCTCGGCGCCGAGCCGGGCGTCGGCCAGGTTGACCAGGTTCTTGCCGAAAGGCGGCGTGGGCTGCTCGGCTGCGATCATGCTTGCACCTGTGGCTGATAGGGATGCCGGGCATGCCAGTGGCGGGCGATGTCGACGCGCCGGCAGACCCAGACCTTGTCGTGCTTGAGAACATAGTCGAGGAAGCGTTTCAAGCTGGCGAACCGGCCCGGCCGGCCGACCAGCCGGCAATGCAGCCCGATCGACATCATCTTCGGCGCCGTGGCGCCTTCCTCGTAGAGCGTGTCGAAGGCATCCTTCAGATAGGCGAAGAACTGGTCCCCGGAATTGAAGCCCTGCGCCGCGGCGAAGCGCATGTCGTTGGCGTCGAGCGTGTAGGGAACGACCAGATGCGGTCCCGGGGCTAGCCTGCTCCAGAATGGCAGATCGTCGGAATAGTCGTCGGCGTCGTAGAGGAAGCCGCCATATTCGGCCACCAGGCGCCGGGTGTTCTCCGACGTGCGGCCGGTATACCAGCCGAGCGGCCGCGCGCCGCAGATCCGGGTCAGGATCGCCATCGCCTCCGCCATGTGGGCCCGTTCGGTCTCGAGCGGCACGCCGTGATAGTTGATCCAGCGCAGGCCGTGACTGGCGATCTCATGGCCGTCGGCCAGGGCGCGCTCGATCACCCCCGGGTGACGCTCGGCCGCCATCGCCACGGCGAACACGGTCAGCGGCGCGCCGCGCGACCTGAACAAATCGAGCAGCCGCCAGACCCCGGCGCGCGCGCCGTACTCGTAGATCGATTCCATCGACATGTGCCGGGCGCCCGCGAAGGGCTGTGCCCCGATGATCTCGCTGAGGAAGGTCTCCGAGGCCGGATCGCCATGCAGGATGCAGTTCTCGCCGCCTTCCTCGTAGTTGAGGACGAACTGCACGGCGATGCGCGCCCCGCCTGGCCAATCGGCCTGTGGCGGTGTCTCGCCATACCCCTTGAGATCGCGCGGATAGGTCTGCACCGAGGCTCCCCTTCGCCCCATTTGTAATAAGTCCGGCGGCCTTTGTCAGGCCAGAGCCTTCGAAGCGGACTTCAGGGGGAATTTCAGCCCGATTCTTTGAAACTGCCTTAAAGCGCGGCTATGAAGGGGCATGTCGAAAGCCAAATCCCCCCCGCCCCTCTCCGAAACCGCGATCCAGGCCCGCCTGCTCTATCGCGACGGCCTGATCCTGGTCATCGACAAGCCGGCCGGCCTGCCGGTCCATGCCGGCCCTGGCGGCGGCCCGAACCTGGAGCAATGCTTCGACGGCCTGCGCTTCGGGCTGCGGGAGCCGCCGGCCCTGGCCCACCGGCTGGACCGCGACACTTCCGGCTGCCTGATCCTGGGGCGCCACCGCAAGGCGCTGTCCAAGCTCGGCAAGCTGTTCCAGACGGGCCAGATCGACAAGACCTATTGGGCGGTGGTGGTGGGCGGCCCGCCCGAAGCGGAAGGCCGCATCGAGGCGCCGCTGCTGAAGACCACGCGCCGGGATGGCGGCTGGCGCATGGTGGTCGACCGCAAGGGCCAGGCGGCTGCGACCCGGTACCGCGTCATGGGTGCTGGCGACGGCCTCACCTGGCTCGAGCTGAAGCCGGAAACCGGCCGCACCCACCAGGTCCGCGTGCATTGCGCCGAACTCGGCTGCGCGATCCTCGGCGAGCCGATGTATGGCGACCTGACGGCCGAGCAGCGCAAGGCGCCGCTGCACCTGCATGCGCGCGCGGTCGTCATCCCGCTGTCCAAGAACAAGCCGCCGATTGTCGTCGCGGCGGAGCCGCCGCCGCATATGCAGGTGGCGCTCAAGGCCTGCGGATGGCGCGCGTCGCAGTGAGTCGCGCACGAAAGTGCGAGCGCTTCCCGTGCTGCAATGCAATGACAAGCTTGTCATTGCACATTTAGCAGGCAATCGCGCGCGCATCGCAGCGCATCTGCGGAAAAATCCGCACGAATGCAGCGATGATTACGTAACATTGATCCGACTGATGGCGAAATTGTTGCGCCATGCTTTCAGGCCACTATAGTCGTCCCTCCAAAAGCTCCGCAGAGAGCTTGCAGACGGGAGGTGTCCGCCGAATGGCAGCAGTCGAGATACGCGATGTGCGCAAGGCATTCGGCGCCGTGCAAATCCTGCACGGCATCTCGGTGGACATCACAGACGGCGAATTCGTCATCCTGGTCGGGCCTTCCGGCTGCGGCAAATCTACGCTCCTGCGCATGATCGCGGGGCTGGAAAGCATCACCGGCGGCGAGATTCGCATTGCCGACCGCGTGGTCAACGATGTCCCGCCCAAGGAGCGCGACATCGCGATGGTGTTCCAGAACTACGCGCTCTACCCGCATATGACGGTGGCCGACAACATGAGCTTCTCGTTGAAGCTCAAGAACGCGCCGAAAGACGAGATCGACCGCCGCGTCGGCCAGGCGGCGGAGATCCTTGGCTTGACCAAGTATCTCGACCGCTACCCGCGGCAATTGTCCGGCGGCCAGCGGCAGCGCGTCGCCATGGGTCGCGCCATCGTCCGCGATCCGCAGGTCTTCCTGTTCGACGAGCCGCTGTCCAATCTCGACGCCAAGCTCCGCGTTGCCATGCGCGCCGAGGTGAAGGAACTGCACCAGCGGCTGAAGACAACCACGGTCTACGTTACCCACGACCAGATCGAGGCCATGACCATGGCCGACAAGATCGTCGTCATGCATGACGGCCGCATCGAGCAGATCGGCGCGCCGCTGGCACTCTATGACAAGCCGGGCAACCGGTTCGTCGCCGGCTTCATCGGCTCTCCGGCGATGAACTTCATCGACGGGCGGATTGCCAATGACGGACGGCCGAGCTTCGTCGGCAGCGACGGCTGGCGGCTTCCGCTCGACCTTGCCGAGCCCGTGCGCGACGGGACCAGCGTGACGTTGGGAATCCGGCCGGAGCACCTGATGCTGGGCGACGGCGGCATGACGGCCGAGGTCGTCGTGGTCGAACCGACCGGGCCGGAGGTCCAGGTCAATGCGCGCCTTTCCGGCGGCGAAGAGATTGTTGCCATGTTCCGCGAGCGTCACTTGTTCAAACCGGGGGAGAAGATCGGCCTGAAGCCGCAACCGGGCCTCGTCCATCTGTTCGATGGCGAATCCGGGAAGCGGCTTTCCTAATAAACCAAAGCCAATAAGGAGGAGCGACCATGAAGTTCACCAGACGCGATGTGATCAAGACCACGGCCGGCCTTGCCGCCGGCGCCATGGCCCCAAGCCTGATCGGCCGCCGGCCCGCCGCCGCCGCGGACCTCACCTACAAGCCGGAAGAGGGCGCCAGCCTGCGCCTGCTGCGCTGGTCGCCCTTCGTGAAGGGCGACGAGGAATCATGGCTCGCCAACACCGCCAAGTTCACCGAGCAGACCGGCGTGCAGGTGCGCGTCGACAAGGAGAGCTGGGAGGACATCCGGCCAAAGGCGGCGGTGGCCGCCAATGTCGGCTCCGGCCCCGATCTGATGTTCGTCTGGTTCGACGACCCGCATCAGTACCCGGACAAGCTGATGGACGTCACCGAGCTGGGCGACTATCTCGGCGGCAAATACGGCGGCTGGTACCAGGGGCCGAAGGACTACGCGACGCGCGACGGCAAGATGGTCGGCCTGCCGCTGGCCACCATCGGCAACGCCATCGTCTATCGCGAAAGCTGGGTCAAGGAAGCCGGCTGGTCGAAGTTCCCCACCAAGACCGACGATTTCCTGGAGCTGTGCAAGGCCCTGCAGAAGACCGGCCACCCGGTCGGCTTCACCCACGGCCATGGCGTCGGCGACGGCAACAACTATGCCCACTGGCTGCTGTGGAGCCACGGCGGCAAGATGGTCGACGAGAACGGCAACGTCACCATCAACAGCCCGGAGACGATGAAGGCCATCGAATACGCGATGGAGCTCTACAAGACCTTCATCCCGGGCACCGAGGGCTGGCTCGACGTCAACAACAACCGCGCCTACCTGGCTGGCGAACTGTCGGTGATCGCCAACGGCATCTCGGCCTACTACACCGCCCGCAACGATCCGAAGCTGCAGGACATCGCCAACGACACCCGCACCACCAGCCTGCCGATCGGCCCGGTGGGCAAGTCGGTCGAGCTGTTCCAGGTGACCAGCGCGGTGATCTTCAAATACACCAAGTTCCCGAACGCGGCGCGCGAGTACCTGCGCTTCATGTTCGAGGAGGCGCAGATGGGCGACTGGATCACCAAGTCCGCCGGCTATTGCTGCCAGACGCTGAAATCCTACGCCAGCAACCCGATCTGGACGGCGGATCCCAACAATGCGCCCTACTCCAAGGTCTCGGAGACGCTGCGGCCGAACGGCTATGCGGGGCCGCTCGGCTATGCCTCGGCGGCGGTGATGGCCGACTACGTCCTCGTCGACATGTTCGCCGAGGCGGTGACCGGCCAGCAATCGCCGAAGGACGCGATGGAGCGCGCCGAGAAGCGCGCCAACCGCTACTACCGGGTCTGACGGGCATCGGGGCCGGCGGATCGCCCGCCGGCCCCGGTCTTTCCGCGCTCTTGCATGGCCCACACATCCGCATTGATCCGCGTCCCGGCGCGGCCGCTGCTCACGCGACTGCAGGAGAGCCGCGGCGCCCTCGGCTTCGTCTTCATGCTGCCGGCGGCGGTCCTGCTGCTGTTGTTCCTGACCTATCCGCTCGGCCTCGGCGTCTGGCTCGGCTTCACCGACGAGCGGATCGGCCGCCCCGGAGTCTATATCGGCCTGGAGAACTACGAATACCTGTGGTCGGACAGCGTCTTCTGGCTCGCCGTGTTCAACACGCTGCTCTACACCGTCACCGCCTCGGCACTGAAATTCGCCCTGGGCCTCTGGCTGGCGCTGATCCTCAATGAGAAGCTGCCGTTCAAGGCGTTCTTCCGCGCCATCGTCCTGCTGCCCTGGGTGGTGCCGACGGTGCTGTCCGCCATCGCCTTCTGGTGGATCTACGACGCGCAGTTCTCGATCATCTCCTGGGTGCTGATGGAGTTCGGCTGGATCGACCAGCCGATCAATTTCCTCGGCGATCCGACCAATGCGCGGGCTTCCGTCATCGCCGCCAATGTCTGGCGCGGCATTCCCTTCATCGCCATCACCCTGCTGGCGGGATTGCAGACCATCCCGCCCTCGCTCTACGAGGCGGCGACCCTCGACGGCGCCACGTCATGGCAGCGCTTCCGCTACGTGACGCTGCCGCTGCTCACCCCCATCATCGCCATCGTCATGACCTTCTCGGTGCTGTTCACCTTCACCGACTTCCAGCTCATTTATGTGCTGACCCGCGGCGGGCCGGTGAACGCCACGCACCTGATGGCGACCTTGAGCTTCCAGCGCGGCATTTCCGGCGGCACGCTGGGCGAAGGGGCCGCCATCGCCGTTGCCATGGTGCCCTTCCTGTTGGCGGCGATCCTGTTCAGCTATTTCGGCCTGCAGCGCCGGCGCTGGCAGCAGGGCGGAGGCGAATAGCATGGCTCTCGCCGAGGAAACCAATCGCGCTGGCGACGAAGGCGGCATGGAATATCTGCAGAACCTGCCGCGCCGGCTGGTGACGGTCTACCTGCCGCTGGCGGTGTTCTGCTTCGTGCTGCTGTTCCCGTTCTACTGGATGGCAGTGACGGCGGTGAAGCCGAACAACGAGCTCACCGACTACAAGAATTTCAGCCCCTTCTGGGTGGTCGAGCCGACCCTGGACCACATCAGATACCTGCTGTTCGAGACCTCCTATCCGGGCTGGCTGTGGAACACCGTCATCATCTCGGTCGCCGCCACCGCATTGTCGCTCGTCGCCTCGGTCTTCGCCGCCTATGCCATCGAGCGGCTGCGCTTCCGCGGGTCGCGCTCGATCGGGCTTGCCATCTTCCTGGCCTATCTGGTGCCGCCGTCGATCCTGTTCATTCCGCTCGCCGTCATGGTGTTCAAGCTCGGCCTCTACGACACCCGGATGGCGCTGATCCTGACCTACCCCACCTTCCTGATCCCGTTCTGCACCTGGCTGCTGATGGGCTATTTCCGCTCGATTCCCTACGAGCTGGAGGAATGCGCGCTGATCGACGGCGCCAGCCGCTGGCAGATCCTGACCAAGATCGTGCTGCCGCTGGCGGTGCCGGGCCTGATCTCCGCCGGCATCTTCGCCTTCACCTTGTCGTGGAACGAGTTCATCTACGCCCTCACCTTCATCCAGTCCTCGGAGAACAAGACCGTGCCGGTCGGCGTGCTGACCGAGCTGGTACGCAGCGACGTCTATGAATGGGGCTCGCTGATGGCCGGCGCCCTCATCGGCTCGCTCCCCGTCGTCATCCTCTATTCCTTCTTCGTCGAGCACTATGTCTCGTCGATGACCGGGGCGGTGAAGGAATAAAGCTCAGGCGATCGCCGGGCGCTTCCGTCCCGGCAAGGTCATCGCCATCACCCCCACCACCACGCAGATCAGCCCGATCAGCGCCGTCGAGCTGGGCGTCTCGCCGAGGAAGACCACGCCGATGGCGACACCGACCGGCACGCGCAGATAGGCCTGCGCCGTCGTGCCGACCGAGCCCAGGGTGCGCAGGAGGCGGAAGAACAGCACGAAAGCGAGTGCCGTCGAGATGACCGAGAGGCCGAGCAGCGCCCAGAGCGAGCCCGTCGAGGGCGTCAGCTGCCAAGGACGGTCCACGATCAGGCTCACCGGCACCAGCACCGCAGCACCGCTCAGCATGGACCCGCAAGCCGGCACCATCGGGTCCAGCGCATGGAAGCGCTTGCCCCAGATCGCAGCACCCGCATAGGAGATCGTGGCGGCGACGATGGCCAGCTGCGCGACCAGCGCATCGCCCATCCCCTGCAGCGCCTGCAGGCCGATGATCAGGCAGGTCCCGGCCATGCCGGCGACGACGCCGAACAGCTTGCGGGCGCTGGCCGACTCATGCCGGGTGATGAGCACGGTCAGCAGGAAGGTGAAGATCGGCGTGGTCGAGTTCAGGATGGCTGCGAGGCCGGCATCCAGTTCCTGCTCCGCCCAGGCGATGAGGGTGAAAGGCAGCACGCTGTTGAGGCAGGCCTGCACCACGAAATAGCCCCAGATCTGCGGGTCGCGCGGCAGCCTGACCCCACGCAGCATCAGGACCAGGAACAGCAGCCCGCCCGCGATCAGCGTGCGCGCAGCGATGAAGCTGATCGGCGGGATCGTCTCCACCCCCACCTTGATGAAGCTGTAGGAGGCGCCCCAGACCGTCGCCAGCAAGGCGAGCAGCGCCAGTTCCACCGTCATGTTGCGGCTGCCGGCCGTGTCCCTCGTCATGTTCCGCGCTCCGTCTGGATCGCGGCACCATGGCAGCAGGCGTGGACATCGTCAGTCAGGAACCGTTTGCCGCCGGTCAAACAATCGAGCGGCCGAACGGCTATTCCGAAGGCCCCGCGAAGAGCAGCAGATTGTCGTCGGGATCTTTCACGATGAAGGTCCGCGCGCCCCAGGGTTCCTGCCGGAGCGTTTGATGGAATGGCACGCCGGCGCTTTGATAGGTCACGAAGAGCGCCTTGATCCCGTCGACGCTGTCCAAGGTCACCGTCGCGCAGAGCAGGTCCTCCCGTATGCAGCGCGCGCTGTCCAGAACCGGCGCCTCCACCCGGCGCAGGTTCAGCCTGGCGCCGTCACGAACCACCTGACCGTAGAAGGGCGGATCGCCATAGACGAAAGCCACGGTGAAGCCGAGCTTTGCGCCATAGAAAGCGCAGGACCCCTGCACATCCGAGACAAAGAGTTGCGGTTCGGCCCCGACAAGGCGGGGCTCCGGCGAAGTCGAAATGTCACGCTTGGGCATGTCGATCAGTCCTTCTCTGAGGGCCGCCCAGCCCGCAAATCCCGCCTGTCGCGCGACCAGCTCCTGCGCGTCCCCGAGCTTGAACGGGAGCGCCAGGATCTCGGCGTCGGTCAGGCCGTGAAAGCGCGGAAGCAAGGCGCGGATCTGCGCCGCGACGGGATGATATCCCGCGCGATGCCAGCGCAAGACGAGCTTTGCCTGTTTCTTGAGGTTTTCGAGACTCGGCATGGGCGCAATCCGGGTTGACGTCTCGTAGGTGGGCTTTGCCCCTCCGGCCTGGTGCCGTTGCGCCCTACTGCAGCGGAGCCATCCTTGCCGGACCCAGCTCCGCTGTCAACCGATGTCCCGATTCCACCACGCGCATGCCGCCAGCCTGCCCAGCATCCGACACAGTCGCCGGCGATACATGCGTGGACATCCGCAAAAGGAGCGAAGGCATGCGCTGGAACACCGGGATCGGCAATCGGCTCTGGCAGACCGAGATCGGGACCTTCGTGTCCGGCATCAAACGGAGCACGATTGGGGCAATCGTCGCGCAGTTCCGCACCACGCCACGGGATGCAAGGAAGCATGGCTTCCATGTGCCGCCGCGCGTGATGGCCGCGCGCGAAGCAATGCCGGCGGTGGCGATCGGAATCCTGGATCGGCGCCAGGTGCGCCTGCGCCGCGACTAGCTCGCGGCGGCGACCTGGGCTTGCGGCGGCGCCAGCAGGCTGTGGCCGCTGAGCCCCGGCGGGACCGGCAGGCCGAGCAGGTCGACCACGGTCGGCATCACGTCAAAGGAACTGGCGACGGCATTCGTGCCGCGCGCCATCCGTGGCGAGGTGAGATAGGCGATGCCGTGACCGCCGGAATGTCCGCCGGTGCGCCGGTAGGGTGCCGGGCCGATCAGCCCGAAGCGATCGTGGAAGAAGGCGAGCGGCGCGCCCTGCCACAGCACCACCAGGTCCGCCTGGGTCGGGTCGGCCGCGAGCGGGTCGGCGGCGACCGGACGCTGCAGGCCGCGCACCACCGGCGCGCCGTCGCGCGGATTGCGGCAGGCCTGCAGCACGTCGCAGATCTCGTCCAGCGTCGCCTCGTATTGCGCCGGCTCGACCAGCCCGTGGCCCTCGCGCCCCTTCAGGTTGATGCGCACACGGCCGTCGTAATAGGAGGGCAGCGCGAAGGCGCGCATCTGCGGCCAGAAGCGGCGGTAGAGCGATGCCGGCATCCAGTCGATCTTGCAACGCTCCGCTCCCTCGAACTTCACGGGGATGCAGCCACGTACGGCGCGCGACCAGATCTCCCTGGAACCCATCATCGGCACCGCGTCGGGTGCGACCGACCAGTCCTTGCGCCGCTGGTAGAGCGGCGCGCTGAAGCTCCAGCGGTAGAGCAGCTCCGGCAGCAGCAGCATGGTCGGCACGTCGGAATCGTTGGCGCCCATGCCATGCATGGAGAACAGCACCAGCTCCACATCGGGCAGTGCCGCGCGGTATTCGCCCAGCATGCGGTCGAAGGCCTCGTAGACACCGACGATCCCGTCGCGTGCCGGCGCGGCGGAGGGCAGGTTGTGCAGCGGATGCGTCTCGTCCCAGCCGTGCCACAGGGCCTCAATGGCGGAATGGAACTCGCTCACCACCAGCAGGCCGAGATCCCATTCGGGCAGGCGCTCCTTAAGCATCCAGAGGCCGATCCGTGCCCGAACCTCGACCGCCTTGACGAGCGCATCGGCCATCGCCCGCGCTTCGGCCGCGTCGGGCCAGACGAAACCGTAGATGTAGGGCGTCGCCGGATAGGGGCCGAACCGCGCCGCGATCTCCTGGTCCAGGCCGGCGGGCGCGCAATGCGGCGCGATGCCGGCATCGTGCGCCCCCCAGCTCACCAGTCCCTGGCAGTTGGGTGCCGCGGCGAGGTCGAAATAGGGCGCGTCGAAGATCACCGCGCGCAACGCGAGATCGGTCAGGAACGGCTTGTGCTGGGTGCCGAACTGGACCGCCCGGTAGGTTGCGGGATCGAGCCGCACGGCGGCGTGGCGTTGATAGGCCGCGGGCGCGCGGGCCAGGCTGACATGCTCCCAGGCGAGGCCGGTGCGCTTGGCCTCGCCATGATCGAGCGCCACGGTCGCGGATTGCGCCGCCAGCGCCTTGAGGTGGGGCATGCGGCCGTCCGCCATCAGCCGCGCCGCGACGCTCGGCTCATAGCCGTCGAGACCGATCACCAGGACACGCTGTCGCGCCACTTGCCGCCTCTTCAGCCGCCGCGCGCGCCAATCTCCCGGCGCGCCGCCAGGATGCCGCGCAGTTTGGAGGCTTTCTTCAACGCCGTCACCCAGATTTCCGGCCGCCGGGTCAGGCGCCCCCGCAGGTAGGACAGCTCGCTCCGCAGCAGGTCCCGCCAAAGATGCGGCGCTGGCGGCAACTGTTCCGGCGGCGTCGCCTGCGCCCTGGAATAGAACCGGCCTTCGTAGTAGCGCCGCAGATAGGCGATCGATTGCCGGTCGGACGGGATCCAGTGAGTGACCTGCGCGCCCGGCACCCAGATTCCGATGCCGCCGGCCGCCTGGATCTTCGACAGCACCTCGCTCTCCTCGCCGCTCAGCAGCCGCGCGCCTGGCTGGCGGCCGCGCCGCGCGTCATAGCGATGCGCCCTTTGCTCGGCTCCGCGAATCGCCATGTTGGCCCCGAACGGGATCCGGCCCGGGTCATCGCCGATCGGACCCAGCCCGGGAGTCGCCGAACGCTGCGCGAAGGCCGTCGCGATCAGCGGCAGCGCGCCCGGCAGCCATGCGGGCGGCTTGCCTTCGAAGTGCAAATCCACCGGCCCGCCGAAATAGGCGGCATCGGGAAAGGCCTCGAAGGCTGCCTCGTAGGCGCGCAGCCAGCCCGCATCCACGGTGACATCGTCGTCCGTCCACAGGATATAGTCCACGTCCAGCATCCGCACGGCGGCATTGCGCGCGCGTGACAGCCCGGCCTGCGGCTCGATCAATATCTCCAGCGGCAGCCGGTCACGGAACGCCGCCGCCACGGCGCGGGTCTCGGCGCAATCTGCGTTGTCTACCACCGCGACACGCCAGGCGGCCCGCAGCGGCGGCGCGGCAGCCGCCAGGGACGACAAGGCACGCGCCAGGGATCGGGGCCGCTTGTAGGTGCAGATGACGACCGCGAAGCCAGGCGTGCCGGTTGTCGCGCTGGCGGCCACGGCTATGTGCCCTTGCGGTCGAAGGCGTCGAACTCGTGGGCGATGGAGGCTTCGACCAGCGCGCGATAGGCGGCGGCGACCACCGCGGGATCGGCGCCGAGGCGGTTCGCTTCCGCCGTCACCTTCGCCAGCACATCGGCGATGCGCGCCTCGTCGCGCACCTGGTCGCGGCGCTGCTTCAGCCGCGCCGCCTCGTCGATGTAGTGCAGGCGGTCGGCCAGCAAGGCGACGATGGCACGGTCGAGCGCATCGATCTCGACGCGCACCTCGGCCATGCCGGCGCAGCGCTTGCGGTCGGACCCGCCCGGCTCAGGCTTGCTTGGCATCGATGATCGAGCGGCGCACGGCGCGGGTGCGGGTGAACCAGTCTTCCAGCTTCTCGCCTTCGCCCCAGCGGATGGCGCGCTGCAGCGCGGTCAGGTCCTCGCTGAAGCGGCCCAGCATTTCGAGCACCGCCTCGCGGTTGTTGAGGAAGATGTCGCGCCACATGATCGGGTTGGAGGCGGCGATGCGGGTGAAGTCGCGGAAGCCGGAGGCGGAAAACTTGATCACCTCGCGCTGGGTGCTGTCCTCCAGCCCCGTGGCCGTGCCGACGATGGTGTAGGCGATCAGATGCGGCAGGTGCGAGGTGATGGCCAGCACCTGGTCGTGGTGGCTGGGCTCCATGATCTCGACGTTGGACCCGAGGCCGCGCCAGAAGGCCGCGAGCCTTTCCACCGCGCCCTCATCGGTGCCGGGCGGCGGGGTGAGGATGTGCCAGCGGCCCTCGAACAGCTCGGCGAAGCCGGCCTTCGGCCCGGAATGCTCGGTGCCGGCGACCGGATGGCCGGGAATGAAATGCGCGTGTTCGGGCACCAACGGCCCAAGGTCGCGCACCGCCGCCTGCTTCACCGAGCCGACATCGCTCAGGATCGCCCCCGGTTTCAGGTGAGGGGCGACCGCCTGGCCGACCGCGGGATAGGCCCCGATCGGCACACAGACGATGACCAGATCGGCGTCCCGCGCCGCCGCCGCTGGGTCGGCGTGATAGCTGTCGCCGAGCTTCAGGGCCTCGGCCTCCCGCAGGGCCTCGGCCGAGGCATCGGCGATGGCGATGGTCCGGGCCAGGTTGTGCCGGCGGACGCCCCGCGCGATCGACGAGCCGATCAGGCCGATGCCGATGAGGCAGAGCTTGTCGAAGAGGGGATCGCTCATTGCGTCGCCGCTCCCTTCACGAAGTCCTCGATCGCCTGGGCGCAGGCCTTCACCGCGTCTTCTTCCGCGATGGTGACGCGCAGGCAATCGGGCAGGCCATAGGCCGCCACGCGCCGCGGCAGGATGCGCCGCGCATTGAGGAATTTCAGCGCCGCCTCGGCGTTCAGCTTCGGGTCGGCCGGAAACTTTACCAGCACGAAATTGGCGACGCTCGGATAGGTATGCAGCCCGAGCTCCTTCATCCGCTGGGCGAACCAGGGCAGCCAGTAATCGTTATGCGCCTTGGCCTTCGCCGTATGCGCGGTGTCGGCGATGGCGGCAGCACCCGCCGCCTGGGCCGGCGCCGGCACGTTGAAGGGGCCGCGGATGCGGTTCAGCACGTCGGCCACTGCAGGCGGGCAATAGGCCCAGCCCAGGCGCAGCGCGGCGAGGCCGAAGATCTTCGAGAAGGTCCGCGTCATCACCACGTTGTCGTGGCTCTTCACCAGGTCGAGCCCGGAATCGTAGTCCGGCAGGTCGACGTATTCGGCATAGGCGGCATCGACCACCAGCAGCACGTTGTCCGGCAAGCCGGCGCGCAGCCGCGCCAGCTCCGCCTTGGTGATGTAGGAGCCGGTCGGGTTGTTCGGGTTGGCGACGAAGCAGATGCGGGTTCGTGGCGTCACCGCCTTCAGCAGCGCGTCGACATCGGTGCGCAAATCGGTTTCCGGCGCCGCCACCGGCGTCGCGCCGACCGATTTGGCGGCGATCGGATAGACCAGGAAGCCGTGCTGCGAATAGAGCACCTCGTCGCCCGGGCCGGCATAGGCGCGCACCAGCAGCTGCAACACCTCGTCGGAGCCGGCGCCGCAGACGATCTGGTCGGCGGCGATGCCATAGGCACGGCCCAGCGCCTCGCGCACCGTCTTGGACGTGCCTTCCGGATAGCGGTGCAGTTCGTCCGCCGTCGTGCGATAGGCGGCGACCGCCAGCGGGCTGGCGCCCAGCGCGCTCTCGTTCGAGGCCATGCGATGGATCGGTCCCGACCCCGGCAGGGAATGATCGCCGGGAACATAGGCGGCGATGTCCAGGATGCCGGGGCGCACGGTCAGCGACATGATCTCAGTTCCTCGTTCGATTCAGCGGCGCGCCGCGTCGGCGTGCAGCGCCTTGGTCAGCGGCACGGCATAGGAACCGAGCACGCGGATCTCCGCGTCCAGCGCCCGCGACAGCCGGCCGAGCTCGTCTTCCAGGTCGCCGGCGAAACCGGCGATGTCGAGCAGCCATTCCTTGCCCCGCGCACGATCCAAGGTGAGGCGCAGATCGGGACCAAGCACCTTGGCCGCCGCCAGCACCGCGCGGCGCGGCTTCGCTGCGTTCAGGTGCAGGGCGAGCCAGGAACGGTCCTCGCCTGTCGGCTCGTTCGGCGCCCGGCCGATGACCATGGCCTCGGCCTTGGGGTCGCGCACATTGCCGATGTCGCCGAAAGGCAGCCGGCCCATCACATGCGGCGTCTTGCCACCCGCCTCGTCCAAAGCCGGCCACCAGGGCGAACGCTCACCGGCCTTGGGCATCGGCAGGATGCCGACCGTGGCCTTGCCCTTGTTGACCGCGGCCAGCACCGCCTTGGTGTCGGCGAGCGGCGTGATCCTGACCCGGCTGCCGTAATGGTCGCGCGCCAGGTCCCACAGCGCGGTATCGCCCTTGGGCGCCTGCACCGCGACCACAAAGGGCCCCTCGACCTGCAGCAGGGCGGAGATCATCTCGCGCCACATGCGCAGGATCACGGCCTTGGGCAGCTTGCCCTGGTGGCGCGCTACCAGGCGGCGCAGGATCAGCGCCTCGCGCGCCGGGCGGATGAACTTGGCGCCGTCCGCCGGGGTGCCGCCCAAGGGCTGCACCTTGGCCTTCACCTCGCCCACCTTCACCGCCAGCTCGGTCCGCCGCATCAGCAAATCGTGCAACTGGCTGTCGACGGCATCGATCTCGGCACGGAGGGCGCCGAGCTCCTGGACCGCGCGCTGCTGCGCCGCAAGGTGCTGGTCGGGACCGGTCATGGGCGGGTTCCGGACGGGGTCGAAGGTTGCGGAAAGCCCCATGAACGGGGCGGCTTTGGGCGCTCAGTGATAGTCCGGGGGCGGCCGAATTGCAAAGGGGGAAAAGCAAAGAAAACATTGACACTTCAAGGCCTCGCGGCTTTGTTCAGGGCCGACTGATCGTGCTCCACTGCGACTAAGGCGCTGCGCCGCAAGATGACCTCGCTCTCCACCCATGTTCCCGGCCAAGCAGGCGTCTCGGCGCCGGACCTGCCCGGCAAGCGCCTCTTCTTTGGCGACCGCCGGCTGAAGCTGGATTGCGGGGTGGATCTGGCCGGGGTGACCCTCGCCTACCAGACCTACGGTACCCTCAATTCCGACAAGTCCAATGCCATCCTGGTCTGCCACGCTTTGACCGGCGACCAGTTCGTCGCCGACCGGCACCCGATCACCGGCAAACCCGGCTGGTGGGAGGTCATGATCGGCCCCGGGCTGCCCATCGATACCGACCGGTTCTTCGTCATTTGCACCAACGTGCTGGGCGGCTGCATGGGCACCACCGGGCCGAGCAGCCTCGACCCCGCCACCGGCAAGCCCTATGGCCTTTCATTCCCGGTCATCACCGTCGGCGACATGGTGCGGCTGCAAAGCTGGCTGATCGACCATCTCGGCATCGACAAGCTGTTCGCGGTCATCGGCGGGTCCATGGGCGGCATGCAGGTGCTGCAATGGGCGGCGACCTATCCGGACCGCGTCTTCGCCGCCGTGCCCATCGCCTGCGCGGCGCGCCATTCGGCGCAGAACATCGCTTTCCACGAGGTCGGCCGCCAGGCGATCATGGCCGACCCGGAATGGCGCAAGGGCGCCTATCAGAGCGAGGGCAGCAACCCCGCGCGCGGCCTTTCCGTCGCCCGCATGGCGGCGCACATCACCTATCTTTCCGAGGCGGCGCTGCATCGCAAGTTCGGCCGCAACCTGCAGGACCGCCAGGCTGTCACCTACGGCTTCGACGCCGATTTCCAGGTGGAAAGCTACCTGCGCTACCAGGGCTCGATCTTCGTCGACCGCTTCGACGCCAATTCCTATCTCTACATCACCCGGGCGATGGACTATTTCGACCTGGCGGCGCAGTTCG
The DNA here is from genome assembly GCA_044226685.1 of Dongiaceae bacterium. Taxonomy (GTDB): domain Bacteria; phylum Pseudomonadota; class Alphaproteobacteria; order Dongiales; family Dongiaceae; genus Dongia_A. The sequence goes on from JBGAGP010000015.1 coordinate 45,528, forward strand.
GCGGGCATCTGCCGCGCGCCTTCAAGGACACCAGGACGCGCTTCTGCCTGGTCTCCTTCACCAGCGACTGGCTGTTCCCGACCTCGGAAAGCCGCGCCATCGTGCATGCGCTAAACGCCGTCGCCGCCAATGTCAGCTTCGTCGAGATCGAATCCGATAAGGGCCACGACGCCTTCCTGCTGGACGAGCCGGAGTTCTTCAAGGTGCTGCGCGGCTTCCTCGACGGCAGCGCCGAATTGCGCGGGATCGGCTGAGCATGGCGCCCAACGACATCTCCGCGCCGCGCCCGCAGCGCATCCGCGTCGACCTGCAGCTGATCGCCGACATGGTGACGCCCGGCGCGCGCGTGCTCGACGTCGGCTGCGGCGACGGCGCGCTGCTCGACTACCTGGTGCATTTCAAGCAGGTCGACGGCCGCGGCATCGAGCTGAGCCAGGCGGGGGTGAACGCCTGCGTCGCCGCCGGCCTCTCCGCCATCCAGGGCGACGCCGACACCGACCTCGCCGACTATCCGGAGAACGCCTTCGACTACGTGATCCTGTCGCAAACCCTGCAGGCGACCCGCGATCCCAGGAAGGTGCTGGAGAACCTGGTGCGCATCGGCAAGCGCGCCATCGTGTCCTTCCCCAATTTCGGCCATTGGCGCGTGCGCTGGTATCTCGGCTGGGTCGGACGGATGCCGGAGACCGCCGCCCTGCCCGACCGCTGGTACAACACGCCGAACATCCACCTCTGCACCATCAGCGATTTCGTTGGCCTGTGCAAAGAACTGGACGTGGAGATCGAGAAGGCGCTGGCCATCGACGACAAGGGCAAGGCGATCCGCGTCCAAGGCCATTGGCTGGCCAATCTGGTCGGCGAACAGGGCATGTTCCTGCTCCGGCAGCGGGACCTCGGCACGGAATAAATTCGCGCTCTTCTCGCCTGGGGACTCCGATTCATCCGATGCCGATCAAGAACACCCTTCTGCTGCAGGCCTTGGCCATCGCCAGCTTGGTGGTGCTCGGGTTCTTCCTGTGGGACGGCGACAAGGGCTTCGATCTGTGGGATGAGGGGTACCTCTGGTACGGCGTCCAACGCGTCATGCTGGGCGAAGTGCCGATGCGCGATTTCATGGCGTACGATCCCGGCCGCTATTATTGGTCGGCCGGGCTGATGAGCCTGTGGGGCGACAACGGCATCATCGCGCTGCGCGCGAGCGTGGCGCTCTTCGAGGCGCTGGGCGTGTCCGTTGCCCTGCTTTGGATCGCCCGCGCCGCCAGAAGGCCGGACCCGCTCTATCTGCTGCTGTCCGCCGTGACCTTGGCGCTGTGGATGTTTCCCCGCCACAAATACGTCGACATTTCGCTGTCGATCTTCCTGGTCGGGGCACTCGCCTTTCTTATCCAGAACCCGACCGGCCGACGGTACTTCCTGGCCGGATTGTGCGTCGGCCTGGTGGCGGTTTTCGGACGCAACCACGGCGTCTACGGCGTCGTCGGCAGCATCGGCGCGATTCTCTGGCTTAGTCTCGCGCGGGTCGACGGGCCGCACTTCGTCAAGGCGCTCGCGTACTGGGCGGCGGGAGTCGCCACCGGCTACGCGCCGATGCTTCTCATGGCGCTCCTGGTGCCTGGCTTCGCGCATGCAATCTTGGAAAGCATCGACTTCCTGTTCGAAATCAAGAGCACAGGCATTCCGCTCCCGGTTCCCTGGCCGTGGCGCGTCGATTTCTCGGCGCCGCCGGACCAGGCGATCCGCGGAGTTGTGATCGGGCTGCTTTTCATCGGCATCATCGTCTTCGGCGTGCTGTCGGTTCTCTGGGCGTTCTGGCAGAGGTTCCGTGGCGGGCAAGCCTCTCCTGCCCTGGTGGCGGCGTCGTTCATGGCCCTGCCCTATGTGCACCGGGCATTCTCGCGCGCCGCCATTGGCACCCTCGCCCAGGCGATCTTTCCGCTGCTTATTGGCTGCCTGATTTTTGCCGTCGGACAGCGCGGCAGGGTGAAATGGCCCCTGGTCATCGCGATGTGCGCGGCGAGCCTGTGGCTGATGCACGTCTATCATGAAGGCTGGCAGTGCCGCGCCGGCCAGCAATGCGTCGGTGTCGAGGTGTCCGATGACGAGCTGGTCGTCATGCCGAATATCGCTGGCGACGTTGCACTGCTTCGCCAACTGGCCGACAAATACGCTCCCGACGGACAAAGCTTCGTCGCCGCCCCGTTCTGGCCAGGCGCATACGCGCTGCTGGAGCGCAAATCGCCGATGTGGGAAATCTATGCGCTGTTTCCCCGTTCCCCCGCTTTCGAGCGGGCGGAGATCGAGCGGTTGAAGGCGGCGAAGCCTGGATTCGCGTTCGTCTACGACCTGCCGCTTGACGGGCGGGAAGACCTGCGCTTCCGGAACACGCACCCGCTCATCTTCGGCTATATCGTGGATCACTTCGAGCAGATGGACTCGCCCGCCCCCGACTACCTGATCTTCAAGGCCAAACCGGCTGGCCCATGAAAAAAGTCGCCATCCTGCAATCCAACTACATCCCGTGGAAAGGCTATTTCGATCTGATCGCCGCCGTGGACGAGTTCGTCCTCTACGACGACGTGCAATACACGCGGCATGACTGGCGCAACCGCAACCGGATCAAGACCTCTCAAGGCGTTCAGTGGCTGACGGTCCCCGTGCAGGTGAAGGGCAAGTTCGACCAGAAGATCAAGGACACCCTGATTGACGGCCCCGGCTGGGCCGTGGCCCATTGGAAGGCGCTGGAGCTCAATTATCGCCGCGCGCCGCACTTCGACGAGGTCGCGGCCTGGCTCAAGCCGCTCTATCTCGCCGAATCCTACACCCATCTCTCCCGGCTGAATGCCCGGCTGCTCGGATCAATATGCGCATACCTGGGCGTCGGAACACGGATCAGCCGTTCGGGCGACTACAACCTGATCGAGGGCCAGTCGGAGCGATTGGCGGATATCTGCGTCCAGGCGGGCGGCACGACCTACATCTCGGGGCCGGCCGCCAAGAGCTACCTCTCGGAGAGCGTGTTCGCCGAGCGCGGCATCGCCGTCGCCTGGTTTGACTACGCCGGTTATCCGGAATATCCACAGCTCTGGGGCGACTTCGTCCACGAGGTCACGATACTCGATCTGCTGTTCAACTGCGGTAAAGACGCGCACCGCTACATGAGGCATGTACGCTCATGAAGCTATCCATCGTCGCAACGCTCTATCAATCGGCGCCCTATGTCGCGGAGTTCCATCGCCGGGCCACTGCGGCCGCCCGGCAGCTTGTCGGCGATGACTATGAGATGATCCTGGTGAACGACGGCTCACCCGACAACAGCCTCGACCTTGCCGTGCGGATTGCCGAAAGCGACGACCATGTCGTGGTGGTCGACCTCTCCCGCAACTTCGGTCATCACAAGGCCATGATGACCGGCCTCGCCCAGGCGAGCGGCGACCGGATATTCCTGATCGACAGCGATCTGGAGGAAGAACCCGAGTGCCTGCTCGCTTTCGCGGCACGGATGCAGGACGACCCGTGCGACGTGGTCTATGGCGTCCAGGAGCGGCGCAAGGGTGGATTGCTCGAACGCTGGAGCGGCCTTTGGTTCTATCGCCTGTTCAGGGCTTTCACCGGCCTCGCGCTGCCCGAGAACCTGCTGACCGCGCGGTTGATGAGCCGCCGCTTCGTCGATGCCTTGCTGTGCCACAAGGAACGAGAAGTCTTCATGGCCGGGCTCTGGTATATTACCGGCTTCGTGCAGCGCCCGCTGGTCGTCAAGAAGCTCAGCAGGGGCAACAGCACGTATACGTTCGGAAGGAAAATCTCCCTGCTGGTGAATTCGGTCACCTCGTTCAGCAACGCGCCGCTGGTCGGCATCTTCTACATCGGCGCGGCGATCTCCATGATCGCGATCCTCTACATCGCCTATCTGGTCGTCGTCTGGGCCTTTCTCGGCAAGCCGCCGACGGGATGGACGTCGGTTATGGCATCGATCTGGCTGCTGGGCGGCCTGGTGATCTCCTTCATCGGCGTCGTCGGCATCTACCTCGCCAAGATCTTCTCCGAGACCAAGCAGCGCCCCTATACGATCGTCAGGCAGGTCTATGGCAAGCAGCGGCCCTGACCTTCTGGCCCCGGTCGCGGCCTATTACAGCGCCAAGGTGACGGAGCACG
>JBGAGP010000193.1:0-5648 GCA_044226685.1 Dongiaceae bacterium
TCGACATCGTCCGGCGCCTGGGCCAGGACCGCGTCCAGGTCGGCGATGGATTTCTCGTCCTCGCCCAGCTGCGCATAGACCCAGGCGCGGGCGTAGAGCGTGTTGGGATCGTTCGGCACCTCGGCCAGCAGCGCGGTGAAATCGCCGAGCGCGTCCTTCCACTTGCCGAGCTTGGCGTAGGCGCCGCCGCGGTTGAAGCGGGCATCGGTGGCATCCGGCGCGAATTTCAGCGCCTGGTCGAAATCGCGGATCGCGGTGTCGTATTGCCCGAGCGCGGCATAGCCGAGGCCGCGCTGGTAGAGCGCCTGGGCCAGGTCCTTGCCCTGCAGCAGCCGGGTTTCGATCAGCCGCGTGCAGGCCACCACCTGGTCGCTCGGCGAGATCGGCTTGGCGCAGGCATCCGTCATCGCCTTGACATCGTCACCCGGCGTGTCTGCCGGCGCCGGAGCGGCGGACGACAGCAAGGCCAGCAGCGCCAGGGCGGAACCGGCGGCAAATCGACGATGGAATTTGCGGGATAGGGCCGTCACGAAGCCGCGCGGGCAGCTTCCGCCTTGTCCAGATCGGAGCGGCGCTGTTTCACGCTGTCGCTCTTCAACTGGCCGCAGGCGGCCATGATGTCCTCGCCGCGCGGGGTCCTGACCGGGCTGGCATAGCCGGCGTTGAACACGATGTCGCTGAAGGCGGCGATGCGCTCCGGCGTCGAGCGCTCGAAGGGCGCGCCGGGCCAAGGATTGAAGGGGATCAGGTTGACCTTCGCCGGGATGCCCTTCAGCAGCTTGACCAAAGCGCGCGCCTCGGCCGGGCTGTCATTCACGTCCTTCAGCATCACGTATTCGAAGGTGATGCGCCGGGCGTTGTTGAGGCCCGGATAGTTGCGGCAGGCCTGGAGCAGATCGGCGATCGGATACTTCTTGTTGATCGGCACGATCTTGTCGCGCAATTCGTCGGTGACAGCATGCAGCGAGATTGCCAGCATGACGCCGAGTTCCGCGCCGGCGCGCTCGATCATCGGCACCACGCCGGCGGTCGACAGGGTGATCTTGCGCCGGGAGATGGCGATGCCCTCGTGGTCCATGACGATCTTCAGCGCCTTGGCCACGTTGTCGAAATTGTAGAGCGGCTCACCCATCCCCATCATCACGATGTTGGAGAGCAGGCGGCCTTCCTGCGGGCTCGGCCACTCGCCAAGCGCGTCGCGGGCGTTCATCACCTGGGCGACGATCTCCGGCGCCGTCAGGTTGCGCACCAGGCGCTGGGTACCGGTGTGGCAGAACTTGCAGGTCAAGGTGCAGCCGACCTGGGAGGAGACGCAGAGCGTGCCGCGATCCTCCTCCGGGATGTGCACCGATTCGACTTCCTGGCCGTCGGCGAATTTCAGCAGCCATTTGCGGGTGCCGTCGATCGACTGGCGGTCGACGCTGATGCTGGGCCGCGCCAGGGTGAAGCGCTCCGCCAGCTCGGCGCGGAAATCCTTGGACAGGTTGCTCATGGCGGCGAAATCGGTGGCGCCGCGGTGATAGATCCAGTGCCAGAGCTGGCGGGCGCGGAAGGCCGGCTGGCCGATCTCCGCCAGCGTCGCCGCCAGTTCCTCGCGCGACAGGCCGATCAGGTTCGCCCGCCCGCCGGCTTCCGCCGGCAGCGTCGAACTTTCCGGCATCGCCGCCGGTTGCGCCTGGTCCATCGCGTTCATCGTCCGAAAGCCGTCTCTCTATTTCACGCCGCAGGCTTCGCTGATCGCATCATAGGCCTTGGAGAAGCCGTCCAGCGAGAAAGTGTCCTGCGAGGCGACACCCTTGCTGCTGAGCCCGGTGACGATCAGGTTGTCGCCCTTCTTCATCTGCGCCACCAGCTTGCGGTCCAGGCTGGCTTCGCGGATCCACACCCGGTCGCCGTCGGTCAACCGCATGTTGATGTTGCCGCCGGTATCGACCTTGATCTTGGTCGCCTTGCTCTTGCTCGGCTCGAAGCCGAGCGCCACGCTCACCTGATCCCTGACCGCGCCGCCGTCAAGATGGGTGACCATCAGCCCGACCTCGCCGCGATCCGGGATCTTGCCCAGCGAGACCTGCGGCCCGGAGATCGCATAGCACAGCTTTTCCCCGCCTTCGCCTGACGTCATTGCATACCAGGCCCCGAACGCGCCGATCTCCTCGGCGCGGGCCGATGCGCCCGCTGCCGCCAGAAACAGCGGGAAAGACAGGCAAAACGCCAGGGTCAGGGAAAATATTCTCATGCTTCTCCACCGGCAGACCGGCCGTTTATCACGAGACGGCGGTAAAAATCCAGTCTCGCTAGGATGTTAGAGGGAAAGCCCTGACCCGTCCGTGACTTGGATCACGCCCCGCCTGCCGTGGGCGACCGCATCCCGGCGTTACCCCCGCCTCAACCCGGCTTCAGGCGCTTCTGCTTCCACTTCGGCAGGCCGCGCTTGTGCTGGGCCAAGGGGGTGACCGGCCCGCCCACCCGCACCGGCCGCTCGGCGAAGCGGCCCAGGCTCACCATGCGGTCGTACATGACGATGGCGGCGGCGACCGAGACGTTGACGCAGAAGCGGGTCGGGATCTTCACCACGTAGTCGCAGCGCTGGGTCAATTCCGGCGACAGCGAGTCCTGCTCCGCCCCCAGCACATAGGCGGCCGCCGTCGGGTGCTTGAAGCTCGGCAAATCGATGGCGTCCTCGGTGATCTCGACCCCGATCAGGCGGCAGCCCATCGGCAGGGTGAACTGCGCCAGGGTCGGATAGACCTGGACCGGCATGTTCTCGATGGCGATCGAGGTGTCCGATTGCAGCAGCTCGCTTACGTCCAGCGCCGGCTGGATGGCGAAGGCGAAGCTGGCGCGGAAGGCATGCGCCGTCCTCAGGATGGCGCCCAGGTTCATCGGCTTCGAGATGCCCTCGACGCCGATACCGAAATAGCCGCGGAGCGGTCTGGGTTCGCTGGGGGTGGCGGGTTCGTTCATGAGGGCGGAAGCTAGGCCAGCCTCCGGCCCTTTTGCAAGCTAAGCCGCCCTGGCCGGCCGGGGCGCCGGAATCCGTCCCGCCGCCGCGCAGGCCGGAACCTCTCCCGCCGCTACCCAGGTCCCGCGAGCGGGATGACCAGGCCCGGCGACGGGGCGCCCTTTCATGCTAGCCTCCGGCGTCCCGATTCGTGGAGGTTCGTGCGATGCGTGGTCACTGTCTGTGCGGCGCAATCCGCTTCGAGATCGACCCGCCCGTGGCGTCCTGCGTGCACTGCCATTGCGAAAGCTGCCGGCGGCAATGCTCGGCGCCGATGACGACCTATATCGGCGTGCCGGACAGCCAATGGCGCTGGACCGGCGTGAAGCCGCGCATCTTCAACTCGTCCCCCGGCGTCGAGCGGAGCTTCTGCGAGACATGCGGGTCGCCCATCTCGTTCCGCTCGGCGCGCATGTCCGGGATGATGCACTTCTTCGTCGCGGCGATGGAGGCGCCGGAGGCGTTCCAACCGACCCTGCACGTCGCGATCGAAGAGAAGCTGCCCTGGATCGAACTCGCCGACGGCCTGCCGACCCGCCGCGGCCCCGACTACACCAAGGCCTGAAGCCGCCGCAACCGCCGCGCCCTCACGCCAGCTTCGCCAGCAGCCAGTGCAGGCAGGCGAGGTGCTGCAGATCGTGGCTCCTCAGGATATGCGCCAGGCCGCGCAGCGAGACTTCGCCGTATTCGGCGAAGGTGGCGCGGCGCTCCCATTCGGCGGGCGTGAGTTTCTCCAGCATCGCCACCGTCTCCTCCCGCGCGACGCGGAAGGCGACCAGGGCGCGCAAGGCGTCATCGCCCGCATAGTCACGCATCTCGGCCAGCACGTAGGAATCGATCGAGGCCAAATCGGGCAGCTCTTCCGTCAGGGTGCGGCCGAAGCGGCGGTGATAGCCGTCGATCTCGATGTCGCGCAGATGGCAGGCCTGCTCCAGCGCCGAGAAGCGCTCGCCCGGGATGCCCTCCCAGCTCTCCGGCTTCCAATCCAGCTTTCCCGCCGGCACCCGCCGGATCAGCGCCTCGATCTCATCCGGCATGGCGGCCAATTCACGCAGCATCAAATGTCTCCAAGCAATACGTTCACTCAAAAACGGTGGTCAGCGAATCATCAGCCGCGGATGTTGCATCGACGGCCGGCCGGATCGCAAGCCGCAAGTGGCGGGAGAAAAAGATCGAAACGTCCCAGGCCGTGGCGCCTCCTACTGAGCCATGCGCGCCAGCTCCGCCACTGCGCCGGCAGATTCGATGGAGCCTTTCGGGCAGGTCGCGACCACGTCCTGAAACCGCCGCTTCGCGGCCGCGCCGTTCCCGGCGACCAGATTCTGCTCGCCGATGAAGAACTTCGCTTCGCAGATCGACAACTTGCGGATTTCCCGGCCGGACCTAGCCGCAGCCGCTTCGAGTTCGGCTTCGTTGGTCTGCCCCAGAAGATAGCGGGCAATCGGGCCAGGCCATGCGTCGAATCCGATCGAGGCATAGGCCGCCGCGAGATCCTTCGAGTCCGTCTCGCCTTGTCGCATTTTGATGAGGTGGAGCCACAGGGCGGCAAAGGAGTCGTCAGGGGCGCGCGCCACGCTGGCGGCAATGTCGGCTCCGGCAGCCGGGAAGTCACCCTGATAGAAATGCACCACGCCGCGCAGCCAATACGAAAGCGCATCGTCCGGATCGAGGCGCAACGCCTCATTGAAGTCCCGGATCGCGGTGTCATACGCGCCCATACCCCGATAGCCGGCGCCGCGATCGGCAAGGGCCTTGGCATAACTCGGGTTGAGCCTTAGAGCTTCGCTGCAATCCGCGATAGCCTGCTCATAGTCGTCCTTGGCCAGATAGGCATTGCAGCGATTGTAGTACGCGCCGGCAAAGCCGGGATCGAGGCTCAGCGCACGGCTGTGATCCTCGATGGCACGGTCGTATTGTCCGATATTGAGGTAGGCAACACCGCGGTTGTTGTAGGTAATGGCACTGTCGGGATCGAGGCGCACGGCCTTGTCGTAGTCCTGCAATGCCTTGGGATAATCGCCCAAGGCCCTGTAGACCGCGCCGCGATTGGAGTAGGCCCCGGCGGTTTCGGGTAGGAGCCGGATGGCTTCGCTGCAATCCGCCAGCGCAAGTTCGAAATTTTGTAGCTTGAAGTAGGCCCAGCAGCGCGCATTCAGCGCGCTTGCAAGGTCGGACTCCTTCAACCGCCCCGACTGAATGGCGCCGGTACAATATTCCACCGACTTCTCCCATTTCCCCTGCGTGAGCGTGGCCACACAGGCGTCGACGTCATGGCGCGCGTCGGCCTTGGCCGACATGGGTGTCGCTTGCCAGGCCAGAAAGGCGGCCGAAAATGTCAGAAGCAAATAGGCTTTCAATATGCTGCGCCCCCGGTCGGCGATCCTAGGGCGGCGGCGCGGAGCAAGTCCAGATGCTGGCCTTATCCGGGTCTATTGCATCCCGTCCCGTCCGGCGGCAAGGTGCGGCCGCAGATCAGGAGCAGCCGTGATGGACCGCGAGGTCAGGACCGAGATTCCGCAGGACGCCTCGCCCGTGCTGGTCGAGGTGTGGCGCGGGCAGATGGTGGAAAGCCGCCACCGCCTCAGCATCGCCGTGGTCGACCCGCATGGCGGCGTGGTGCATGCCTGGGGCGACATCGAGCAGCCGA